>DATGBR010000308.1:0-30403 GCA_035312605.1 Candidatus Methylomirabilota bacterium
CGCAGCTCGGCCTGGATGAAGTGCGCCGGCGCGCCCGGCAGGTCGTTGTTGCCGAAGTTGACGTCGTCCACGAACTTGAAGCGCGACCAGGTGTAGGCGCCGCGGGCCCGCAGGGCGTCGCCGGTCCGGCCGAGGCCGATCCGCGGGAGGATGTCCTTCACGAGCAGCAGGTCGAGACCGACCTCCACGCCGGTGTGCCGCGAGCGGTCGATGTTGCGAAAGCGGGGGATCGTGAAGCCCGCGCCCGGGAAGGGCTGCACGTTGACGTTCTGGATCTCGTCCCACAGCTCGATGTCGTAGACCAAGACGTCCCAGGCCAGGCGCTCGCCGACCGTGCCGCGCGTGCCGACCTCGAACTGCCACGACTTCTGCGCCGCGAGCTGGCCCAGGTTGCCCGCGAGCTGGCCGGGGGCGGTGATCTCGAGGAGGAGCGGGGGCTCGTAGGCGTGGCTCGCGTTGCCGAAGACCTGCACCGTCGGCGCGGGCTTCCAGATGAAGCCGGCGCGCGGGGAGGCGGCCGCGAAGTCCACCGCGTCGGATTGGTTGCCGTCGCTCAGGAAGCGGTCACGGACCTCGCGGGTGGTGTAGACCCCGCGGCCGCCCACGATCGCGGTGAAGGTGCGCGTCAGGTCGAGCTGGTCCTCGAGGTAGCCGGCCACCGTGTTCGCGATGTTGAACTGGTCCTTGGTCTTGGCGCCCCGGTTGCCGACCACGTTGGCGAAGTTGACGTCGATCTGCCGGGTCCCGAAGAACTGCAGGCCCGCGGTGAACCGGTTGGCCAGCCCCGCGAGCGGCGCGGTCAGCACGTAGCGCAGCTCGGTGCCGTAGCTGTAGGTGGTGTCGTCGATGATCGCGAAGGACAGCGGGTGATCGAGGTCCTGGTAGTTGAGCTGGGTGTACCACTCGAGCGCCTGGTCCTCGCCGAGCGGGGTGCGCACCGTGAGGGCGCCGCGGCTGTAGTCGTAGTCGCGGGCCTCCTTGAACGGGGCATTGACCGGGTTCCGCTGCCGCGGATTGCGGTCCATCTCCTGCTGGGTGAGGGCGCCGGGGAGGTTCTCCTCGCTACGGACGTAGCCGAGGTCGAGCCGCACGGTGGTGCCACCGGGGAGGCGGTAGCCGAAGGTCGCGTAGGCGCGGCGCCGGAGCTGGTCGCCGTGCTGGCGGAAGCCGTTCAGCTCGGTGTCGCTGAGGCCCACGTAGAGATCGAACGGGCCGTAGACCTGGCCGGTGCCCACGTAGTTCTTGAGGAAGCCGAAGGAGCCGGCCTCGCTGCGCAGCTCGATCGGCGCGGCGTCGTAACCGGTCTTGCTCACGTAGTTGATGGCGCCCCCCAGGGTGTAGCCGCCGAAGCGCAGCGCGTTGGCGCCCTTGTAGACCTCGAGCCGCTTGGTGGTGAGCAGCTCGAGCGACTCGAAATCGGCGAAGCCGTCGGCGTCACCATACGGGAAGCCGTCGATCAGCACGGTGACGCCGCGCAGGTGGAAGTTGTTGCGCAGGCCCGAGCCACGGATCGAGAGCTGGCTCTCGTCGGCGGCGCCGAAGCGCGGCTGGACGAGCACGCCCGGCACGAAGTCGAGCGCGTCCTTCAGGTTGGCCGCCCGCGACTCCTCGATCTTCTGCTGGCCCACGACCTCGGTGCCGCCGGGCACGCGCTGGAGCTCCTCGCGCGCCTCCTCCTCGGTGCGCCGGCGCTCGTCGATGCCGCGTCCGCTCTCCACCACTACCGGCGGCAGGACCGGCGTGGGGCCGGTCTGGGCGAGGGCGGCGCCGGCCAGGGCGAGCACGCCGGCCACGACGACGAGCAGGTGAGGCCACACGATATGAAGATGCATAGGGGCTGGATCTCCTCGCGTCTAGCGCAGCTTGAATTCCACCGGCAAGAGCACCCACATCGCGACCGCGTCGGATCCCCGGCGCGCGGGGTCGAAGCGCCAGCGCTTCACCGCGTCCGTCGCCGCGTCGTCCAGCTCGGGATGCCCGGCGGACTTCTCGACGAGCACGTCCCCGATCCGTCCGTCGGCAAGCACGTGCACGCGCAGGAGGGTCGTCCCCTGGATGCCGAGCCGGCGCGGGGTCGCCGGGTAGCTGGGCCGCACCTGGTAGCCGCCCTGGGGGCGCGCCTGCCGCGTCACGCTTTCTGAGATCGCGGCGGCCAACGGGCCGACCGCGGCGACGGCGGGCGCCAGCGCGCCCGACAGAGAGGACACGATGGTCGTGGTGGGATTGGCCGGTGCGGCGGGTGACTCCGTGGGAGCGAGCGGGGTGCCGCTGCTGACCGGCTCGGGAGCGGGGGGCGGAGCGACCTGGGTCACGGGCGCGGGCGCCGGAGGGGGCGTCTCCGACCCGGCCGCTCGAGCCATCGCCTGCGGTCGCGGGGCTTCGATGAGCCGCGGGGGCCGGATCGGCGCGCGCGGCGCGGGGGGCGAGGCGGGCGCCTCCCGCGGAGGCTCCTCCTGGGTCTCTAGCGTGACCAGCTCTACCGGCAGGACCGGCGGGCGGACCGCGGCGGACACCCAGTGCTGCCCGACGACCAGGCCGGTCGCCAGCCCCAGGTGGAGCAGGCACGACACCGCGATCGGTGCCCCTCGAGACCGTAACAGCTCGACCAATGGAGTACTCCCCGCTAGCGCAGAGTCAGAGCACGAAACCTTCGGGACCCGCGCGGCCGAGAGAGCCGGACCGGCGCGGGACGAGCTTCGGGTTGGCTAGGCGGCGGGAGCGGGAGGGGCCCGGCCCTGATCGGGACCGAGCCAGCGGGCGGGCAGCGTCGAAAGGTCGGGCTCGGCGGCGTGCCCGGCGGCGGCGAGGACGATCGAGGTCTCGACGATCGCGTCGACCGCGACCGCGGACAGGTGCGCCGAGGCCGCCGCGATCGTGCAGGCGTCGACCTGCTTCGGATCGAGCCCGTGGTGAACCGAATGCAGCGCGTTCTCGAACGCGAACAGCGTCAGCAGCAGGGCGAGGCACAGCACCAGGATCCGGCGCGGGCGCCGGCGCAGCGCCACCCCCGCCACCACGAGGGCGCCCGCCGCGATCCACGGCGTGAAGCCGGCGGAATCGGCGGGCGCGGTGACGGCCGGGGCCGGTGACGGGGCCTCTGGTGCGCTCGAGGCCTCGGGGGTCCGAGGCACGGGCTCGATGATCGGTGCGGACGAGTGGGCCATCGCGGGCCCGGTGGCCGCGAGCAGGGCCACCGCAGCCAGCAGGACACCGATGAGCACGATCGTCCGGTTCGCTGACATCGCAGGCAGGGTACCGGATCAACCCACGAGCGTCAATCACGGTTCCCCTCGACTCGTTGACGGGGCCGGAGTCGCTGTGGGATCATAACGTCCCGCCATGAAAGTCCATTTCACGACGCTCGGGTGCCCCAAGAACCAGGTGGACTCCGAGCTGATGCTGGGCATGCTGACCGAGGCCGGCCACGAGATCGCGTCGGCGGCCGAGGCGGCCGACTGCCTGGTGGTCAACACCTGCGCCTTCATCGACCGGGCGCGCGAAGAATCGGTCAACACCATCCTCGAGCTGGCTCATCTGAAGGCGCGCGGCCGGGCCCGGGCGCTCATCGTCACCGGTTGCCTCACCCAGCGCTACGGGCTCGAGATCAGCAAGGAGATCCCGGAGGTCAGCGCGATCCTCGGCACCTCGGAGCTGCACCGCATCGTGGACCTGGTCAACCAGGCCGACGGCCGCCAGGCGTGGGTGAGCGCCGCGCCGCCCGGCTATCTCTACGATGCCCAGACCCCGCGGCTCCTCACCGGGCGGGTGCCCTACGCCTACGTCAAGATCGCGGAGGGGTGCGACATGGGGTGCACCTTCTGTGCGATCCCCCAGTTTCGCGGCAAGCACCGCAGCCGGCCCCTCACGGACATCGTGGCGGAGGTGAGCGGGCTCGCCCGGCGCGGCATCCAGGAAGCCATCCTGGTGTCGCAGGACACGCTCGCCTACGGGCGCGACCTGCCCGGCAACGGGGACATCGGCGACCTGCTCCTGGCGCTGTCCGACACGTCGATGCCCTGGATCCGCCCCATGTATCTGCACCCCGCCCACGTGACCGAGCGCCTGATCGAGAAGTGGCGGCGCGCGCGGGTGGTGCCCTATCTCGACATGCCGGTGCAGCACGGCGACGACGCGATCCTGCGCGCCATGCGCCGCGGCGTGACCGCCCAGCGTATGAAGGACATCGTGGCGCGTCTGCGCGACGCGCTGCCCGGCGTCACCCTGCGCACCACGCTGCTGGTGGGCTTTCCCGGCGAGACCGAGGCCGCGTTCGAGAACCTGCTCGCCTTCGTGGAGGACGTGGCGTTCGACCGCCTCGGCGTCTTCACCTACTCGGTGGAGGAGGGCACGCCCGCCGCCGACATGCCGGACCAGGTCCCGGCCGAGGTGATGGCGGAGCGGGCGCAGCAGGTGCAGGACCTCCAGGATCGCCTGGCCTGGCCGCGCCAGAAGGCGCTCTTCGGCACGCGGCAGACCGTGCTGGTCGACGGGCCGAGCCCGGATCCGGCATTCCCCTTCGAGGGCCGCACCGCGGGCCAGGCGCCCGAGATCGACGGCGTGGTGCTGCTGCGCAACGCGCGCCTCACCCCCGGACGCTTCGCGGACGTCGGCATCGTCGAGGTGGACGGCTACGAGCTCGTCGGCGAATAAGTCGCTCGGCGTCCTCGATCGCCTGGCCTTCGTGCTGGCCAGCGTCTTCGGGGCCGGTTACTCGCCGGTGGCGTCGGGCACGGTCGGCAGCTTCGTCACCGCGGTCGCGCTCTGGCTCCTGCCCTTCACGCCGCTGCGGATCGCGGTCACCCTGGTCGCGGTCATCCTGATCGGCATCTGGGCGGGCGGGCGCGTCGAGCGCGTGCTCGGCCGCAAGGATCCGGGCGTGATCGTCATCGACGAGGTCGCGGGCATGCTGCTGTCGGTGATCGTGCTGCCGCGGACCCTGCCGGTGCTGGTCACCGCGTTCCTCCTCTTCCGGCTCTTCGACATCTGGAAACCGTTCCCGGCCCGTGAGAGCCAGGCCCTCACCGGCGGCATGGGCGTGATGGTGGACGACCTCATCGCCGGGCTCTACGCCCTGGTCCTCGTCATGGGAGCCCGGGCGCTCTTCGGCGTGCCCGCGTGAGGCCATGAGCCAGACCTGGATCGTCACGGTGGGCGCGGCCCGGCTCGGCTCGGCCGACGACCCGGCCGGGCTCCTGGTCGCGCGCGCTCTTCTCGCCGACGGCGTGCCGGTGGCCTCGCGCCAGATCGTGGACGAGGACGAGACCGCGGTCGAGGAGGCGCTGCGCTCCGCCGTCGAGGCCGCGTCCCTGGTGGTGGTGCTCGCGCACCCCGGGGGGTCGAGCGGCGAGGTGGTGCGGCGCGCGCTGTCGCGGCTGACCGGGGCCCGCCTCGTGCTCAACGACAAGCTGCTCGCGCTGCTCGAGGAGGACTACGCCCGTCGCGGCCAGGCGATGCCACGCCGGCTCGATCGCCTGGCCCTGCTGCCGCAGGGCGCGGTGCTGTGGCCGGGCGCGGGCGAGCCCGCGTGGGTGCTCGAGAGCAAGCGGGCGGCGGTGGCGGTGCTCCCGGCGGGCTCGGCCGCGCTCGCGAGCCTGGTGGAGCAGCAGCTGCGGCCGCTCGCCCGGCAGCGCGCGGGCGCGGGTGAGAGGACGGTGCTCCGCACGCTCCACACCACCGGGCTCGCGCCCGCCGACGCCGAGGAGCGGCTCGGACGCTGGCTCGGGACGGACGGGCCGGTGGCGGTCGCCTGCGTGCCGGTCGACGGCGACGTGTGGGTGCAGCTGCGCGCGCGCGCCCAGTCCCGCGCGGCCGCCGAGGCGGCGCTGGCGCCGGTCGAGCGGGAGATCCGCGAGGCGCTCGGGCCCGATTGCTGGGGCCGCGATGAGGACACGCTGGAGGTCGTCGTCGGTCGCCTGCTGCTGGATCGGCACCTCACCGTGTCGATGGCCGAGTCCTGCACCGGCGGCCTGGTCGGCCACCGGCTCACCAACATCGCCGGCTCCTCCCGTTACGTCGAGCGCGGCGTGATCGTGTACTCGAACCAGGCCAAGGAGCAGCTCCTGGGCGTGCCCGAGGAGACGCTGCGCGCCCACGGCGCGGTGAGCGCGCCGGTGGCCGAGGCGATGGCGGCCGGGATCTGCCGGATCTCGGGCTCGGCCTGCGGGATCGCGGTCACCGGCATCGCGGGGCCCGACGGCGGCACCCTCGCCAAGCCGGTCGGCACCGTGTTCATCGCGGCAGCCGCGCCGGGCCCCGAGGGGACTCGCATCGCGGTCCGGCGCTTCCGCTTTCCGGGCGGCCGGGAGGCGGTGAAGTGGCAGTCCTCGCAGGCCGCGCTCGACATGCTTCGCCGCGCCCTGCTGCCGCGGGCGTGATCCGCGCCTTCGTCGCGATCCTCCTCGGCGACGCGGTGCGGGAGGCGGTGGCCGCGGTGGTCGAGCGGCTGCGCCCGCTGGGCCCGGCGGTGGCCTGGGTGCCCGCCGCGAACCTGCACCTGACGCTGCAGTTCCTGGGTGACCAGCCCGAGGAGCGGCTCGCCGCGGCGGAGGCCGCGCTGCACGACGCGGCGGGGGCGAGCGCGCCGATCGAGGTGACGCTCCACGGGATTGGCGCGTTTCCCGGGCTCGAGCGTCCGCGCATCCTCTGGGTCGGGCTGGCCCACGGCGCGCTCGAGGCTCGCGCCCTGCAGGCGCGGGTGGCCGAGGCCCTGTCTCGCGAAGGATTCCCGCGAGAAGACCGCGCCTGGCATCCCCATCTCACGATCGGACGGGTGTACGACGAGCGCCGCTGGCGCCGCGAGGCCGGCCCGGCGCTGCGCCAGGCCCTGGCCCAGGCGGCGACCACCCGGTTCGGCACGCTGCGAATCGTCGAGCTGGCCCTGATGCGCAGCGAGCTCTCGCCGCGGGGGGCGCGCTACACCATCCGGCACGCCGCTCCGCTGGGCGGCGGTGGGGCGTCGAGCGGCCCGGCCTGAGCGGGCGCGGTCGCGGGCTGTATCGAAGTGGGGACATTGACACGGCGTGCGCCAGATTCCACACTGCGGCTCGGATGCGACGGGCGCCTGCGTTGACTTTGATCGGGGCGCGCTCGTATCATGGGAGAACTTGTTGAACTACCGCGTGTTTCTGTCTACCCCTCGAGCCCGCCAGGGCTCCTTCCACGCCCAGTCGAGGAGATCAGCATGGCTGATGTGAAGACCGACCGCCGCCAGGCCCTGGACCTAGCGATTGCCTCGATCGACCGCCAGTTCGGGAAAGGCGCGATCATGCGCCTGGGCCAGAACGGGGCGTTCGACGAGATCGCCGTCATTCCCACCGGCGCCATGCAGCTCGACGTGGCGCTCGGGATCGGCGGCATTCCGCGCGGGCGCATCACCGAGATCTACGGTCCGGAGTCGTCCGGCAAGACCACGCTGGCGCTCCACATCATCTCGGAGGCCCAGCGCATGGGCGGGACCGCCGCGTTCATCGACGCCGAGCACGCGCTCGATCCGATCTACGCCAAGAACCTGGGCGTCAACACCGACGAGTTGCTGATCTCGCAGCCCGACACCGGCGAGCAGGCGCTCGAGATCGCCGAGACCCTGGTCCGCTCCAACGCGGTCGACGCCATCGTGATCGACTCGGTCGCCGCGTTGGTACCGCGGGCGGAGCTCGACGGCGACATGGGCGACTCCTTGCCGGGCCTCCAGGCTCGCCTGATGTCGCAGGCCCTCCGGAAGCTGACCGCTGCCATCGCCCGCTCGGGCGGCTCGGTCATCTTCATCAACCAGATCCGGGAGAAGATCGGGGTCATGTTCGGCTCCCCCGAGACCACCACCGGGGGCCGGGCGCTCAAGTTCTACTCCTCGATCCGGCTGGACATCCGGCGCCAGGACACCATCAAGAATGGCACCGAGGCGGTCGGGGTCCGGACCAAGGTCAAAGTGGTGAAGAACAAGCTCTCTCCGCCCTTCCGGGAGGCCGAGTTCGACGTCATTTACGGGGAGGGCATCTCCAAGGAGGGGTCGGTCCTGGACCTGGCCTCGGAGCACAATGTTGTCGAAAAATCCGGTACTTGGTACACCTATAAGAGTGAGCGGATCGGTCAGGGCCGCGAGAACGCCAAGCGGTACCTGAAGGAAAATCCCAAGATCTTGGTCGAAGTCGAGGCCAAAGTCCGCGACGCCCTGGGCCTCAGGCCAATCGGAGGGGCGGCGCCGGCCCCGGCCCCGGAGAAGACGGCCAAGTAGGAGCGAGCGACGATGGAACTCCAGCAGCTGCTGTCGGAGACGGCGCAGCGCAAGGCCTCGGACCTGCATCTGAAGTCGGGTTCGAAGCCGATCCTCAGGATCCACGGCCATCTCGAGGTGCAGGACGACCTGCCCATGGTCACCCGCGAGTTCATCGACAAGATGGCCGAGAGCCTGCTGGGCGAGCGCCGGGTCGGCATGCTGCTGGAGGGACGCGAGATGGACCTGGGCTACATGCTGCCCGGGATCGGTCGCTTCCGCTGCAACCTCTTCCTCGCCATGGGCGAGGTGCGTGGCGTCTTCCGGCACGTGCCCGAGCGCATCCCCGCCTTCCAGGAGCTGCACCTGCCCAAGGTGCTCGAGCGGCTGTCGATGGAGCGCCGCGGGATGATCCTGGTCACCGGGATCACCGGCTCCGGCAAGTCGACCAGCCTCGCCTCCATGATCGACTTCATGAACCGGAGCCGGAACGACCACATCGTCACCATCGAGGACCCGATCGAGTTCGTGCACCAGGACAAGAAGTGCGTGATGAGCCAGCGCGAGATCGGCCACGACTCGATGAACTTCGCCCAGGCCCTGCGCGCCGCCCTTCGCGAAGACCCCGACATCATGCTGGTCGGCGAGCTGCGCGACGTGGAGACCATGGAAGTGGGTCTCCACGCGGCGGAGACCGGTCACCTGGTGCTCTCCACGCTCCACACCCTGAACGCGGCGGAGACCATCAACCGGATGATCTCCATGTTCCCTCCGCACCAGGAGGACCAGATCCGGGGTCAGCTCGCCTCGGTCATCCAGGGCATCGTCTCCCAGCGGCTCGTGGTGCGCGCCGACGGCCGGGGCCGCGTGCCCGCGGTGGAGATCATGATTGCCACTGGCCTCATCCGTGACTGCATCCGCGAGTCGGAGAAGACCCCGCAGATCCCGAGCGTGATCGCGGCGGGCACCGCCCAGTACGGCATGCAGACCTTCGACCAGTCGCTCCTGCAGCTCTATCGCGAGGAGCTGGTCACGTACGAAACCGCCCGCGACGCGGCCACCAACCCGGACGACTTCGATCTCAAGGTGAAGGGCATCTTCTCCACCGGTGAGATGACGTGGGAGCACCCGGGGGGGAGCAGCACCGCGTCCACCCACACCCCTCCGGCCCAGCCCGCGAGCCTCAGCGGGGTCGCCGCGCCCGCCGCGCCGGCCGCGCGGAGCCCCTTCGGCAAGCGGGCCTAGAATCCCGGTGCCGGGGCGCCGCGCCCGCCGTCCCGGGGAGCCGCGCCCGCAGCCGACACTCGATGAGAAGGCCGCCAGACTGGCGGCCTTCGATCTTCTCGCCCGGAAGTCCTGGAGCGGGCGGGAGTTGACCCGCCGCCTCCGCCGCCGGGGCGCCCCCGCGGAGGTCGCCCAGACGGTGGTCGCCGACCTCACCACCCGCGGTTACGTGGACGACCAGGCCTTCGCTCGCTGGTGGGCCGAGGCGCGGGCCCGCGGCCGCCGGGTGGGCAGCCGCCGGCTCCGCCAGGAGCTGCTCGCCAAGGGCATCCCCCGCGAGATGACGGACGCGGCCATCGCCGCCGCCTTCGAGGAGGTCGGCGAGGCCGATCGAGCTCTCGAGGCTGCGCGTCGCCGTCTTCCCGGGCTGCTGCGGGGCAAGGGGGACCGGGCGGCCGCACGCCTCGCCGACTACCTGCTCCGGCGCGGCTATCCCGCTCCGGCGGTGCGCCGGGCGGTCCGCACGCTGCTCACCGATCGCGCGGGCGACCTCCCGCCCGCCGACGAGGATGACGGCGGCGAATGATATCGCCTATATGAGTAGTGGGGTTTTACGAGGGGTTAGACTGAGGCGCAGCGGCAGCGCGATATAACTCCGGTATATAACCGTTCAGATACGCGGAGAGCCCAGCCACCTGTCGCTCGCGTGCTTGGCCGAGCTCATCGGGCAGGACGTGCTGGTAGCTGACGAGAGAGCCAAGGTTGCTGTGGGTGAGCAACTTGCTCCGCACGGTGGGATCAATCCCTGAGCGGCGGCGAATCAACTCCATGGTGTGCCGGACAACGTGCGGGGTGACAGTAAAGCGCGTGATACCTGCCGCGTGCCCCAGGCGGATGACGAGCGAAGTTACAGCAGCTGGCCGATAGCGCTGACCGCCGGTGTCTAGGAAGAGCGCTTCCCCCGGATCAGGCATGTTGCGCTCGATGCGCCAGTCAAAGAGCATCTTCACGACGGGTGGGGAGATAGGAACTTGAACCGTGCTCCCACCCTTCACGACAACTTGAAGGTGTGTCTCCGAGCCTATCGAGAGCAGGTCTCCGAAGTTGGCCCCGCACAGCTCGGCCCGCCGTAGCCTCGTATCTAGGCGCTGGGAGAACGGAATAACCGCCCCTGCCTAAGGCTCCCCCAGCGGGGTGCCGTAGGTGACTCCCACACGTGACTCGGCTGTAGTAAGGTCGCTGCTGGCCGACAGACCCTGTCCCTCCTAGACGATGCGGCCACGTGAGGGTCGTGTGGACCGACGAACATTTATTGGCACCTTAGCGGGCGGCCTCCTCGCGGCGCCGCTCGCCGGCGAGGCGCAGCAGGCGGGCCGCGTCTATCGGATCGGTTTTCTGCGCGCCGGCCGCCCGCCCGACAGTTTCGTCGCGGGATTCAAGCAAGGCCTGCAGGAACTCGGTTACGTCGAAGGCCGCAATATCATCATCGAATACCGGTTCACGGACGGAAACATCGAACAACTGCCGGGCCTGGTCGAAGAACTGATACGACTCAAGGTCGACCTCATCCTGGCGTCTGCCGCACCGCCAGCCCTCGCAGCCCAGAAGATGACCCGAACACTGCCTATCATCTTTGTGGGCGTGATCGATCCGGAGGAGCGGGGAATCGTCTCGAGACTGGCACGGCCCGGCGGCAACATCACAGGACTCACATCCCATGCCGCTGACCTCAACGGGAAGCGTCTGGGGATTCTGAAAGAGCTTTTGCCCGGCCTTGAGCGTGTTGCGGTTTTTTGGAATCCGGCGAATCCGACCAACCACACCCAGCTGACAAACACGGAGGGAGCGGCGCGCAAGCTCGGTGTGCAGGTCCAGCCCTTGCCGATCAACAGCCCGGACGATTTCGAGCCGGCGTTCAAGGCCGCACGCGGCGCAGGCGCATTGCTCCAGCTGGATAGCCCGTTCCTGCTGACGCACCGGACGCGGGTGGTAGAACTCGCTAGGAGAAGCCGGCTGCCCGGGATCTACGGCTTCAAAGAAGTCGTAGAGGCCGGGGGCCTCATGTCCTACGGTGCGCACTACGAAGAGTTGTACAGGCGCGCAGCAACCTACGTGGACAGGATTCTCAAGGGCGCCAAGGCTGGCGACCTCCCCGTCGAGCAGCCCACCAAGTTCGAATTGGTAATCAACCTCAAGATCGCCAAGGCCCTCGGCCTGACGATTCCCCCGTCGCTCCTGCAGCGGGCGGATCAGGTGATCGAGTAGCTCGGCCACAGGCCAGCCGTGCGAGTCGTGGCGTGTGAGGCGATGGTTGCTCTGCTCCTAGCCGGAATCCTGTCCGGGTGTTCAGTGTCGCCTGAGCGGCAAGAGGCTCTCCGCCGGGCCTGGGCAGAGGGAGAGGCCGAACGGGCCCAAGAATGCCAGCGCCATGGCTTCCCATATACGGCCGGTGTCTGCACCGGCCCAGGAGGAGGCCCATGATCAATTGTGGATGAGCGTGGGGAATTCCGCTGGCTCGTTACGTGCTCCTGCGGTTGGGGACGCGAGTGCGTCTCGCAATGGGCGGCAGAGTCGGTGAGCAGGTTGCATAGGCAGCTTGGAGCGGTCGGCGTGGACCACATGACGCATGTCAAAGCTCCCGCGGACCACAGCCCCGGCGAGCAACTGCCGCTGGTCTAACGCGCTCACCCAGCACCGGCACGAACGTAGCGGGCCCTCTCGTGGACAGTGATTTTAGGAAGACGCACCGCCACCGTCGCCCCGCACGGTGGCGTCTAGCTAAGCCCTGCTTGACCAGTAGGCCGCTGATGGCGAATTGCGTCGGTTATACGCTCCTTATATAGAAACCGGCCGCGGGCTATAACCTTGGCGGATCGTGCGTTCAGGCATTTGCCCAGTCCCACCGGGCCTTTAACTCGCATTCGCCCTCCCGGTGCGTCATAATATCGCTCCTATGACCGGGAGCGAGATCCGCGCACGATTCCTCGACTATTTCCGCCGCCGCGGCCACACCGTGGTGCGCTCGTCCCCCCTGGTGCCGGCCCAGGACCCCACGCTCCTGTTCACCAACGCGGGCATGGTGCAGTTCAAGTCCGTCTTCCTCGGGGAGGAGCGCCGCGAGTACGTGCGGGCCGCGACCGCCCAGAAATGCGTGCGGGCGGGAGGCAAGCACAACGACCTCGAGAACGTCGGGCGGACGGCGCGGCACCACACGTTCTTCGAGATGCTGGGCAACTTCTCCTTCGGTGACTACTTCAAGGAAGACGCGATCCGCTTCTGCTGGGAGCTGCTCACCGAGGAGCTGGGGCTGCCCAAGGACCGCTTGAAGGCCACCGTCTTCACCGACGATGACGACGCCTTCGCGCTCTGGAAGTCGGTGGCCGGCCTCGGTGAGGACCGGATCCTGCGGCTAGGCGAGGAGGACAACTTCTGGGCCATGGGCGACACCGGCCCGTGCGGGCCCTGCTCGGAGGTCCACTTCCACCAGGGTGACCACCTGCCGTGCGCCGAGGAGCAGGCGGGGCGGGTCTGCCAGGGCGCGGCGTGCGACTGCGACCGCTGGCTCGAGATCTGGAACCTGGTGTTCATGCAGTTCAATCGCGACGCGAGCGGCCAGATGACGCCGCTGCCGAAGCCGTCGATCGACACCGGCATGGGCCTCGAGCGGGTGGCCGCGGTGCTCCAGGGCAAGCAGTCGAACTACGATACCGATCTGCTCCGCCCCCTCATCACGCGCGTCGAGGAGCTCTCCGGCAAGACCTACGGGCGCGACGAGGAGGCCGACGTCTCGATGCGGGTCATCGCGGACCACGCGCGCGCGGCCACCTTTCTGATCGCCGACGGGGTGACCCCGTCCAACGAGTGGCGCGGCTACGTGCTGCGCCGGATCATGCGGCGGGCGATGCGCCACGGGCGGATGCTGGGCCTCGAGGCGCCCTTCCTCTGGGACGTGACCGGCAGCGTGGTGGCGGTCATGGGCGACGCCTACCCGGAGATCCGCGAGACGCAGGCGCGGGTGGCCGACACGGTCCGCCAGGAAGAGGAGCGCTTCGCGGAGACGCTCGATCTCGGCATGGCCCGGATCAAGGAGGAGATCGATCGTCGCGCGCCTCGGTCTTCCGCTCCGGTGGTCGATGGGCGCTTCCTGTTCACGCTCTACGACACGTACGGGTTCCCGCCCGATCTGGCGAAGGAAGTGTTCGAGGATGCGGGCTGGCAGATCACCGCGGAGACGGATCGGGTCTTCGATGCCGAGATGGAGGCGCAGCGCGAGCGCGCCCGCGCCAAGGCCTCGTTCGGGGCTGGTGATGCCGGCGGCGATCCCGAGGTCGCGATCTACCAGCGGCTCTCGACCGAGCTCGCCAGGCCGCAGTTCCTCGGCTACGGCGCGCTCGCCGCGCCCGCGCGCGTCCTGGCCCTGGTGGCGGATGGGCAGCGGCGGCGGGAAGCGCGGCAGGGCGAGACCGTCGAGATCATCCTCGACCGCACCCCGGCGTATGCGGAGTCGGGCGGCCAGCAGGGCGACACCGGCCTGATGGTGGGGCGCGAGGGGCAGGGGACGATCGAGGACACGTTCTATCGCGGCAGCCAGCTCATCGTGCACCGCGTGGCGGTCACCCAGGGCCACCTGCGCGAGGGCGAGGAGGTGGCGGTGAGCGTGGAGTCGCGCCGGCGGCAGGGACTGCGCCAGCACCACACCGGGACCCACCTGCTCCACGCGGCTCTACGAAAAGTTCTCGGCACGCACGTCGGCCAGGCCGGCTCGCTGGTGGCGCCCGACCACCTGCGCTTCGACTTCTCCCACGGCGCGTCGGTCAAGGACGGCGAGATCGAGAACGTCGAGAGCCTGGTCAATGAGCAGGTGCAGGCCAACGTGGTGGTGAGCCCGGCCGAGATGAACCTGCAGGAGGCGCTGCGCACCGGCGCGATGGCCCTCTTCGGCGAGAAGTACGGCGACCGGGTGCGCGTCATCCGCATCGGCGACTTCTCGACCGAGCTCTGCGGCGGCACCCACCTCGACGCCACCGGGCAGATCGGCCTCTTCAAGGTGACGGACGAAGGCGCGGTGGCCGCCGGCGTGCGTCGCATCGAGGCGGTCACCGGCGAGCACGCGCTCGCCCACGTGGGGCGCGAGGAGGCGGCGCTGCGCGAGTCGGCCGGTCTCCTCAAGATCCCGCCGCTCGAGCTGCCCCGCCGGCTCGCCGCGCTCCTGGAGGATCAGAGGCGGCTCGAGAAGCAGCTCGCCCAGCTCGAGAGCAAGCTCGCGCGCACCCAGGCCCAGGACCTCGTCACCTCCGCGCGAGACGTGGCGGGGGTGCCGGTGCTGGCCGCGCGCCTCGACGGCCTCGACGCAGACGGGCTCCGCTCGGTGATGGACACCCTGCGCGATCGCCTGCCGTCGGGGGTCATCCTCCTGGGCAGCGCGGTCGACGGCAAGGTGAGCCTCGTGGCCGCGGTGTCGAAGGATCTGATGAAGCGTTTCCCGGCGGGTCGTCTCGTGCAGGACGTCGCCAAGATGGTGGGCGGCGGCGGCGGCGGCCGGCCCGACCTGGCCCAGGCCGGCGGCAAGGACGCATCCAAGCTCGACGAGGCCATCGCCTCCGTCGCCGGCTGGGTGGAGCGCGTGGCCAAGGCGTAGCTTCATGGCAACGGGCCGCCGCACGGTGCGCACCATGTGCCCGATGAATTGTCATCCCACCCTGTGTGGCATGCTGGTCACCGTCGAGGACGGGCGGCTGCTCGAGGTCGCGGGCGATCCGGACAACCCCGATAGCCGCGGCTTCCTGTGCGTGCGCGGCCACGCCGCGCGCGAGATCCTGGACAATCCGAAGCGGCTGCTCCACCCCCTCGTGCGCGATCGCCGGGACGCGCCGCTGCGGGAGGCGGGCTGGGACGAGGCGCTCGATCGCATCGCCCACCACATGCGGGCGGTGGGTCGCGAGGCGGTCGGCCTCTGGTCGGGACACGGCTTCTTCGCGACCAACTACGGGGTGCGGGTGAACTCCGAGCTGCTGCGCCGCTTCGCCAACCTCTGGGGTTGCCAGTGGTGGGCGCCCACCATGATCTGCTGGGGGCTCGGCGGCTTCGGGATCGGGCTGACCGGTCCGCTCGAGACCAACACCAAGGAGGACCTGGGCGCGCACGCGAGCCTCGTCGTCCTGTGGGGCGCCAACCTCGCGAGCCAGCCGAACACCGGCCGGCACCTGGTCGCGGCCCGCCGCCGCGGCGCCCACGTCGTCACCATCGACGTGCGCCGCACCGAGGCCGCCGCCCAGTCCGACGAGGTGCTGATCCTGCGGCCCGGCACCGACGCGGCGCTCGCGCTCGGGATCATGCACGTGCTGATCGCCGAGGGCCTCCACGATCGCGAGTTCGTCGCGCGGCACACCGTCGGCTTCGACGCCCTCGCGGCCCACGTGGCGCCGCATACTCCGGAGTGGGCGGCGTCGGTGACCGGGGTCGACGCGGCCGCGATCGTGGCCCTCGCGCGCCGCTACGCCGCGAGCCGCCCCGCCATGATCGTGCTCGGCGGCTCCAGCATGCACAAGGGCGCCAACGGCTGGCAGGGCGCGCGCGCGGTGGCGTGTCTGCCCGCCCTCACCGGCAACCTGGGCATCGCGGGCGGCGGCCTCGGGCCGCGGCACGGCAGCAAGGGGCACGGCCACGGCCTGGCCGACATCGCGGAGACCGCGCGTCGCCCGCCCGGCCACTACGTGCCGAACCAGATGCCGCGGATCACCGAGGCCCTCGAGGACCGCCGCGTGCGCGCGCTGCTCCTCTTCGGCACCGACATGCTCTCCTCGTTCGCGGACAGCGGGCGGGTCGAGCGCGCGCTCGCCCGACAGGACCTGATCGTCGTCCAGGATCTCTTCCTCAACGACACCGCGCGGCGCTTCGCGGACGTGGTCCTGCCCGGCACCGCGTGGGTCGAAGAGCTGGGCTGCAAGGCCACCAACACCCATCTCTACCTGATGGAGCCCGCGCTCGCCCCCGCGGGGCAGACGCGGCCCGGGGCGTGGGTGCTGCGCGAGCTCGCGCGGCGACTCGAGGTCGCCGACTTCTACCCGTGGGCGGGCGACGAGGGGCCCATCGACGCCATCCTCGACCATCCCGCCACCGGCCACGCCACGGTGGCCGCGCTGCGCGCGGAGGGCGGCATGCGGGCCTTGCGGGTCTCGCACGTGGGCCATCCGGACCTCGTCTTTCCCACCCCGTCCGGCAAGGTCGAGTTCTACTCGTCGCGCGCGCGCGATCTCGGACTGCCGCCGCTGCCGGTCCACGAGCCGCTGCCCGCGTCGTCCTATCCGCTGGTGCTGCGCCAGGGGCGGACGCTCGCGCACTTCCACGGCTTCTACGACCACGGCCGCGCGCTGCCCTCGCTGGCCGCGCTCGAGCCCGAGCCGGTGCTCTGGATCTCGGCCGCCGACGCGACCGCCCGCGGGGTCGGGGAGGGCGCGCGGATCCGCGTGTTCAACCAGCGCGGGGAGATGGCCGCGCGGGCGCGCGTCACCGACCGCGTGCCCACGCACACCGTGTGGATGCGCGACGGCTGGGACGGGCTCAACCGGCTCACCTCGGGCGAGGCGTGCCTGCCCGACGGCGCGGTGGACGTCTTCGGCTTCTCGGCCGGCCAGGCTGCGTTCGACGCGGCGGTGGAGGTGGCGCCTGCCTGACCGGCCGCGCGCGGTGCTGCTCGACTTCGGCGGCACCCTCGACGCCGACGGGCTCACCTGGAAGGAGCGCTTCTTCCGCCTCTGGGACGCGGAGGGCGCGGCCGGCCCCCGCGAGGCCTTCGATCCGGTCTTCTACGCGGCCGACGACGCGCTCGTCGGCGCGATCCCGCGCACGCTGTCGTTCGAGGACACGGTGCGCCGCCTGACCGCCGGCCTGGCCGACGCGCTCGCGGTGCGGGAGGCGCCGGTGATCGAGCGCGTGGCCCAGCGCTTCCTCGCCGACGCGCACCGGCATCTGCGGCGCAACCACGCGATTCTCGAGCGTCTGCGGCCGCGCTATCGCCTCGGCATCGTGTCCAACTTCTATGGCAACCTCGACACCGTGTGCAATAATGTAGCGATTCTGCCGTTCTTCGGCGTCATCGTCGACTCCGAGCAGGTGGGATGCTCGAAGCCCGATCCGCGCATCTTCTGGACGGCGCTGGAGCAGCTCGGGGTGACCCCCGCGGACGCCACCTTCGTGGGCGACTCGGCGGCCCGGGACATGGCGGGTGCGCGGGCGCTCGGCATGCGGCACATTTGGCTGACCGGAGAGCCCGCGCCGCCCGGCGGGCCGTGTTGCCCCGGTGACGCGATGATCCACTCGCTGGCGGACGTGGAGGCACTGCTGTTCTGATGGCGGCACCGATCCGGGGAGGCATCATCGCGGCGGGCGCGGGCAGCCGTTTGCGCGCGGACGGCTGGCGCGTTCCCAAGCCGCTGGTCGAGGTGGCGGGCCTGCCGCTCATCGGCGCGGTCCTGCGCAATTTCACGACAGCCGGGATCACCGCGATCACGATCATCGTGAACCAGGAGGAGCGGGACTGCGTCCAATGGGTGCGGGCGCGATACCCGGACCTCGAGGTCGACTTCATCGTGAAGACCACCGCCTCCTCGCTGGAGAGCTTCCGGGAAGTGACCGCCCGGGGCCCGGCCGGGCCGATGCTCGTCTCCACGGTGGACGCGTGGTGCGCGGCGGAGGACTTCGCGCGATTCGCCGGTCAGGCCGCCGCGCGGCCGGACGAGGCCACCGTGCTCGCGGTGACCCCGCTCGTCGACGACGAGAAGCCGCTTTGGGTGACCCTCGGCGCGGGCGGGCGGGTGGACGCGATCGGCGAGCCGGGGGGAGGCCTGGTCACCGCCGGGGTGTATCGCGTCTCCGCGCGGGCGCGGCGGGTCGGAGCTGCGCCGCCGCTCGGGCGGCTGCGGGAATACCTCGAGTGGCTCCACCGGAGCGGGGAGCCGCTCTACGGCGAGATCATCGAGACGGTGGTGGACGTCGACCGCGGCCTGGACGTGGCGGCGGCGGAGGCGCTCGCGCGAGGACAACGGCGCGCATGAGCCGAGGAGGAGGAGCGGGGTGAGCGACCGGACTTACTGGGGCCTCTTTCGAGAGCGGGAGCACTCGCCCGGGCGCGAGAGCGACGATGCGGAGATCCTGCGCCTGACCGGCAAGCACCTGGAGGGTCTCGGCGTCCAGGTCGAGCTGCGGGCGCCCGAGGAGCTGAGCGCGGCCGACACGCCGCCCGACGGCATCTTCCTCATGTGCGAGCGCATGGAGGCGCTCCGCGTGCTCCTCGCGTGGCAGGAGCGCGGGATCCGGCATGTCAACGCACCGGGCGCGGTGCTCAACACCTACCGCGAGCGCATGATCGCCCAGCTGCGCGAGGCCAACGTGCCGTTCATCCAGAGCCACGTGGTGGCCACCCAGGGCGCGGCGGCCGGTCTCCGCGCCCCGATCTGGGTGAAGCGGCCCGACGTGCACAACACCCAGGAGGGCGACGTGGTGTTCGCGCGGACGCGCGACGAGGCCGCGGCCGCCCTCGCGGCCCTCGCCGCGCGCGGCTTCGAGCGCGCGGTGCTCCAGCCGCCGGTCGAGGGAGACCTGATCAAGTTCTACGGGGTGGGGGCCGGCGGCGGCGCCGACGGCGGGCCGGCTTGGTTCCGCTGGTTCTACCACAAGGACCAGCGGGTGGCCGGGCATCCGTTCGAGGCGGGACGCCTGGCCCGCCTGGTGCGCGCGGCCGCGACCGCGCTCGGCCTCGAGATCTACGGTGGCGACGCGATCGCCTCCGCCGACGGCGGGCTCGTGTTGCTCGACGTCAACGCGTGGCCGAGCTTCGCGCTCTACCGGGACGAGGCCGCGCCGGTGATCGCGGCGTATCTGGCCCTGCGCTTCGCTCGGCGGGTGGCGGGAGAGGGGCGATGAGCGCGCCGCGCGAGCCCGGACCCCGGTCGCGCGAGATCGTGGCCCGCGAGGGGCGCCACATCGCGCCCGGCTACCAGTCGTTCGCCCTCTACTCGGGGCTGGCGATGGCGCGTGGCAGCGGCAGCCGGCTGTGGGACGAGGACGGCAACGAGTACATCGACTTCATCGCGGGCATCGCGGTGGGCAGCATCGGCCACTGCCACCCGCACTACGTCGAGGCGCTCAAGCGCCAGGCGGAGCGGCTCACCTTCGGCAGCTTCACCACCGAGACCCGCGCCCGCTTCCTCGAGCTGATGGCGAAGGTGACGCCCGAGAGCCTCACCCGGATCCAGCTCTTCTCGGGTGGCGCGGAGGCGGTGGAGGCCGGCCTGCGCCTGGCCAAGGCCGCGAGCGGGCGCCAGGAGGTCGTCGGGTTCTGGGGCGGCTTCCACGGCAAGACCGGCGGGGTGCTGGGCCTGCTCGGCAGCGACTTCAAGCACCACCAGGGGCCGTTCCTGCCCGGCCAGTACTCGACGCCCTACGCCGACTGCTACCGCTGCCCGCTCAAGCTGCGCTATCCGGACTGCGGCATCGCCTGCGCCGAGTACGTGCGCGACGTTATCCGCTACCAGACCGCGGGCGAGATCGCCGCGATCATCGTGGAGCCGATCCAGGGCACCGCGGGGAACGTCATCCCGCCCGACGGCTTCCTGCGGGCGATCCAGTCGGTGGCCCGCGATCACGGGGCCCTGCTCTTCGCCGACGAGATGATCACCGGATTCGGCCGCACCGGCTCGATGTGGGGCACCGACCACGAGGGCGTGGTGCCGGACATCATGACCGTGGGCAAGGGAGTGGGCGGCGGCTTTCCGCTGGCCGGCGTGGTCTCCACCGACGAGCTGACCGCCGCCAAGCCCTGGTCCAACCCGAGCTTCAGCTCGTCCAGCTACGGGGGCAACCCCCTCGCCTCGGCGGCGGGGCTCGCCGCGCTCGAGATAATCCTGAGCGAGGATCTGGTCAAGAACGCGGACCGGATCGGCGCGATCATGCTCACCGAGCTCGAGCGGCTCAAGGAGAAGTACCGTACCGTCGGTGAGGTGCGCGGGCGCGGGCTCCTGCTCGGGATCGAGCTGGTCGAGGACCGGCAGAGTCGCAAGCCGATCGGGAAGGACATCACCCGGGATCTCTACCAGGAGTGCCTGCGGCGCGGGCTCGTGGCGATGACCTACTCGCCCACGATCCGGATCAACCCGCCCCTCGTGATCACCGAGGACCTCGCGCGCGAGGGCCTCGCCATCCTGGACGAGGCGCTCGGCGTGGTGCTGCCGCGGCATGGGCGAGACTAGGCGCCGGCGCGGCGCCCTCATCGGCCTCGGCAACGTGGCGGTGCACGGCCACCTGCCCGGCTGGCGGGCGCGGGGGGACTGCGAGATCGTGGCCGCGACCGACGTGAGCCCCGCGCGGCAGGCGGAGTGCCGGGCGCGGCTCCCGGCCGCGCGCTGGCACGACTCGGTCGAGTCGCTGCTGGCCGGCGAGGCGCTCGACTTCGTCGACATCTGCACCCCGCCTTCGAGCCACGCGGCCCTGATCGAGGCCGCGCTCGCGCGAGGCGTGCACGTCCTCTGCGAGAAGCCGCTGGTGGGCGCGCCGGAGGAGCTCGCGCGCCTGGCCGGGCTCGCCCGGTCGGCGGGCGCGGTGCTCCACACCGTCCACAACTGGCACCACGCGCCGCTGGTGCGCGCGACCGACGCGGTGATCCGCGCGGGACGCATCGGCCGGGTGCGCGAGGTCGTCTGGCAGACCCTCCGCACCCAGCCCGCGGCGGCCGCGGCGGGCGACGGCTGGCGGGTGGATCCCGCCGTCGCGGGCGGCGGCGTGCTGACCGACCACGGCTGGCACGTCTCGTACGTGATCCCGCGCTGGGTGGGCGAGGCCCCGGTGGCGGTGAGCGCGCGACTCGAGACGCGGCGGCACCATCGCTTCGCGGTGGAGGACACCGCGACGCTCCGGCTCCACTTCCGGCAGGCGGTCGCGGACGTCGTGCTGACCTGGGCCGCCGACTCGCGCGAGAACCGGGCCCGGGTGATCGGCACCGCCGGGCGCATCGACATCGAGGACGACACGCTGGTGGTCACCGCCGAGGGCCGGGAGGAGCGGCGGCCGTGCCCGCCCGCGCTCTCCGACGGCTCGCAGCACCCCGACTGGTTCACCGCGGTCGCCGACGAGTTCCTCGCGCGCGTCGAGGCGCGCGCGGACCGGGCCGCGAGCGCCAACCTCGAGGAGGCCGCGGTCTGCGTGGCGATCGAGTGCCTCGCGCGTGAATCGAGCCGCCGCGGGGGCGAGCGACTGGCGCTCCGCGGGCTCCCGTCGAGCCCGGCGCGCGCCGGGGCCGCGGGATGACGGTCCTGGCCGGGCCCGCGCTCGAGACGCCGAGCCTGCTGGTGGTCCTGCCCGCTCCGGCGAGTGCGGGGGCGCCTCCGCCCGAGACCATGATCGCGGGGCTGCCGCTGCTCCGCCGCATCGTGCTGGCCGCGGCGCGCGCCGGCTTCCAGCGCGTGCTCGTGCATCCGCGCGCGTGCCCCGAGCCCCGGCTGCTCGAGGGCACCGGTGCCTCCATGCTGGGCGCCGATTCGGTCACCGGGGCGCCGGGGCGGCTGGTTCTCCTCCCGGTCAACGTGCTGCCCCAGGCGCGGTGGCTGCGCCTCCTGCGCGAGATGCCGCTCGATCCCGGCACGCCGGCCGTCGACCCCTCGGGGGCCGCCACGGTCGAAGGCGCGGAGGGCAGCGCGCTGCTCCGCTCGGCCGGCGACGGCGCGCTGGACCTGATCGCAGAGCTGGGCCGCCGCCGCCCGCGGGTCGTCTCCGCGGGCGATCCGGCCGGCCGGTTTCCGCTCGTGGGCGCCGACGGGACCAAGGCCGCGGAGGCCTGGCTGCTGCAGAGCCTGGTCAAGGACACCGAGGGTTTCATGTCCCGCCACGTCGAGCGCCGGATCTCGCTCGCGATCACCCGGCGCCTGGTGGCGACCTCGATCACGCCGAACGCGATGACCCTGGTGAGCCTCGCGGTGGGCCTGCTGGGCGCCCCCTTCTTCCTCTCACCCGATCCGCTCCTGCAGGTGGCGGGCAGCCTCCTGTTCCTGACCCACTCGATCCTCGACGGGTGCGACGGCGAGCTGGCCCGGCTCAAGTTCCTCGAGTCGCCGGGCGGGGCCCGGCTCGACTTCTGGGGCGACAACCTGGTCCACGTGGCGGTGTTCGCCTGCATGGCGATCGGCTGGAGCATGGCCACCGACGCGACGTGGCCGCTCCTGCTGGGCGCCCTCGCGGTGACCGGCACCGCGGCCGCCGCGGTCGTGGTCTCGCGCCGGAGCGCGGCCGCCCCCACCGCGTCGACGGCGCGGCTGGCCGAGGCGGTGGCCAATCGCGATTTCATCTACCTGGTCGTCCTGCTGGCCTGCTTCGGCCGGGCCCACTGGTTCCTGATCCCGGTTGCCCTCGGCACGCCGATCTTCATGCTCCTGGTGCGGTGGGGCACGCGGCGGCGGCAGGCCGCCTGACGTGGCCGGCTTCCTCGACGTCCTGCTGCGCGGGCTGATCCTGGCCGCGCAGGCTGCCGCGGTGGGCGGGGTGTGCTTCGTGCTGGTCGCGCTGCGGGCGTCGGCCGCGCGCCCGGGTCTCGATCCTCCCGTGCTGCCACGCTCGCTCGCCCTGATCGCGGCCGGCGCGGCCACCCTCGCGGTGGGCCAGGCGCTGGCGCTCGGGATCGAGCTGTTCGTGCTCCTGCACGACGCGTCCTGGCCGCTGCGCGCGGCGCTCGGGACGCTCTACGTCCAGGTGAGCGCGGTCCGCGTGCTGGCCGGGGCCGCGCTCGCGATCTGCGCCCTCGGCCTGCAGCGTCGCGGCCCGACCGATGGTCTCTCGCCGCGCCTGTTGCCGCCGGCGATCCTGCTGGCCGGCGCGCTCGCGGTGGCCGCGCCGTGGACCAGCCACGCGGCGGCGCGCCTCGAGTCGCGCGACATCCTGGTCCTGCTGGACGGCGCCCACCAGCTCGCGGCCGCGATCTGGATCGGCGGGCTCGTGCACCTGACCGCGGCTGCGGTCGGACGGCGGGAGCGGCCGTGGCCGGTCGCCCTGCTGCGGCGGTTCTCGAACCTCGCGGTGGGAGCCGTCATCGGCCTCGTGGCGGCCGGGGTAGGGCTCACGCTCTACTACGCGCCGGGGAGCACCGCGCTCTTCGGCACCGCCTACGGGCTCATGGTCCTGACCAAGATCGTGATCCTGACCGGGCTCCTCGCGCTCGGGGCGTTCAACTCGCGGGCGATCCGCCGGATGGACGGGAGCTCCGCCGCCGCCGACCAGGCCACCTTGCGGCGCTTCGTCGAGGTCGAGGTGGGCCTCGGGCTCACCGTGCTCTTCGCGGCCGCCTCGCTCACCTCGCTGCCGCCGGCGGTCGACCTGACCCACGACCGGGCGACCTTCGCGGAGGTGGCGACTCGCTTCACCCCGCGCCTCCCGAGCCTCCACTCGCCGTCGCTCGCCGAGATGCCGATCGACGACCCCAGTGCCCCGCGCAACGACGCCGATCGCGCGTGGTCGGAGTTCAACCACCACATCTCGGGCATGCTGGTGCTGGTCATGGGCCTCCTGGCCATCCTGCATGCCACCGGACGGGCGCGCTGGGCGCGGCACTGGCCGCTCGTCTTCCTGGGACTGGCCGTGTTCATGATCTTTCGCAACGACCCGGGGTCCTGGCCGCTCGGGCCGGAGGGGTTCTGGGAGGGCTGGCTGGTGACGACAGTGCTCCAGCACCGCATCTTCGTGCTGCTCGTGGTCGCCTTCGGCATCTTCGAGTGGATGGTCCGTTCCGGTCGCATGCCCTCGCGCGGCGCCGCCCTCGTATTCCCGCTGCTCTGCGCGGTGGGCGGCGCCCTGCTCCTGACCCACTCGCACGAGTCCCAGAACCTGAAGGACGAGTTCCTCCTCGAGGTGACCCACGCGCCGCTCGGCGTGCTGGCGATGCTGGTGGGCTGGGGGCGCTGGCTCGAGCTGCGGCTGCCCGACGCGCGGCGCCGCGTACCCGGGTCGATCTGGGCGGTGGGGCTGGCGCTCATTGGCGTGCTCCTGATCATCTACCGGGAAAGCTAGCGCGCGCGAGGCGCCGGCGCGGGGCGGGGGCGGCCGGCGGGGCGGGGCCTTCCGGGAACACGCTGAGCCGCATGCCCGGCGCCGCCGTCTCGATCGAGCCACGAGACGGATCCGAGGCCGGCTTCGACCACCCGCAGAAGACACGGTTCCCGGGAGGCCCCGCCCCGCCGGCCACCCCCGCCCCGCGCCGGCGTTCACGCATTGGGGTCAGGTCTTTCATTCCTACGTTTTCGTTCCTGCCTTGGGGTCGGGTCTTACATTCCTACATTTTGGCGGCGGCGACTCCGAGGGGTCAGGTGAGCTCGAGGAGGAGGCCGGTGAGGTAGTGGGTTTCGGGGACGGTGAGGAGGACGGGATGGTCGCGGGACTGGGTGAGGGTCGCGCGGATGCGGACGCGGACCCCGGCATCGCCGGCAGCCTGGCGGCAGATGTCCTCGAAGAGGGCCGGGGTCACGTGGTGCGAGCAGGAGAACGTCGCGAGCAGGCCGCCCCGCTCGAGCAGGCGCAGTCCCCGGAGGTTGATCTCCTTGTAGCCGCGCAAGGCGGCCTCGACCGCGTCCTTGCGCCGCGTGAAGGGCGGCGGATCGAGCACCACCAGGCCGAACCGCTCGCCGCGCGCCTCGAGCTCGCGGAGGGCGTCGAAGGCGTTGCCGGCGCCGACGAAGGCGCGCTCGGCCACGCCGTTCCGGGCCAGGTTGCCCCGGGCGGCCTCGAGCGCGTCCGCAGAGGAATCCACCAGCAGCGCGGAGCTCGCCCCGGCCAGCAGGGCCTGGCAGGCGAAGCCTCCCGCGTAGCAGAAGGCGTCGAGCATCCGCCGGCCCTGCGCCAGGCCCGCCACGAGCAGGCGGTTGTCGCGCTGGTCCAGGTAGAGCCCGGTCTTCTGTCCGGCGCCGAGCGAGACCGCGAAGCGCGCCGGCCCTTCCTCGACGATCAGCTCCGTCTCGTAGGTCTCCCGCACCGGCTCGAAGCCCTCGATCCGGGCCGCGGTCAGATCGTCGAGCCGTAGCATCGGGTCGCCCGGGAAGAGCCGGTCGAGCGCCTCGCGGACCCAGTCGGCCACGCGCGCCATGCCGAGCGTGAGGCACTGGACGACGCTGACCGGCCCGTAGCGGTCTACGACCAGCCCGGGCAGCCCGTCGGCCTCGCTCCAGCACAGCCGATACGCGGAGCCCGCGAGGCCGGCGGCGCGGCGATACTCCCGCGCCGCCTCGAGCCGGCGGTGAAAGAGCGCGGCGTCGACCGGCTCGTCGGCCCGCGTGAGCAGGCGACAGACCAGGGACGAGCGGGGGCTGTAGAAGCCCCGGCCGAGGTAGCGCCCGGTCGACTCGGTGACCTCGACCGCGGAGGCCGCCGCCCACGCGCCCTTGATGTCGGCGACCTCGCCGCGGTAGATCCACGGATGCCCGGAGCGGATGCGGCGCTCGGCGCCGCGCTTGAGGATCAGCGTGGCCAGGGGCTACCGCTTCCGGAGCACGACGACCATCAGCAGGGGATGGTGAGCCTGATCGAGGCGGAGGTGGGGCTTGAAGCCGTAGAACCACTCGACCAGGTCGAAGCCGCCGGCCAGCTGGACGAGCGTGCGAAGCTCCTGCGGGAAGACCATCCGCGAGGCGTGGCGCTGGCGATAGACCCGGCGCACGCCGTCCTCATGGGCCTCGAGCTCCATGTCCTCGTAGAACGTCTGGGTGACCGGGTCCAGGTCCTTGAGCGCCTCGAAGGTGGCGCGGACGGTGGCCCGGCCCCGGCGGCGCGTCCACGACCAGCGGCGCGCCGGATCGGTCCACGACGAGCACATGTAGCGGTCGAAGACGTAGAGCCCGCCCTTCTTGAGGCTCCGCGCCACGCAGCGCAGGTGGCCGAGCAGCGCCTCGTTCGTGAGCAGGTGACCCTGCGAGTCCTGCATGCAGATCGCGGCGTCCACCGGACGCCTGAGCTTGAAGCGGGTCATGTCGGCGATCAGCAGGTCCGTCGCGAGCCCCTTGCCGGCGGCGCGCTCGCGGAGGAACTCGATGTTCTGGGGCGAGAGGTCGAGCCCCCACATGGCGTAGCCCCGCTCGGCGAGGCGGATCAGGTGCGGGCCGGTGCCGCAGGCGATGTCGAGCACCGAGTGCACCCGCCGGCGCGCGTAGCGGCGGAAGCAGTGAACGAGGAAGTTCACCTCCTGGCGCCGGTTCATGTCGAACGCGATCTCGTAGTAGCGAGGGGCGGAGTACTGATTGGCCGACCCGCTGGGGGCGGTCATCGGGAGCTTCCCTTCATCTTCAACATGGCTCAGCCATGTTGACCGTGGTCTAGCCTGACGGGGCTGGGGGCGCATGGCTCCGTGCGTGGCCCCGCGTGTGGCTCGGCTGCGCGCGACAGGCCCGCGCCCAGCTTCACTGGCCCCACCACGTCAGGATCGCTTCGCGGAGGATCCAGGAGGCGGTGATGCCGGTGCGGCCGGAGGGGTCCCAGGCCTGGGCGACTTCCATGAGGTCGGTGCCGACGATCTGGCAGGGAGCCAGGAGGCGGACGATCTCCACCAGCTCGGTGGCGGTGATGCCGCAGGGCTCGGGCGCGCCGGTGCCGGGGGCCTCCGACGGGTCGAGCACGTCGACGTCGATCGTCACGTAGAGCGGGTGCGCCTGGAGCTCGGGCAGCAGGCCCCGGACCGCCTCCAGCGGCTTCACCCGGTGGGCGGGGAAGAGGTGGGGCGCCTTGCGCTGGTACTCCTCCCGGGCGCCGGTCCGCATGCCGACCTGGAAGACGCGCTCGGGGGCGACTACGTCCATCACGCGGGCCATGGCCGAGGCGTAGTTGTACCGCTCGCCCAGGAACTCCTCCCGGAGGTCCGGGTGGGCGTCGAGCTGGAGGATGCGCAGGTCCGGGATGGCCGGCGCCAGGACCTCGATGACCGCGAGCGTGGCGGTGTGGTCGCCGCCCAGCATGACCGGCCGCAGGCCGGGCCGCCAGAACCGCCGGATCTCCTCCCGGGCCCGGGTGAGCTGCTCGCGGGGCGTGCCGTCGCCCAGCTCGCAGTCGCCCAGATCGGCGATGGCCAGGTCTTCGAGGTCCCGCCCGAGGAACGGGGAGTAGGTCTCGATGGAGTCGGAGGCCAGCCGGAGCTCCCGGGGGCCGTGGTCGGCGCCGCGCCGGAGGTTGACGCGGCCTTCGAAGGGGATGCCGAAGAGGACGATCCCGGCGCCCGCGAGTGAGGCCCGGCAGGCGATGAAGCGGGGCTCAGCCGGGATCAACAGCCGGCGCTAGACGAGATCGTCGTCGGAGAGCAGGGTGACCGCGGCCAGGGCGCAGCCCGTCCGCTCGACCCGGTGCTCGACCGCGAAGACCTGCATGTCGCGGATCGTCTCGCCCCGGACCCGGAAGGCCTCCTCGAGCATCTGCACGATCATCCGCTCGGCTTCCTCGCGGGTGGCCTTGTCGTGGAACTCCATGATGACCCCGTTCTTGGCGGGATCGGCCGGTCGGGCCCAGCCGACCGCGGCGGCCACCACCTCGCCCGGGACCTCGCTCGTCATGGCCGCGTAGGCGGTGGGCACGAGCGCGCCCGGCTTGATGCGGGGAAGCGGGACCAGCTCGACGCCCGGAGGCAGGATGCTCGAGACCTTGATCAGGTTGATGTTGCCGATGCCGGCCGCCAGCAGGGCGTTGTCGAAGGCGTTGAGTGGGGTCGATCCTTCGGCGTTGCCGGCGGTGCCAGCCGCCTTGGTCACTGGTGCGAAGTGCATTCGCTCCTCCTCGTAAGCGGGCTCGTGAGCGGCCTCGTGAGCGGGCGTGACTCGAGCGGCGCCCCGTCGCGGCTCGACGCGAATTTCTCGCTCATCGTAGCGGCTCGGCCCACGAACGCAAGCGAAAAGTTGCCCGCGGAGCCGCTCGGCGGGCTCGCGGGCGCCGCGCGAGCGCTCGCGCGGCGCCGTCGGAGAGCGCTCGCGACGCCTCCGGAGGCGCCCAAAACCCCATTTTTCTCTTGCAATGAAAAAAAAATAGCCCCACAGTGCAGAAAAATCCGGCAAGCAGAAAAAAAGCCGGGCAGAACCTGGGAGGAGGGAAAGAGTGCAAGCACTGGGGCGTCACCTGCTGCTCGAGCTGTTCGACTGCGACGCGGAAGCCCTTAACAGTCTGGACACCGTGAAGGCGTCCATGGTGGAGGCGGCCAAGCGGGCTCAAGCCACCATCGTCGACGTTGTCTTTCACGAGTTCAACCCGTTTGGCATCAGCGGAGTCGTCGTCATCGCCGAGTCGCATCTGGCGATCCACACCTGGCCCGAGTATCGCTACGCCGCGGTCGACGTGTTCTCCTGCGGCGACGTGCTCCAGCCCCAGGTGGCGGCCGACTACCTCGTCGAGCAGCTCGGGGCCGCCCGGGCCTCGGTGGTCGAGCTCCAGCGCGGCATCTTCGTGAACCACGGCCGGCCCCTCCTGCACAAGCCGGCCGGGGCCCCCGTCGTCACCACCCCCGGCTGAGCGGCCGATGGCGACGCTCCAGTACAAGTGGTTCTTCGAGACCACGACCCCGGTCGAGGGGCACATGCACGCCATCGCCCGGACCATCGTCACCCGCCAGACCAAGTTCCAGTTCATGGAGATCATGGACACCCACTCGTACGGCAAGTGTCTCGTGCTGGACGGGCGGATCCAGTCGAGCCAGGCCGACGAGTTCATCTACCACGAGACCTTGGTGCACCCGGGGCTCCTGGCTCACCCGCGGCCCCAGCGGGCCATGGTCATCGGCGGGGGTGAGGGCGCCACCGTCCGGGAGATCCTCCGCTACAAGACGATCACCGACTGCCTGATGGTGGACATCGACGGCGAGGTGGTCGAGGAGTGCAAAAAGCACCTGCCCGAGATGCACCAGGGGGCCTTCGAGGACTCCCGGACCCGGCTCCTCCACGAGGACGCCCGGGCGTATCTGGAGAAGACCACCGAGCGCTTCGACCTGATCGTGGTCGACCTGGTGGAGCCCCTCGAGGAAGGGCCGGCGTGCCTGCTCTTCACCAAGGAGTTCTACACCCTGATCCGCGACCGGCTGACCGAGCACGGGGTCATGACCATGCAGGCCGGCATGACCAAGGTGAACGAGATCTTCTTCCACGGGGCGGTCAACCGGACCCTCAAGGAAGTCTTTCCGGTGGTGGCCCCGTACCAGAGCTTCATCTCCTGCTTCGGGACGCCGTGGGGCTTCATCCTGGCCTCGAAGGGCACCGACCCCCGGAAGCAGACTCCCGCGGACATCGACCGGCTCATCGCCGAGCGCCTCGATCCCAAGCAACTGGGCTACTGGGACGGCAACGCCCACCTGCACTGCTTCAGCCTGCCCAAGTTCCTGCGCCAGTCGATCGAGAAGAACGACCGCGTCATCACCGACAAGAATCCCCTGATCGTTACCTGAGCCCGCCCGTCCTCATCCTGGCCTCCGCCTCCCCGCGGCGCCGGGAGCTGCTGGGGCAGCTCGGCATCCCGTTCGAGATCCACCCGAGCCACATCCCCGAAGTCCATCCCGCTCGCCCGCCGGCCGAGGCCATCGTCGCGGTCGCGCTCGCCAAGGCCCTGGCGGTGGCGGCGGCGCTCGGGCCGGCCGCCCCGCGCGCGGTCGTCCTGGGCGCCGACACCGAGGTGGTGCTGGACGGCCGCCTGCTCGGCAAGCCGCGGGATGCCGCCGACGCGGCCCGCATGCTCCGGGACCTGCGGGCGCGCGAGCACCAGGTGATCACCGGCCTCGCGGTGGTGGAGACGGGCCCGCCCGGCACGGCGCCGCGGCAGGAGACCGCCTCGGTCGCGACCCGGGTCCGGATGGGCGGCTACGGAGACGCCGAGATCGACGCCTACGTGGCGACCGGCGAGCCCCTCGACAAGGCGGGTGGCTACGCGGTGCAGGGGCTGGGTGGCCGGCTGGTGGCGGCGGCGCTCGGGCCGGCCGCCCCGCGCGCG
>DATGBR010000309.1:0-19759 GCA_035312605.1 Candidatus Methylomirabilota bacterium
CCGGCGCCCCGTGGGCGCCCGGGAAGCGCGCGGACGCGGTCACCGCCTTGGAGAGGAGCCCGGTGGGGATCGGACGCATCGAGACGACCATCGGGCCGTGGAACTGGCCGGCGGGCCGGCACGCCACCGAGGTCTTCCACATCGCCACGTTCTTGCCCTCGTCGATGTGACGCATCGGGATGCCCGCGTCGAGCAACGCCCACTCGAAGGTGAACGAGCAGCCGAGCAGGAAGGCCACCAGGTCGTCGCGCCAGAAGGGCCGGACGTCGGTCACCTCGTCCGCCAGCACCCCATCCTTGTAGATGCGGTAGCGCGGCAGGTCGGTCCGGAGGTCGGCGCCCGGCGCCACCCCGACCGGCTCCGGCGAGCCCACGTCGGTGACCTCGATGAGCGGGCACGGCCGCGGGTTGCGCTGGCAGAAGAGCAGGAAATCGTAAGCCTGCTCCTTCGGCAGCACCGCGAGGTTGGCCTGCACATAGCCGGGCGCCAGCCCGGCGGTCACCGCGTTCAGGCGTCCGGCTCGAATGTCGGCGCGGATCTCCTTCGGAAGGCGGGCGTCGATGGGCATGATCGGCCTCCGGTCGGTCTACTTGAGGTGGCCGAGTCTCGGCCAGAGATCGGGGTTGCCGAGGACGCGGGGCTTCTCGCCGCGAAGCACGCGGAGCATCTCCGCGGTCACCTGGAGCGCGGTGTTCCGCGTGCTCTCCCGGGTCACCCCCGCGATGTGCGGGGAGACGATCACGTTCTCGAGCTGGAAGAAGCGGTTGTCGGAGGACGCGGGCTCCTCCTCGAAGACGTCGATGCCCGCGGCGCGAATCTTCCCGCTCTCGAGTCCGGCCACGAGCGCGTTCTCGTCCTGGGTCTTGCCCCGGGACGTGTTCACGAAGATGACCCCGTCCTTCATCTGGGCGACGGCGGCCGCGTCGATCATGTGGTGCGTCTCCTTGGTGTGCGGGGTGTGGCAGGTCACCACGTCGGCCTGGCGAAGCACGGAGGCCATGTCGGGCATGGGCTCGACGCCGCGGTTGCGCAGCTCGTCGGGGGGGACGTACTTGTCGTAGCCGATCACCCGCATGCCGAGCGCCCCCGCGATCTTGGCCACCCGGCGGCCGATGTTGCCGACCCCGATGATGCCGAGGGTCTTGCCGTTCATCTCGAAGAGGCCCTGCCAGCGGCCCTTGCCCCAGTCGGCCTTGCGGGTGCGCTGGTCCACCACCACCGCCTGCTTGGCGCACGCCAGCATCAGCATGATCGCGTGCTCGGCCACCGAGTTCGAGTTGGAGCCGGGCGCGTGCACCACCGCCACGCCCAGGTCGGTGGCGGCGGGCAGGTCCACGATGTCGAGGCCGACCCCGTGGCGGCCCACCACCTTGAGCTTCGGGCAGGCCGCCATCAGGCTGCGGGTGCAATCCGGCTTGGAGCGGAACAGGATCCCCTCCGCGTCCTTGGCGGCGGCGATCATCCCCGCCTCGCTCGTGGCGTCGGTCACGATCACGGTGGCCTCCGCCTCCAGCTGCGTCATCCCGTCCGGGTGAATCGGCCCGCCGAGCACGATGAGTGGTTTCACGGCCCGCATTATAGCGGAGTAAGCCTTACCGAGTCATCCCGCCGGCCCGGGCCGCATACCTCCGGCGCGCGGCCCGGGTCGCCCACCACACCGTTCGGGGGCGTGAGGAAGAAACGACCCGGTAGATCTTCCTGGGTGCGCACCGCCGCATCGAGGCGGCATCGCACCCGGACTGGAGGACCCGCACAAATCGCGGGCCGCGGAAGCGAGACGACCGTCACTCCGCTGGCACGTCGCTTGAAGTCCCTCCGCCGGCTACGACCCGACGACCATTCCACCTGCGGCCTGCGAGGCCGGGAGGAGACCATGACTCAGCCGACGCTTCTGGCCACTCAGCCACGGGACGGACTCGAGACCGACACCGCGATCCGCATGCCCGGGCAGCAGAACTGCTGGGCCATCGTCCTCGCGGGCGGCGAAGGCCTGCGCCTGCGTCCGCTGGTGCGCCAGGTGCTGGGCGACGACCGGCCCAAGCAATACGTCCGCCTACTAGGTGCCCGGACCCTGCTGCGCCAGACCCTGGATCGGATCGGGCTGGCGATCCCGGAGAGCCGCACCCTGGTCGTGACCGTCCGCCATCACGCCGGCTACGTCGCCGAGGAGTTCGCCGCCACCCCCCGCCCGACCATCCTGGTCCAGCCGGTCGACCGCGGCACCGCCGCCGGAGTGCTCTATCCGGCCCACTGGATCGCGTGGCGGAACCCGGAGGCGATCGTCGCCATCTTCCCCTCCGATCACTTCCTCCTCGGTGAGACGAGCTTCATGGCCCACGTGGCCGAGGTGGCGGCGTGGGTCGAGAGGAACCCCGATCGGCTCGTGCTGCTGGGCGCGCAGCCGAGCTCGCCAGAGGTCGAGTATGGCTGGATCGAGCCCGGCGAGGGCCTGGGCGAGCTGTCCAGCGGGCCCGTCCGTGCGGTCCGGCACTTCTGGGAGAAGCCCGCGGTGGCGCGGGCGCGCGCGTGCATGACCGCCGGGCACCTCTGGAACACCTCGATCATCGTCGGCAAGGTGGCGACGCTGGTCCAGACGGGCTGCCAGGCGCTGCCCGAGCTGAGCGACCGCCTGTCCCGGATCGAGCCCTTCGTGGGAACGCCCGAGGAGCCCGACGCGGTTCGCCAGGCGTATGAGCTGATGCCGAAGGTGAACTTCTCCCGCGCGGTTCTCGAGGCGTGCCCGGAGGCGCTGAGCGTCTCGCGGCTCCCGCGCATCGTGTGGTCGGACCTGGGAAGCCCCCACCGCGTGATGGAGGCCCTCACCCGGATGCGGATCCGCCCGGAGTGGGCCCGCTCGCTGGCCCCGTCGGCCTGAGCCCGCGGCGGCGGGCCGGCGCGACGGGGGGCGGCCGCAGTCAGCGCGATGCGGCAGCCGCGGTCAGGCCGAGGCCGCCGCGCGCGGGACGGGACGGAGCGGCGGTGGTGGGGTCAGCGTCACCTGGAGGTCGCAATATTCCCGCAGCAGATCCGGGCATTGTTCCCGTATCTCGGCCAGCACCGTGGGTGCCCCCTTGCCGAGCCGCAGGAGAGTGGCCGCCTTCGAAAGGATCCGCTGCTGCCGGGCCATCTCGTGCTGCGTCTCCGAGATCTCCTTGGTGCGTCGGTTGATCTCGGCCAGCAGCGACCCTTCCAGCTCGTTCCGTTCCGTCATTGCCCGCTCCTTTCCGCGTCCGCATCCTCGGTGAGCCGCCAAGTGAGCCTCTCGCGTAAAGCAAGCGGGTTGCCACGCCGATCCTCCCGCTCCGGGCCGATTTGTCGGGCGGGTCGCGGGGCGGACGCGGCATTGTGTTGGGGCACCGCGCGGTCCTTACCGGGTAGAAATTTCTCTCACGGCGTCGCCGCGCCGGCGCCGCCGGTCGTTTTTACCGCGCCCGTCTGGTGCATCGCGCGGTTCGCACGTCTGGTTCGCGTGTGTTCTCGGAGCTTTCCGCTTCGACGCGCACCGGGCATGGCGATTGCCTAATAGGTCTCCATGTCATCGAAACCGACGATCCTGATCGTCGACGACGAGGAGGACTCGAGGGCCGCGCTTCAGACGATTCTCGGGACCTGGGGCTACGCCACCGACGTGGCCTCCGACGGGCGTGAGGCGCTCCAGAAGGCAGCGGGCCTACGCCCGTCCCTCGTGGTGACCGATCTGATGATGCCGGACATGGATGGGCTCAGCCTGTTGACCGCGCTCCAGCAGGAGATGCCCCGCATGCCGGTCATCATCCTGACCGGCCGCGCCTCCGTCGAAACCGCGGTGGGCGCGATGCGGCAGGGTGCCTACGACTACCTGACCAAGCCGGTGGATCTCGACCGGCTACGGCTGCTCATCGAGAAGGCGCTCGAGCGCGGCCGGACGCTCGACGAGATCACCATCCTGCGACGGCGCGTGAAGGACGTGTGGGGGCTCGGCCGGCTCATCGGGCGCAGCGCGCCCATGCAGGAGGTTCACCGGCTCATCGAGCAGGCCGCGGCCACCCCCGCCCCCGTCCTCATCCACGGCGAGACCGGCACCGGCAAGGAGTTGGTCGCCCGCACGCTCCACGAGCTCTCCGCCCGCGCCAGCGGCCCCTTCGTGGCCGTCAACTGCGCGGCGATGCCCGAGACCCTGCTCGAGAGCGAGATCTTCGGCCACGAGCGCGGCGCCTTCACCGACGCCCGCGACCGCCGCGAGGGCTGCTTCGAGCTCGCCCACGGCGGCACCCTTCTCCTCGACGAGGTCGCCGAGATGCAGCCCGGCACCCAGGCCAAGTTCCTCCGCGTCCTCGAGGAGGGCGCCTTCCGGCGCCTCGGGGGCAAGACCGAGATCACCGTCGACGTCCGGGTCGTGGCGGCCACCAACAAGGACCCGGTCGTGGCCATGAAGGACGGGGCCTTCCGCGAGGACCTCTACTACCGGCTCAACGTCTTCACCCTCGCAGTGCCCCCGCTCCGCCAGCGGGTCGAGGACATCCCGCTGCTCGTCACCGGCTTCATCGAGGAGTTCAACGCGAAGTACGACAAGCGCATCACCGGCGTCGACGACGCCACGCTCAAGATCCTCATGTCGCACTCCTGGCCGGGTAACGTGCGAGAGCTCCGCAACGTGGTGGAGCGTGCGTTCATCGCCTGCGAGGGCGACGTGATCACCGCCAAGGTCCTGCCCGGCACGTCCCCGGTGGCGCCGGTGGCGTCGTGGAGCGGCGATTCCGACATCCTCACCGCGCCGATCGGCCTGCCCCTGCGCGAGGTCGAGAAGCAGTTCGTGCTGCGCACCCTGGCCGCGGAGAGCAACAACAAGACGCGGGCGGCCGACCGGCTCGGCATCAGCACCAAGACGCTCCACAATATGCTGCAGCGCTGGGGCCTCCTGCACCGGCAGATCCCCCGCGGGTCGGCATGATCGGCGCGATGAGAGCCCGCATGAGCGAGCACACGCAGGACGTGAGGGCCCGCCTGGACCGGCTCGAGCAGGGGGTGACGCGGCTGGCGGAGGGGCCCGAGCGCGCGTCGCTCGTGGAGACCGTGCAGGCCCTGCGGGAGACGGTCGGGCGGCTGGAAGGCGTCGAGCGGGACGAGCGTCACCAGCTGGGGCACGACCTGCGGGTGCCGCTCAATGCCATCGCAGGCTGGACCCACATCCTGAGGCTCGACGCGACCAGCGCGACCACCGTGAACCGGGCGGTGGACGTCTTCGACCGCAACGTCCGCGCCCTGACCCGGCTGATCGAGAGCTACACCTCGGAGGATCCCGCGCGTTAGCTAGCGAGCCGGCGCCTCGATCACCGCCGCGAGGCGCGCCGGGTCCACCGGCTTCACGAGGTGGGCGTCGAAGCCCGCTTCCTGCGAGCGCCGGTGGTCGTCGGGCAGGCCGTAACCGGTGAGGGCCACCAGCCGGACCTTGCCCCCCGCCTCGTCGGCACGGATGCGACGGGCGACCTCGTAGCCGTCGAGCCCGGGCAGCCCCACGTCCACCAGCGCGATGTCCGGGCGCACCTCCAGGATGGCCTCCACCCCGCTCGGCCCGTCGGCGGCCTCGTGCACCTCGTGGCCCGCGTGCTCGAGCAGGTAGCGGAGCATGTCGCGGCTGTCGCGACTGTCCTCGACGATCAGGATGCGACGGGGGCTCGGCCGGGAAGGCGGCGGCGCGCCGGGAGCCTCCGCGGGCGCCGTGATCTGGGGCAGCTCCACCGTGACCGTGGTGCCGCGGCCCCGGCCGGGACTCTCCGCTTCGACGCGTCCGCCGTGCATCTCGGCGAGCCGGCGCACCAGGGTAAGCCCGATGCCGAGCCCACCCTCGGCCCGCTCGAGGGTCCGCTCGCCCTGGAAGAAGAGGTCGAAGACGCGCTCGAGCATGTAGGGCGTCATCCCGACGCCGGTGTCCCGCACCGCGAGGCGCGCGGTGCGCCCGTCGCCGGTCACCGCGATCTCGATGGCGCCGCCGGGGGCGGTGTACTTCACCGCGTTGGACAGGAGGTTCATCACGATCTGCTCGACGCGCGCCTGGTCGGCCTCGACCCAAATCGGCTCGGTCCGGACCGTGATCCGGTGCGCCGGGGTTCCCCCCTCGGGCACGAGGCCTGCGACCGAGCGCTCGACCGTGTCGGCCAGGTTCACCGACACCTTTACCAGCCGGATCTTGCCGGTGGTGACGCGGCCGACGTCGAGGAGGTCGTCGACGAGCCGCCCGAGCTGGAGGACCTGCCGCGCGAGGACCCCGCGCGCCCGCCGCGTGGTCCCCGCGTCCCGGTCGGGCTCGCCGGTCGGCGAGTCGAGCACCCGCACCGCGGTCCCGATGACGTCGAGGGGGTTGCGCAGCTCGTGGCCGAGCATGGCGAGGAACTCGTCCTTGGCCCGGTTGCTCGCCTCCGCCTCCTCCCGCGCCTCCTGCTCGCGCGCGAAGAGCGCGGCGCGCACGTCGGCGGCCTGCCGCTCGATCGTCACGTCGGTCACGATGCACACGAGGCCGGTCACCGACTCACCCTCCAGCACCGGATCCACCAGCAGGCGGAACCAGCGCTGCTCGCGGTGCAGGTCGAAGGTCTCGCGGCGCCGGCTCCGCTCCACCCGCGCGGTCGGCGACGGTTCCTCGCCGCCGCCGAGCCGCCGCCAGATCTCCGTCCACGGCCGCCCGACCAGATCGGCGGGCGCGCTGTCGAGCAGGGTCGCGAAGGCCCCGTTGCAGCGCGCCACCGTGCCGTCCAGGGTGAGCAGGCAGATCCCGTCGCCGATGGCGTCGAAGGTGGCCCGCCACTCGCGGCTGGCCGCCCGCAGCCCCTCCTCCGCGCGGCGCAGCCGCAGCAGCGAGTGGATGGTGGCCAGCAGCACCGCCGGCTCGACCGGGTCGGTGAGATAGCTGTCCGCGCCGCCCTCGTAGGCCAGCTCCTCGGCCCGGTCGCTCAGGAACGTGGCCGAGATGTGGACGATGGGCACGGTGAGGGTGGCAGCCTGAGCTCGCAGGCGCCGGCACACCTCGAAGCCGTCCATGTCCGGCAGGTTCACGTCGAGGAGGACCAAGTCGGGCCGCCGCTCGGACGCGAGGCGGATCGACTCCGCGCCGGTGCCGGCCTCGATCACCTCGAAGCCCGCCCGCTGCAGCATCTGGCTGCGCGCGTAGCGCGACGCCTCGTAGTCGTCCACGTTCAGGATGAGGCCCCGGCTCTCAGCCACGATCGACCTCCCTCGGCTCCAGGTCGGAGAGGACGTCGCGCAGGTGGTCGACCTCGCGGCCCTCGGCGAGCGCCTGCTTGGAGAGGATCCGCCGGACGTGCGGGGCGAGCCGCCGACGCTCCTCGTCGGTGAGGGTCTTCGAGGTCAGGACGACCACCGGGATCTCCATCGTGGCCGGATCCTCCTTCAGTCGGTCCAGCACGTCGAAGCCCGACATCTCGGGCATCGCCAGGTCGAGCACGATGACGTCGGGCCGCTCCGTGCGGGCCTCGCGCAGCCCCTGCACCGGGTCGCGCGCCTCGCTCACCACGAACGGCGCCCCCGCCAGGTGGTTGCGCACGAGATAGCGGGCGATCTCGTCGTCGTCGATGACGAGCACTCGCCGGTCCTCGCTCCGATCCAGGAGGCGATTCAGCGTGCCGAGCAGCCAGCCCGGATGCACCGGCTTGATCGCGTAGGCATGCGCGCCCAGGGCCAGCCCTTTGGCCTGATCGTCGATGCCCGAGACCACCACCAGGGGCAGGCTCCGGGTGTCGTCCCGTCGCCGCACCTCGCTGATGAAGGCCCAGGCGTCCTCGCCGCCGAGACGGATGTCGAGGACGATCGCGACCGGGTGGATCTGCTCGATGAGCCGCCGCGCGTCCGGGAGGGTGCGCGCGATCACCGGGCGGTAGCGCGAGCCGTGGAAGTAGTGGTCGTAGAGCAGCAGGTCCTGGGCGCTGTCCTCCACCACCAGCACCGGCACCTGGCCCAGCTCGAGCGGGACGGGGCCGTCGGTGGCGACGCCCGCGGTCTCCGCGGGCTCCGGCTCGGCGGCGAATCGCGCGGGCAGGACGGTGGTGAACGTCGAGCCCACTCCCGGCGTGCTCTCGAGCGACACCGAGCCGCCCAGGAGCGTGGCGAGCCGGCGCACCAGCGGCAGGCCGAGCCCGGTGCCGCGCACTCGACGCTGGACCGGATTCTCGAGCTGGCCGAACTCCTCGAAGATCCGGTTCTGGTCCGCGGCGTCGATGCCGATGCCGGTGTCCGCCACCGAGAACGCGACGAGGGCGCCGGGGGGGCCGTCGCCGGCCGGCCGCGCGCTCACCCGGATCTCGCCACGCTCGGTGAACTTCAGCGCGTTGGAGAGCAGGTTGCGGAGGATCTGCGAGACCTTGCCCTCGTCGGTGTGCATGGTGGGCAGACCCTCCGGCTCCTCGAAGACCAGGTTCACCTGGTCGTTGAGCAGCAGGGGCCGCAGCATGCCGCGCAGGGCCGCGAACAGGTCGCGCACGTCGAACTCGGCGGGACGGATCACGATCTTGCCCGCCTCGACCTTGGCGAGGTCGAGCAGGTCGTTGACCAGCTCGGTGAGATCCTCCGCGGCCTGGCGGATGTACCCCACCTGGCGCTTCTGCTCGGAGGACAGCGGCCGCTCCGGATCCTCGAGTAGCAGGCGCGAGAGGGCCAGCATCGAGTTCAGCGGGGTGCGGAACTCGTGGCTCATGTTGGAGAGGAAGCGCGACTTCATCTCGTCGGCGCGGCGCAAGGTGTCCGCCTTCTCGTCCAGCTCCGCGTAGAGCGCGAGGACGCCCCGGTTGGTGTCCTGCAGGTCCGCGTTCAGACGGGAGAGGTCCTCCTGGCGCTGGCGCAGCTCGTCGAGGACGCGCAGCAGCTCCTGGTTCTGCTGCCGGACCTCCTCCAGCGCGCCCTGCGGCGCCTCCCGGGCGAGGGTGTCGGCGAGCGCGGCCAGCCCGGCCGCGCCGATCTCGGGCGCGCGGCGCGGGAAGAGCTTCCCGAGGGTCACCGTCACGCCCGCCCCGGGCCGGCTCGTCACCTCGAAGTGGTCCACCAGGCGGCGGGCGCCCAGCATGCCGAGGCCCATGCCCGTCGACGAACGGTAGCGCCCGGCCAGCACCGCGTCGAGGTCGCGGATTCCGGGCCCGCGGTCGCTCACCCGGACCACCAGGAGCTGGGGCGCGTAGCGGCCCTCGACCGCGATCTCGACCTTGCCACCTCCCGCGTACACGAACGCGTTGCGGGCGATCTCGGACACCGCGGTGGCGATGCGGGTCTGGTCCTGGCCCTCGAATCCGAGGCGGGCCGCGATCTGGCGCGCCCGCTGGCGCGCCCCCACCACGTCGTGCTCGTGGCGGACGAAGAGGGAGATGATCGGGAGGCTCATGGCGCGCGCAGCCGGGCCGCGACCACCGTCACGTCGTCGCGCCCGCGGCTCCAGTCCCGGTACAGCACCCCCGCGATCAGGGCCGCGTCCCGATCCGCCAGGCCGGGATACCGATCGATCTGCCATCGGCCACCGAGCCCATCGGAATGCATCACGAGCAGCGCGTCGTCCCCCCAGGGGTACGAGAACTCGCTGATCCGGCCCACGTCGTGGCCGGCGGTGCCGTTGCCGGAGACCAGATGCCGGCCGACTCCGGCCCTGACGATCACACCCGCCACGTTGCCGACGCCCGCGTAGGTCACCGCCCTCCGCGCGGAGTCGATGCGCGCCACCGCCACCGCGGCACCGCGGCTGCCGCGGAGCGCGTCGTGGATGGCCGCGATCAGCGCCGCGGGCGGCAGCCCCGACGAGGCACGGAAGGCGCGCACCGCGAGCCCGGCCGCGTCGGCGGCGCCGAGCCCGTGACCCAGCCCGTCCACCACCATCACCGCCGGGCACTCCTGCTCCGCGGCCACCGCCCAGGCGTCACCGCAGACCTCCTCGCCCGCCTTGGGCACGCTCACCAGGCCGATCTCGAGGCGTCCGGGGAGCGCCGCGCCCACCCGCACCAGGATGGCGGTACCGCCGGGCTGTGTCGAGTACACGTCCACGCGCGTGGCGAGCCGCCCGACCGCGCCGAGCCCGCTGCCCTGGCTGCCCGCGGTCGAGTAGCCGTCGCGGAAGCAGTCCGCGATACTCGCCATCCCGGCGCCTCGATCCAGCGCGAGCAGCTCGACCGCGGGCGGGCCCTCCGGCACCCGGGCGATGATCTGGCCCCCGCCGCCGTGCTTGACCAGGTTGGTGCCGAGCTCGTTGACCACGAGGGCGAGCTTGCCCTGCTGGTCGGTGTCGAGGCCCACCGCGCTGGCGGTGGCCAGGATCTGGCGGCGCGCCTCTCCCACCTGGCTCGGCTCGGCGATCGCGAACGGCAGCGGGGCGCGCGTGACGATCACTTCCACCTCGTGATGCGGACCCGGGTGCCCTGGCCGGGCGTCGACGTGATGTCGAACTCGTTCGAGAGACGCCGGGCGCCGCCCAGACCCAGCCCGAGGCCGGAGCCGGTGGTGAAGCCGTCGCGCAGGGCCTGCGGCACGTCGGGGATGCCGGGGCCCTTGTCCGCGAAGGTGAGCCGGAGCCCGCGGCGGTCGCCTTCCTGCAGGGTCTCGAGCCGGGCGACGCCGCCGCCGCCGTGGACGAGCGCGTTGCGGGCCAGCTCGCTGGCCGCGGTGACGATCTTGGTCTGATCCACGAGGGTGAACCCGAGATCCACCGCCCAGCGGCGAGTCATCTGCCGGATCTGCACCACGTCCTCGTCCGAATGGATATCGTGACTCTCCTCACGAACCGCGGGCATCGAGCCTCCCGCCCTCGTCGAACCGCCGGCGGATGAGGGCCATGCCCTTCTCCGCGTTCAGCGCGGTGCGCACGTCGTCCAGGTTGAGACCGAGCTCGACCAGGGTGATGGCCACCGCGGGCCGCATGCCCACCACCACCGTCTCCGCGTCGAGGACGCGGGCCATCTTGGCGATGTTGCCGAGGGCGCGGCCGATGAACGAGTCCACGATCTCGAGCGCCGAGATGTCGATCAGCACCCCGCGGGCCCGGTGCCGGACGATCTGCTCGGTCAGCTCGTCCTGGAGCACCATCACGAGCCGGTCGTGCATCTCCACCTGGATGGTGACGAGCAGGAACTCGCCCATCTTGAGGATGGGGATCCGCTCGGCCGGCGGCTTGCCGTCAAGCACGGGGAGCGTTGCGAGTCACGGAGGCGCCGACCCGGCCGAGGGCCAGGATCAGCGCGTCGGCCAGGGTGGCCTTGGTGGCCACGTTGCCGAGGTCGACGCCCAGGTGGACGATGGTCTGGGCGATCTGGGGCCGGATGCCGCTGATGATGCACTCGGCGCCCATCAGCCGGGCCGCGCCCACCGTCTTCAGGAGATGCTGCGCCACCAGGGTGTCGACGGTGGGCACGCCGGTGATGTCGATGATCGCGATGGAGGCGCCGGTGTCCACGATGCGCTGGAGCAGGCTCTCCATCACCACCTGGGTGCGCTCGCTGTCCAGCGTGCCGATCAGCGGCACCGCGAGGATGCCTTCCCAGAGCGCGACCACCGGGGTGGACAGCTCGAGCATCTCGCGCTGCTGGCGCGCGATGATGTCCTCTCGCGTCCTCCGGAAGGCCTCGGTGGTGAGGAGGCCGAGCTTGTCGAGCAGCAGGGTGGCGGTCCACAGCTCGCGCCCGAACCCTTCCGGGTCGGCTCGGTACTCCTCGCGCAGCCGGGTGAAGAGCGGCTCCTTGAACGAGAAGATGAAGGTGGCGGTCTCCGACGGCGAGAGGCCCTGCTTCGCCCGCGACGTGGAGAGGCCCGCCAGCATGTCACGGACCCGGGCCCACGCGGGCCCGTCGATCTCACCGCTGCCGTCGTGACTCAGCGCCTCGGCGAGCAGCCGCACGAACGCGCGGGCCTGCTCCTCGCCTTCCGCTCGGTCGATCGTGCCGCGGTTCGACTTCGCGAGCAGCCCGGTCCAGTCGGCCAGGATGTGTGCCTCGTGCTCGCGCACGATCGACGCGAGCCGGCTCCGATGGTCCACCATGTTGCGCTCCTGTTCGACGAGGGATTGAGATCGCGCCGCGAGGGACCCATTTAACCCGCCCGCCGCCGCCTTTTCAAGAACTGTCAGCCGTCGAGGGCGTGTGTCGGCGTGCCGATCGCGCGTAGGGTAAAACGTTCCAGCCTTGCCCTCGGATTGCCGCCGCCGCCTCGCGCTTCCAACCGGTAAGAACTACCGCCGGGCGCCGGTCAAAGGGCGAGGCGGGCCATTGACGAGACGGGCGTTTCGTCGATCATTCTTCGGCGCTCAGTAATCCTCGCCACTTCGCTCGCTCCAGTCGGCAGGTGGGGCACCGCACGGCACGCCGCGCAACCCCCGCACAACCAGCAGCCCCCGCCAAGCCCCGAGCCGCGTCCCGCCGGGCCGCTCTACGTGCTGGTGGCGCGCCTCGAGCGGCTGCGGGGGACCGCGAGCCCTGGCCCGCTCACCACGCGATCGGCGACACCATGAGCGACGACGAGCGCCCAGCCGACCAGACCTACGCGCGCGACCTGCACACCGTCGCGGCGCTGGCCCAGCTGATTCACGATCCGGCAGCGGGCCCAGACCGCCGCCCTTACCCGGGCCGGAGCTCGAGCCCCTCCTGCGCGCCCAGCAGCTCGTCTCCGCCGCCTGCACGGCCTCAGGGGAACGCCTGGCCATGAATGCGGTGGCCCAGGGCGATCCTGGTCATGTACCTGGAGCGGGCGCTCCGGGACGCCGGCGCGGCGAAGGCGGCGGGTGACGGGGCGGTGAGCGGGTGACGCTCGAGGTGACGAGCGCATGTGGCTCGATCTGCGGGCTGCCGTCATGGCCGATAGGGAAGGCCGATCGCAGCAGCTTTCAATGATTGGATTTCTCGATCGACTTTGCTACGATTCCGGTGCGGCTCGGCGGCCGGCGGCGCCGAGTCGGTCCTGCCTTCAAGGCATCGCGTTCGACGCGCTCAAGGGACCGTGCAGTGATGTTGGGCCGCCAGACACCATCCCCGGTTGCGGATGCGCGATCGGCAGGGGCGCTCGCGATGCGATCGATGCTCTCCGCGTGGTTCATGTTCGCCGCGTTCTAGCGTTCGGCGCGGGTCGCATGGCCAGGATCCTGATCGTTGACGACGACGCCGATGTGCGGGAGTTGATCGAGTTGGCCCTGGACGGGCAGGGCTACGACGTCGACAGCGTCGAGAGCGGCCGGGCCGCCCTCGAGCGACTCGCGCAGCACGCCTACGACCTAATCGTATGTGATCTGCACATGCCGGATCGGGACGGCCCGGCGGTCTACCGCGCGATCGAGCGGCGGGCGCCGCCCCGGCCGGCGTTCCTGTTCGTCACGGGCTACGCCGATGCCGGCCCGTACGAGGACTTCCTCAGGACCGCGCAGGTCCCCGTGCTGGGCAAGCCGTTCGACATCCACGCCCTGCGGGAAACGGTGAGCCGACTGCTCAGCGGAACCTGAAGCATGGATCGACCACCGCTCCCCCTCATCACGCCGATGGCGCCGACGCTCATCGCCCAGCCCTTCCACCGCGACGGCTGGGTGTACGGCACGCTGATGCTCGACGGCGAGGTGGCCGTCCTCGATCCCTCGCTGATCTCGCGCTTCGAGTGGCTGCGCGGCCGGCCGAAGAGCGAGACGGCGACCCCGGCGATCTACATGGCACTTGCTCGAGGACGAAGTGGACGGCCATCGGCTCATCCTCCCTGCGCGGCGCCTCGCCAACGACGGGATCACCGCCTGGGCGGAAGTGCTCGAGCGCGGCTACGAGGGCATGGTCGCGAAGGATCCGGCGTCGCCCTACCGCGGCGGCCGGACCCTCTCGTGGCTGAAGGTGAAGCAGCGGAACCTGCTCCGCCGAAACCCCGCGAAGCCCTCAAGACGGCCATCCGGCCACCCGAGCAGCGTCCGCGTGACAATTGGGTGGTGAGGATATTCGACTTCCTGGTGCGTATCGCCTGGCGCTTACTCTGGAGTTGGAGACGCTAGGTCCCGGGCGCTGGCTCGTCGCCTCCTCCTGCGGAGCTCCGAGTAGACGCCCATCCCCTCGTCTCCTGTCGCGTCGTCCGAAGGGGCTACAGCTCGAGCGCCTCGAGCTGGGCGGGCGTCAGCGCGATCCGCGGGATGGAGTGAACCCGGCGCCTCGCGAGAGCCTGCCACGTCCGTTCGATCTCCGAAATCGGGACACCGGCCTGCCGCAGGAAGTCAGTGAGCGAGTCGAGCCCCTCGCACCTGGCCTGGCGGCCTCGAAGCGAGCCGTCCAATGGCGCGAAGGCGATCCGGTACACGGCGTTGACAGGATCGACATCCCCACCGATCCGCGCGATATGCAGGAACCCCGTAACCGGGCTTCCCATTGAGCCCGATCATAGTGCGCAGCACCGGCCGAGCCATCATGAAGACTTTCGAGTTCGCCTCCCCCAGCACCGGCCCGAATGCGACCAAGCGCCGCGTCGGGCTGCCGGAGCTTTACGGCTCGGGTCTCAGGGCGGCCAGCCGAGCCTCGATCTCCGCCAGCCGTTTCTTGTCTCGCCGAATCTGCCACTCCCGCATCTCCCGGCGTGCTCTGTTGTCGACCGGCGTGGCGTCGAGCTCGCGCTGGAGGCTGCGATCCGGTACCTCTTCCAGCGAGAAATCCTCGACCTCGCCGGACCTCGCGTCCATCAGGATGTGGTCACCGGCCTGGACGCCGTGGCGAAGTCAACCGGCATCATCGATGACAAGATCCACGGCGGCCTATGATACGGCGCCGCCGGAGCCGTGCACGTTGGCCTTGCCCGCGAGGTAGCAGGCGTCGTTTATCAGATATCGGGTGTCGAAGTTGTCGGAGCCGTCGATGACGAGGTCGTAGTCCTTGTGGAAGGCGTCCGCTGCCTTCAGGGTGAGCCTGCGGACCATCACCACGGACGTGCCGTCTTCTTCCGGGCGCGGGCACCACAGCCGCTTTGTCTCTCACGATTGCCTGACTGCTGTGCGTCGACGACCACGACGGCCCACAGACTGCAGGGCAAGGGCTGGCGCGGAGTAGCCTATGCTCCCCTTAGTCGTAGACTTGCTGATTCTTGCGAAAACGTTCTACCGGACGCGGTTCGTGCCGCCGAGCCCGGCGCGGGGCCCTCGAAAGAGTAGACCGATGAGCGCGAACCAGGCTGGACATCCGGCAGAGGGACCGACAGCGTGGGCCGACGCCGTGCGTGTAGTCAAGGCGGAGCACTTCGACCCGAATACGGCACAGACGTCCGGGATGCACCGGGTGACGGCGGTATCTGGGGAAACGGTTGGCTCGAAGGGGATATGGGCGGGGATAACAGACGTCGCGCCGCATGCGGCGACCGGAACCCACCACCACGGCGAGCAAGAGACCGTCATCTATGTGATCAGCGGTCATGTCAGGATGCGTTGGGGTGATCGCCTGGAACACGAGGCGGACGCCGGGGCCGGGGACTTCATCTATGTCTCCCCCTTCGTTCCACATCAGGAGATCAATCCGGCCGACGAGACCTCGAAGTGGGTCATCGTGCGTAATGGTCACGACCCGATCGTCATCAATCTCGAGGCCGTCGACGATGCCCAACGGGAGGCCACCAGCCTCACTCATCCACGCGTGCTCAGCCGCGACCTACCTTAGGGGCGCTGACCGGCTCGGCAATCAGGTCTTCCCCTGACCCAACCCGAAGAATTCCCTCGCCTCGGCGTGGTCACCATCGCCGAAATCACACTGCAGCGGGAGGTAACATGAATGCGCAAGAACGCGAGGCTGAGAGCGCCGAAAGCCACTTGACGCTGCGCCTGTTCGGACAGATGCTCGGTCGCATCGAAGCGATGCGCGTAGCATCCCGACCTGCTCGAGATACCTCTCAACGTGTCGGAAGTGGTGAGGGAGGTCAGTCATGACGATCGCACTACGGAATACCGGAATCGAGCCGGTGGGCGAGATGCCCTGGGGGACCCACTTCTGCCATTTCTACGAGACCCGGGACGACCTACTGGAGACCCTGCTCCCCTTCTTCAAAGCGGGCCTCGAAGCCGGCGAGTTCTGCGCGTGGGTCGTCTCCGAGCCCCTCACCGAGGAGGGCGTCTGGCAGGCGCTGGACCGGGCGGTTCCGCGCCTCGACCGGTATGTGTCCGACCGGAGCATCGAGGTGCTGCAGGCCCGGGACGTGTATCTGGCGGGAGGAGAGATCGATCTCCATCGAATCATCGGTAACTGGGGCGCGAAGCTCGAGCGGGCGCTGTCCCGAGGCTACGAGGGCATCCGGGTGAGCGGCAATACCGCCTGGCTCGAGCAGAAGCAGTGGCGTGAGTTCATGGAATACGAGACGGAGCTGAACCGGGGCATCGGCGATCAGCCCATGCTGGTGCTCTGCACGTATCCGCTCACGACCTGCGGCGCGACCGAGTTCCTCGACGTGACGGCCACCCACCAGTTCGCCGTCGCCAAGCGTCGAGGCCGGTGGGAAGTGGTCGAGACGCCGCAGCTCACGCAGGCGAAGGCCGAGATCGCCCGCCTCAACCGCGATCTCGAGCAGCGGGTGCTCGAGCGGACGACGGAGCTGGAGGCGGTCATCGGGGACCAGAAGCGGGCCTCGGAGGCGCTGCAGGAGGCGCAGATGACGCTGGCCCACGTCACGCGGCTCACCACCATCAGCGAGCTGACGGCATCGCTGGCCCATGAGGTGAACCAGCCGCTCGCGGCCATCGAGGCGAACGCGGCCGCGAGCCTGAACTGGCTCGATCACACTCCGCCCGCTCTCGACGAGGCAAGGCAGGGGATGCAGCTAGTGATCCGGGACGCCCAGCGGGCGGGCGACGTGATCGCGCATGCGCGTGCGCTCGTCAAGAAGTCGGACGGCGAGATGTCGCTCGTGGACGTCGATCAGCTGATCCGAGAGGTGCTCAGCCTCGTCCAGCCCGAAGTGCAGAAGCACGCGGTCGTGGTCGAGGAGGCTCTGGCCGAGGATCTGCTCCCGGTGCGGGGAGACCGGGTCCGGCTGCAGCAGCTCGTCCTGAACTTGATCATGAACGGGATCGAGGCGATGGCGGAGGTGGCGGCGCGCCCGCGCCGGCTGGTCGTCTCGTGCGTGCGAGGCCAAGGGGAAGCCGGCCCCGGCGTCCTCGTCGGCGTGCAGGACGCGGGTGTCGGGGCGGCGGCGGACCTCGAGCGGCTTTTCGATCCCTTCTTCACGACCAAGCGGGATGGCCTGGGGATGGGGTTGTCGATCGGCCGTTCCATCGCTCAGGCCCACGGAGGACGGCTGTGGGCCCGCCGCAACGCGGATCACGGGCTGACCTTCCATCTGCTGGTTCCGGAGACGAGCGCCGCGGGTCTGAGTCCGTGGGCGGAAACAAGTGGGCGCCAGGCATCGACACACCTCGGGATTGGTCCATAGGAACGCCCGGCGTCGATCAGCGCACAGGTGTGGCCGGGGCACGCCGGGGGCGCGGCGTCTTCCCGAGCGGTGCCTTCGCGCCCCGGCGAGCGGGCGGAGCCATGAATTCCGGTCCGATCGGATCGGTGACCGTGGCGAGCAGGATCCTGTCGATCTCCCGCCGCGTCTCCTCATCGATGTGCCACCCGAGCGCGTCCCTGATCGGCGCCAGTTGCTCCGGATGCCGCGCGCCCCAGAGGGCGACGGTCGGGCCCTGGTCCAACACCCAACGGAGCGCCAGGGCGAGGACGCTTTTCCCGTAGCGTCGCCGGGCGAGGTCGTCGAGCGCCTCGACCGCCTTCAAGTACTGGGAATAGCGGGGCGGGAGGAACTTCGGATCGCTGGCTCGAAGGTCGTCGCCGGTGAACCTCGTGTCCCCGCGCATGCGGCCGGTGAGCAGCCCCCGACACAGCGCGCCGTAGGCCAGCACCGTCAAGTGCTGCTGCTTGGCGTACGGGAGGACGTCGGCTTCGATCTGCCGCTCGAAAAGGTTGTAGGGGGGCTGCACCACGTGTAGCGGCGCCGCCGATCGAAACGCCGTCATCTGATCCGGCGAGAAGTTGCTCACGCCGATCGCCCGGATCTTGCCTTCGTCGAACAGCCGGCGGAGCACCCCGGCCGTCTCCTCGATGGGCACCAGGGGATCCGGCCAGTGGACCTGATACACGTCGATGTGGTCCGTTCGCAGCCGCCGGAGCGAGTCCTCCGCCTCTTTCCGAACACGACGGGCTGATGCATTGCGGAACACCCGGCCGCCGCGCCATTCGAGGCCGGCCTTCGTTGCGATCAGGACACGATCGCGGGCGCCGCTCTCGGCGATGGCTTGGCCGACGAGTTCCTCGGACCGGCCGAACCCATAGGCAGGCGCCGTGTCGATCAGCGTGATGCCGAGGTCGAGCGCCGTCCGGATGGCGCGAATCGACTCGGCCTCATCCGTGCCGCCCCACATCCACCCGCCGATTGCCCAGGTACCCAGCCCGATCCGCGAGGCGACGAGGCCGCTTGCGATGATCTCAATGTTTTCCAATGGATGTCCTCCTGCTACGGAGCGATGCCTGGCGCCGGTTTCTCACCGCCCGGCACGAAGATCGGCGGTCCCCCATTCGGGCCGGGGACCGTCATGGGCGGGTGAATAAGGCGCCCGTCGGGCGTTCTGTCCGCGTAGTGGGGGGGCACGTAGATGTCCCGGCCGATTGCCGGATCGTACTCGTGCTGCAGCGGTACCCACTGCTGGGTGGGCGTCTGAGGCATGGGCACCATGTCGTTCGGCCGAGCGCCGAACGAGGGTTCGGCCAGATCGCCCGGTGACGAGCCGCCGCCGATCTCCGCGTGAGCTGCCGACGCCGAGACGAGCAAGGTGGTCGCGACGACGGTCTTGAAGATGAGGTTCCGCATCGGTGCCTCCACTTCTGTTTCGATCACCAGCCCCAAAGACCCCAGCCCCCCCAGTCCATCGACGCGTCCTCGTTGGCCTGGGCCGCCGACAGCTGCTCATCGGCGATCTGCTTCTGCAATCTGAGCTCCTGGTACTTCTGGTAGCGTTGCTCGTCGCCGACGTACAGACACTTGCACGTCTCTGGATCGGCGTAGATATAGTGGACCTGGCCGTCCCGCGTGGAGCGGACGACCTTCCGCGGTGTCAGCGTCTGCAGATGCGCGAGCTTCTCGGGCGTGTCGGCCGGCTTCACCTGAAAGCCCGCGGCCGCGAGGACCTGCTCGGTCTCGGCGGTCTGATGCGCGCGTATAGTGGCACACCCGGTCACCCCCAGGCCCAACGCGACGAGCGGCAGGATCGCTGTCGTCCATCCGAGCATTTCTCGCATGCGAACCATCTCGAATCCTCCTTGCTTTGTGCGGATGCCCCGCACCGCGTTCAATGTTCTGAGGATCGCGCCGGCGGTGCCGGTTGCACGCCTGTACGGGGTCGGCGGCGAAGAACTCCTCTTGCTCTGTGGATGCTCGATGGCGGGCACGGAAGTGCCCGGCACGCGGCTTTTCGCAACATCACGACAGCGCGTGGGGACGACGGGGGGGCGATACCTCGATCGTGAACATCGTTCCTGGTCGGCTTCCACGCAGCGCTAACGGTCGCCGCTGGTCTCGCCGCCGTCGGCATCTTCGCCGCTCTGGTCCGCGGTGACGAGGGGTGGTCGAATCATGCCACCCTCCAGATCAACTCGTCACCGGGGCCGACTGCATAGCGGCGATACCGGCAACGGTTTCCATTCGATGCAGGACAGCCGAGAAGTCCTGTTCGTCATTGTGTGCCAGCTCATCTGAATTGACGCGAAATGCCGCGGCCGTCGCCGGCATAGGGAAATGCTCTTGTGCCGCCGCCTTCAGAATC
>DATGBR010000310.1:0-3101 GCA_035312605.1 Candidatus Methylomirabilota bacterium
TGTCCACGGAGCTGGCGGCGGAGAAGGGGATTCGCAACCTCGATTGGGTTCGGATCACCACACCGCGGGCCCACGTTCGCGCCAAGGCGCTCGTCACCCGGCGCCTCAGGCCGTTCGTGATCGACGGCAAGGTCGTCCACCAGGTCGGGATGCCGTGGCACTGGGGATACGAGGGGCTCGTCACGGGTGACGTGGTGAACGAGCTGACGTCGCTCGTCGCCGACCCCAACGTGACGATCCACGAGGGTAAGGCCTTCGTGTGCAACGTGGAGCGCGCGTGATGGCCGAGCCGATGGGCTTCTTCACCGATACGACCATCTGCATCGGCTGCAAGGCGTGCGAGGTGGCGTGCAAGGAGTGGAACCAGCTCCCGGCGCGGAACGGGGGTGTCGGCGTGCTGAGCGGCGACAGCTACGACAACACCCGCGCGCTCGACGGCACCCACTGGCGGCACGTGAAGTTCATCGAGCAGTTCAGCACCGACCGGCAGGACGGACGCTGGCTCATGATGAGCGACGTCTGCAAGCACTGCGCGCACGCCGGCTGCCTCGAGGTGTGCCCGACCGGCGCCATCATCCGCACCGAGTTCGACACGGTGGTCATCCAGTCGGACACGTGCAACGGCTGCCGGGACTGCATCGGCGCGTGCCCGTTCGGGGTGATCGGCGTCAACCCGGTGTCGGGCACCGCGCAGAAGTGCACGCTCTGCTACGACCGGATGAAGGTGGGCCTCGAGCCGGCGTGCGCCAAGGCCTGCCCGACCAAGTCCATCAACTTCGGGCCGATCGCGGACCTGAAGGAGATGGCCCGAGGCCGGGTCGGCCAGCTGCACGAGGCCGGGGAGGGTCGCGCCTATCTCTACGGAGCCGACGAGACGATGCTCGGCGGGCTCAACTCCTTCTACCTGCTGGTGGACAAGCCGGAGGTCTACGGGCTCCCGCCGGATCCGCGGCTGCCGTCGCGCAATCTCAAGCGGTCGGCCCTCTGGTCCACGCTGGGGGCGGTGGCGCTGGCGATCATGGGCGTCTTCCACTTCCGGGAGCGCGGGGGCCGCCCGGGCCCCCGGGAGGGCGATGATGTCTAGCACCTTCTTCACCGCGTCGCCCCAATGGCGCTGGTTCATCGTCGCCTACTTCTTCCTGGGCGGCCTCGCGGGCGGGAGCTATTTCCTGGCCACCCTGCTCGATCGGTTCGGCACCGAGCGCGACCGCCCGCTCGTCCGGCTGGGTTATCTCGTCGCGTTTCCGATCGTGTGCCTGTGTGGGCTCGTCCTCACCGTCGATCTCGGCCGCTCGGAGCGCTTCTGGCACATGCTGGTGCAGTCCGAGACCTTCCGGCCCATGCTCAAGACCTACTCGCCGATGTCGTCGGGCGCGTGGGTTCTCCTGCTCTTCAGCGGATGCGCCTTCGTGTCGTTTACGGGCGCGGTGGCCGCGCGGGGTTGGCCCAAGTGGGCCCTCCTTCGCCACGCCAGTCCGGAAGCCGCGTTCGGGCGGCTCGTCAGCGGACTGGGCGCGATCCTGGGCCTTTACCTCGCCGGCTACACCGGCGTGCTGCTCTCCGTCACCAACCGGCCCATCTGGGCGGACACCACGCTGCTCGGGCTCACCTTCCTGATCTCGGCCGCGTCCACCTCCGCCGCGCTCCTGATCCTGCTCGGGAGCTGGAGCGGGCTCTCGCGGGATCACCTCCACCCGCTCGAGCGCTTCGATCGGTCGGCCCTGATCCTCGAGGCCCTCACGATCGTCGCGCTGGTCGCCTCGCTCGGGCGAATCGCCACCGTGTGGCTGGACGGCTGGGGAGTCCTCCTGGCCGGGATGCTCCTGGGCGGGATCGCGCTTCCCCTGCTCCTCGAGTGGCGGCAGCCGGACACGAATCGTCCGGTCTGGGTCGCGCCCACGCTGGTCCTGCTCGGCGGGCTGGTCTTGCGAATGGTCATCGTCCTCTCCACGGATCGGCTGTGATCGCGCACTGGCGGCGGTGGATCGCGGCGCTCCTCGTGGCGGGGACCAGCCTCGCCTGCAACAGCCCCGAGGCCACGCGGACTCGAGGCGGCGGCCCCGGAGCCGACGTCGGCAACCATCCGCGCGGGCCGGTCGAGCTGCATGCCGGCGCCCGCATGTTCGCCGGCACGCCCACCTCCGGCAAGACGATCGGCCGGCACGCCCTCATCGGGGGCACCGAGCAGGCCGGGCAGCGATAGGCGCGTGACCGCGACCCGGTCGGGCGAGGACCTCCTCACCGCGCTCCGCCTCGCGCACGACGAGTGGCGGCCGCTGCTCGCGCTCGTCGAGGAGGCGCTCCGGGAGGTCGAGCGTCCGGAGTGGCGGGAGGCGGTCCCCGCGCCCGCGCGTCGCGACCCGGAGACCGAGCCGCTGCTGTCCGGAGCGGTCATCGCGCTGGGCCGGAGACCGATCGAGCGGTGGGTTCGCCGGGTCCTGGCGACCGCGGCCGATGTGGGCCCGGCGGCACCCTTCGTCGCCGCGGCCACGATGCAACGGGTCGACCCGATGGCCCTGCTCCAGGCCGCGGCGGTCGAGGACCTCGCATGTCTCGACGACATCGCCCGGGTCGGGGGCGACGCTCACGGAGTGCTCCGCGGACTGGCCCCCCTGATCGCCATGCCGCTGCTCCAGGCCTGCCGCCGCGCCTGGGCGGACCTGGCGCCCGGGACCTGGGCCCACGGTTACTGCCCGATCTGCGGGGCGTGGCCCGCGGTCGCCGAGGTCCGCGGCCTGGACGGGGCCCGGCATCTCCGGTGTCGGGGCTGTGGCGGGGACTGGGCGACCGCGTGGCTCCGCTGCCCCTTCTGCGGCGAGCACGACCACACGCGGCTCGGCTCCCTGGTGGCGTCGGAGGGCCTCGAGCGCGAGAAGATCGAGGTCTGCGACCACTGCCACGGATACCTCAAGACCATCACGACCTTCGGCCCGATCCCGGCCGAGCAGGTGGTGCTGCAAGACCTCGCCACCGTGAGGCTCGACGTGGCCGCGGTCGAGCGCGCCTACCGCCCTCCGAGTCCCCGGGATCCGCTGGCGGTCAGCATCGTCGCCCGGCGCTCGCGACTCCGGGCGCTCCTGTCCCGCTGAGCATTCGAACGC
>DATGBR010000311.1:0-12053 GCA_035312605.1 Candidatus Methylomirabilota bacterium
AGCATCTGCGGGATGACCGCGCGCGAGAAGCGGAACACGCTGGTGAGGAACACGTCGATGATCTCGTTCCAGGCCGCGTCCGGGATCTCGTGGAGCGGCCCCGCGTGGAGCGCGCTCCCCGCGTTGTTGACCAGCACGTCCACCCGCCCGAAGGTGGCCACGGTGGACTGCACCGCCCGCTGCACGTCGGCCTCGTCGGTCACGCTGCCCGGCAGCGCGAGGGCGTGCCCGCCCGCGGCCGCGATCCGGTCGACGACCTCGGCCAGGACCTCTTTGCGCCGGCCGGTGACGGCGACGCGCGCGCCTTCGCGAGCGAAGTTCTCCGCGATGGCCGCGCCGATGCCGGTCCCGCCGCCGGTCACGATGGCTACCTTGTTCTCGAGTCGCATGCGCGTCTCCTTTTCAGCGGTTGGGTGACTCACCGGGGAATACCCGCGGGCGCCGGCCGAGGCAGCGACAGGCACGCGGCGACGGTCTGGTGCACCGGGGTGGGCACACCGGCGCGGCGGCCTCGCTGCACCACGGTGCCGCTGAGCGCGTCGACCTCGAGCCGTCGACCGTCCTCGAGGTCGCGGGCCATGGACGAGCGCCAGCCGGCGGGCAGAGTGCCGGCCTGGGCGAGGGCCGCCGGCGCAGCCTCGGCGCGCAGGGGGGCGCCTTCCGCCTGGGCCACCGCGACGATCTCGGCGCAGGAGGCGGCCAGCAGGGCGCGGCCCTCGGCGCTCTCCCGGAGCGCGCCGATCCCCGCGCGGGCGAGCGCGGTCACCGCGCCGATCCCGGTGATGAACAGGAACTTCTCCCACAGCACCCGATCGATATCGGCCGAGACCTCGTGCGGGAGGCCGCTCTCGCGGAAGGCGGCGGCGAGGCGCGCGGTCCGGTCGCTCGCGGCTCCGCCGCGCTCGCCGAACGCGATCCGGGCCTCGGGACCGGTGCGAACGACGACTCCGGGCCCGGCGAGCTGGAGCGCGGCGTACACCGCGCCGGCGAGCACGGCTTTGGCTTCGCCGAGCGCCGTCGCGAGCGCGTCGGCCCGGTCCAGACCGTTCTGAACCGTGAGCACCACGGTGTCGGGCCCGACCAGGGGGGCGATCGAGCGGGCGCCGGCCTCGGTGTCGTACGCCTTGACACAGAACAGCAGGAGGTCGACGGGCTCGAGGCCCCGGACGTCGGGCACCGCGGTGATGGGCAGGGTCAGCTCCTCGTCCGGGGTCCGGACGGTCACCCCGCGTCGCTTCAGCGCCTCCAGGTGCGCGCCCCGCGCGACGAGCACCACGTCGTGGCCGGCCTTGGCCAGCCGCGCCCCGTAGTAGCCTCCGATGCCGCCCGCGCCCAGCACCGCGATCCGCATGGGTGAGCCTCCTGGCGATTGAGACGCCCAGGCGCGGCCGCAGGATTCATGTATCTACATGATAACCGCTTGCCCGGGCGGAGGGCGGCTGCTAGCATGGGGCCATGACGCGCGCGGCGGCGCCGCTCTCTCCCTGTGTCTGCAACACCCTCCGGATGGCGACGCGGGTGGTGACGCAGCTCTACGACGACGTGCTGCGGCCGAGCGGCCTGCGGGTGACCCAGTTCAGCATGCTCGCGGCGATCGCCCGGCTGGAGGAGGCCAACCTCCGGCAACTCGAGGAGGCCCTCGCCATCGACCAGACCACGCTCACCCGCAGCCTGGGGCTGCTCGAGCGCGATGGGCTGACCGAGCGCGTGGCCCACCCGGACCGGCGGATCAAGGCGATGCGCCTCACTCCCAGGGGACGAGCGGCCCTCCGGACGGCCCGGCCGCTGTGGAGCCGGGCCCAGGAGATGGTGCTGCGGGAGCTGGGGAGCAAGGGGTGGGCGGACGCGCGCCGGCGTCTCGCCCACCTCCGCGACGTCGCGGTCAGGACGCGGCGATCGCGACGGGCGCGCGGACCGCGGACTGCGTCGCGACCCGCGTGATGTAGTCCACGAAGCGCGCGGTCGGATCGAACCCGAGCAGTGCGGGGGCGTTGGCCACGAAGTTGGACGTGGCGTTGATGTCGTAGTAGTAGATCTGCCCGTCCCGCCGGGCCACCAGGTACTCCACCCCGCCGATGTCGATGGCGGCCGCCCGGGTGAGACGCAGCACGGTCTCGATCGCCTCGGGCGGCGCGTCGAACCGGGTGACGGTGAGCCCGGGCTTGGGCGCGGCGGGGCAGGCCTCGAGCGGTGTGGCGGAGGCGGCGGCCGCGTCCGGCACCTGGCAGATGTCGGCCGGGCACAGGTTGAAGCCGGCCTGCGCGTCGCGCACGATCCGGATCGCGTACAGGTAGCGGCCGTCCATGACCTCCACCCGCACGATCGCGCCCTCGTCGGACTCGAGGTATTCCTGCACCAGCGCGGTGCCGTCCGGCCCGAAGTCGAGCCGATCGACTCCCGCCTCGAGGACTTCGTGCGAGTCGAAGCGGACGATCCCCGCCCCGGAGCCGCCGATGTTCGGCTTGACCACGAGCGGGAAGGGGATCTGGTCGAGCGCCTTCCAGATCTGATCGCGATGGTTGACGACGACCGTCCGCGGGTAGCGCGCGCCGACGCGCTCGAGCAGATCGAGCTGGAGCGCCTTCGACTTCTCGCTGCGGTAGGCGGCCACCGGATTGATGATCGGCACCCCGAGCGAGGCGTAGTGGCTGAGCAGGGCCTCCGCGTAGAAGAGGACGCTCCGGTGGCCGCGGGTGGCCGAGGAGGGGCTGGTCCGGTTCACGATCACCGAGTAGCGCGGCTCACGGTCCCGCGGGTCGTACGCGTGATTGGAGTGATCGATGCGCTCGTGGGGTAGCCGGCGAGCCTGGAGCTCGGCCATCAGCCGGCTCGACCACTCCGGGTGCTCGTCCAGGATCCCGATCGGGGCCTGCAGGGATGCGCTCATCTTCGCCTCTTTCCAGGGGTTTCTACATTGTACCTATTCTCTACCGACAACAGGGATAATGGGTCTGATTTCCCGGTCTGTCAAGCCCGAGGTCCGGTATTCTCTGGCGCACCGGGCGCCTCGCATCGTCGACGGGCGGCGCCCGAGGGAGGCACGTCGATGCTGACTCGCCGGGACTTTCTCGCCGCCGGGACCGCGGCGGCGGCGCTGGCCGCTTCCCCGTCTCGCGCGCTCGCTCAGACTCCCAAGCGCGGAGGCACCATCGCGATCCGGGCCTGGGACCCGCCGCACTTCGACGCGAGCCTGGTGCACGCCTACAAGACCCACGTGGCGATCTCGTTCACCCACAGCCGGCTGCTCCGCTATCGCGCCGGGGCGGCGGTCAAGCCCGGCTCGCTCGTGATCGAGGGCGACCTGGCCGAGTCCTGGACGCAGCCGAGCGACACCACCTACGTCTTCAGGCTGCGTCGCGGGGTGCGCTTCCACGCCAAGCCGCCGGTGAACGGCCGCGAGCTGACCGCGGAGGACGTGAAGTTCACCTTCGAGCGCATGCTGACCGAGGCGGGCAGCAACGCGTCGATGTACCGCGCGATCGCGAAGGTCGAGGCGGCCGACCGCTACACGGTGCGCTTCACGCTCTCCGAACCCTTCGCCTGGTTCCTCGACATGGTGGCGAGCCCGATGGCGGGCGGCATCGTGGCCCGCGAGTGCGTGGAGAAGTGGGGCGACCTCAAGAAGCCGGAGGCGGTGATCGGCACCGGGCCGTGGATGCTCGAGAGCTACCGGCCGAACGTGTCGCTCACCATGATCCGCCACCCCGGCTACTTCGTGCCCGGGCTGCCATACATCGACCGGGTCGAGCTGCTCGTCGACGAGGACAACGCCTCGCGCATGGCCGCGTTCCTGTCCGGGCGCTACGATCTGGGCTGGGAGTTCCCGGGGACGATCAACCGGACGGACTGGGTGCAGATCAAGGACCGGCTGGGCCAGACGCGGCCCACCCTGCGCACCGTCGAGTTCCCCTCCAACGTGGTGAACGATCTCGCGATGCGCACGGACCAGAAGCCGTGGAGCGACGTGCGGGTGCGCCAGGCGGTCTCGATGGCGATCGACCGGCGCGAGATCATCGAGGCGACGCTGGAGGGCGTGGGCGTCGTCAACGGCCCGCTGCCCGCTGCCCTCGGCGACTGGGCCCTGCCCATCGACCAGCTCGGCGAGGCAGCCCGCAACTACCGCCACGATCCCGCGGAGGCCAAGCGTCTCCTCGCGGCGGCCGGCTATCCGACCGGCTTCGCGGCGAGCGTGTGCTTCAACTCCTACGGCTCCACCGTGCTGGTGGACACCATGCAGCTCGTGCTCAAGCACCTGAAGGCAGTGGGTATCGACGCCCGGCTCGACCAGAAGGAGTACGGGGCCTACCAGGCGACATGCCGGCTCGGCAAGTTCGACTCCACCGTGTTCGGGCCGCTCACCCCCTTCCTCGACGCGGACAACTTCCTGTTCGGCCAGTACTACACCGGGGAGCCGCGCAACCGGAGCCACGTGAAGGATCCCGCGCTCGACGATCTCCTGGTCCGGCAGCGCCGCACCATGGACGTGAAGGCGCGCCGGGACGTCATCAACGACATCCAGCGCCACCTGGCCAAGCAGCAGTACTACGTGCACGTCCCGACCGGGACCTACATCGCGGTGTGGGACGGCGCGCTCAAGAACTACGGCCCGAACCTGGGCTACGACTACGGCGGGCGGCTCCTCACCGCCTGGCTCGACCGCTGAGCCCGGCGTGACCGAGCGGGATCGGATCGCGGAGTTCAAGGAAGTGGTCGAGATGATGCCCGACGATCCGGTGGTCCGGTTCGGCCTAGGGGGGGCATACCTGGATGCGGGGCAGGCCGAGCTGGCCGCGGCGGAGTACGCCGAGGCCGTTCGGCTCAAGCCCGACTACTCCGCCGCCCACCGCGGCCTCGGCCGGGCCCTCGAGCGGGCGGGCCGTCCGGCCGAGGCGGCCGCCGCGTACACGATCGGCCTCGAGGTGGCCGCCCGCACCGGGGATCTGCAGACCAAGAAGGAGATCGAGGTCTTCCTCCGGCGGCTGACCCAGGCGGGTACGTGACGCGGAGGGGAAGCCTCGCGCTTTACAGCGCCCCGACGGCGGGATAGGCTGGGCGCGATTCGAGAGGAATCCAGATCGAGCCAGAGTCCAGATCGAGGAGGTCGCCGCGCATGAGACACCTATCGAGACTCGCCGTCGGGGGGATCGTCATCGCCCTGCTCACCGCCGCGTGGCCCGGGTCCGCCGCCGCGGAGAGCACGGCGCAGGACGTCGCGTACGGGGTGGGCAGCGTGACGACCACGCTGGTCTACGCGCCGATCAAGGCCAGCTTCTGTCTCCTGGGAGCGGTGACGAGCGGGTTCACGCTGCCCTTCGGCGGCCCCCGTACCGCGGAGAAGGTCGCGTCGACCGCGTGCGGCGGCACGTGGATGGTCACGCCCGCCGCGCTCAAGGGCCGGGAGCCGATTCACTTCGTGGGCGGCGGCGCGGGCGAGCCGTCCGGCCGGGCCGCGGCCCGACGGTAGCCGGCGGCCCGGCATGGTTCTCGCGGATCGCGTCGCGGTCGTCACCGGGGCCGGCAGCGGGATCGGCAAGGCGATCGCGCTGGCCCTGGCCCGCGCGGGCGCGCGAGTCGCGGTGGTCGACGTCGACGGCGCCGCGGCCAAGGCCACCGCGGAGGCGATCGCCGCGCTCGGATCCCGCGGCCTGGCCCTCGAGACCGACGTGGGCGACCTGGCCGCGATCGATCGGATGGTGCAGGCGGTGACGGGCGCGCTCGGCGGGATCGACGTCCTGGTGAACAACGCGGGGGTCACGCGCCGCGCCTACATCATGGATCTCACCGAGCAGGACTGGGACCGCATCATGCGGGTCAACGCCAAGGGCGTCTTCTTCTGCCTGCAGCGGGTGGCGCGGGAGATGATCCCGCGACGGCGCGGCCGCATCGTCAACATCGCGTCGATCGCGGGCAAGGGGTACGCGGGCACCTCGAACGCGATCTACGCGGCCAGCAAGGGGAGCGTCATCTCGCTCACCCGCACCGCGGCCCAGCAGCTCGCGCGGCACGACATCAACGTCAACGCGATCTGCCCGGGCATCACGGTCACCGCGCTCTCGGAGGCCAACGTGGCGGTGCGCGCGCGCGACGAGGGCCTGCCGCTCGAGGAGATGACGCGCCGGCGCAATGCGGTCATCCCGCTCGGCCGCCCGAACGACCCGGAGGACGTGGCCGCCCTCGCGGTGTTCCTCGCCTCGCCGGCCGCGCGGAACATCACCGGCCAGTCGCTCAACGTCGACGGCGGCATCATCTTCGACTGACCGCCCACCTCAGGAGGCTCCCATGAACGTCGGCATCTCCGTCCCGCTGCCCGCCTATCTCGTCGACGTGGGGGCCATGGCGCGCACCGCCGAGGCGCTCGGCTTCGAGTCGTTCTGGTGCGCCGAGCATCCGTTCATCCCGGTGCACACCACCAGCCGCTTCCCCGGGACCGCGGACGGGGTGATCCCCGAGGCGTACTCGCACTTCATCGATCCATTCGTGGCCCTCGCCCGCGCCTCCGGGACGACCAGCCGGATCAAGCTCGCGACCGGCATCGTGCTGGTCCCGGAGCGCCACCCGCTGCTGCTCGCCAAGGAGGTGTCCACGCTCGATCTGTTCAGCGGCGGGCGCTTTCTCTTCGGCATCGGGGCCGGGTGGCTGCGGGAGGAGACCCAGCTCATGGGCGGCGACTTCGACCACCGCTGGGGCCAGACCCGCGAGTCGATCCTGGCCATGAAGGAGCTGTGGACGAAGCCGGAGGCCGAGTTCCACGGCAAGTTCTACGACTTCCCGCCGGTCCGCTCCAATCCCAAGCCGGCCCAGAAGCCGCACCCGCCGGTGCTCCTGGGCGGCGACGCCCCGCGGGTGCTCGAGCGCGTGGTGGCCTGGGGCGACGGGTGGCTGCCGAACCGGGTCACGCCCGTGGAGCTCCGCGAGAAGCGCGCCGCCCTCGACCGGCTCGCCAAGGAGGCCGGCCGCGATCCGGCCGCCATCAGCATCTCGGTGCACGGCCAGCCGGCCGATCGCGATCTGATCACGCGGTTTCACGACGCGGGGGCCACGCGGGTCATCGTGCGTCCGGCCACCTCGAAGTCGGAGCCCGAGATGGTGCGCGAGCTCACCCGCATCGCGGAGGCAGTGCTGCGCTAGCTCCGGGCGGTCATCGCGCCTCCGGCAGGGCGAAGTGAAAGGTGGCCCCGTGGTCCGGATTCGGGGTGGCCCACAGGCGTCCGCCGTGCCGCTCGATGATCGAGCGGCTGATGGAGAGCCCCATGCCGAGGCCGCTCGGCTTCGTGGTGTAGAACGCCTCGAACAGGCGGGCCTCGTCCTGCTCGCGGAAGCCGACCCCCGCGTCCTCCACCGCCAGGACCGCCCACGTCCCGTCGTCGCGACACTCCACGGTCGATCGCACCACGACGCGGCGCCGCTCCGGCGGGGTCTCCCGCATCGCCTCGGCCGCGTTCATGAGCAGGTTCAGCAGGACCTGCTGCAGCTGGATCCGGTCGCCGAGGACCCGTGGCAGCTCCGGGGCGAGCGCGGTCTGCAGCACGATCCCGTGCCGTCCCATCTCGGGGGCGACGAGGAGCAGCACTTCGTGGACGATCCCGGCCAGGTCGCACGGCTCGGGGGCGACTCGCGACCGCGAGAGCAGCGCGCGAATGCGGCCGATCACGTCGGCGGCCCGCTCGCCGTCCTTGACCATCGCGGCGAGCGCCTCCCGGACGCTGTCGAGGTCCGGGCGGTCGGCGGCCAGCCACTGCAGGCAGGCGGAGGCGTCGGCGACGATCGCGGCCAGGGGCTGATTGACCTCGTGGGCGATGGAGGCGGTGAGCTCGCCCAGGGTGGTGACGCGGGTCACGCGAGCCAGCTCGATCTGGGTCTGGTGCAGGGCCTCCTCCGCCTGCTTGCGCTCGACGGTCACCGCGGCCAGGTGCGTGATGCGCTCGACGATGTCGCGCTCGTGCGGGGTGGGCCGGCGGGGCTCGCGGTAGTACACCGCGAGGGTGCCCAGCACCCGGCCTTCGGAGGAGCACATGGGGGTGGACCAGCACGCGCGCAGCGAATGCGACAGGGCCAGGGCGCGATAGTCGGCCCACAGCGGATCTGTCGCGATGTCGGAGACGACGACCGGCTGGGCCCGGTAGGCGGCCGTTCCACACGATCCGGCGCTCGGGCCGATGGTCACTCCGTCGATGGCCTTGACGTAGGCGCCCGGCAGGCTGGGCGCGGCGCCGTGGCGCAGGGAGGTGCCATCGGGCCCCACCAGCAGGATCGAGCAGAGCGCGCCACTGCACCGCTCCTCGGCGAGCCGACAGAGCGCGTCCAGGATCAGAGCGAGCCGATCGCCCCGGGTGATCATCTCCAGCAGCAGCTTTTCCCCGGCCAGGAGGGCGTCCGCCACCTTGCGATCCTCGATGTCGGCCGACACGCCGTACCACCGGACGATGCCCCCGCCCTCGTCCCGCAGGGGCGCGACCCGGGTCAGGAACCAGCGATAGACGCCGTCGGCCCGACGGAAGCGGGTCTCGATCTCGAACGGCTCACCCGTCGCGAGCGCTTTGCGCCGCGCGCTCGCGAAGGCGGCCTGATCGTCGGGATGCACCGCGATCTTCCATCCGGACCCCAGCGTGTCCTCGAAGCGGAGACCCGTGTACTCGAGCCCCCACCGGTTGACGAACTCGACGGCGCCGTCGGGCCGGATGACGCTGGCCCACGCCGGAATGGAATCGATCACGAGCCCCATCCGGTCCTGGAGGGCCTGGAGCTCCCGGAAGGACGTGCGCCAGCGGGAGACCAGGCGGGTGACGACGAAGGAGGTGGTCAGGAACCCGAGCAGGGCCACCAGGTTGAGCGGCTCGAGCAGCGCGCCCGGGAAAGCGGCTCGAGACAGGAAGGCCGCGAGGCAGAGGAACGCGACGAGCGAGATGCCGGCCGCGGCCGCGAGATCGCCGGTCAGCGAGACGAACACGACCGCGATCAGGTACAGCAGGGCGGACCGAAAGGCGAATCGAACCGAGATCGCGGTCAGAACCGCCAGACCGATGACGGCCAGCCCCAAGGGGCCGGCGGTCGGCCAGAATCGGGGCGCCGGGCTAGGCTGCGTCACGGGTACGGGCTCCTCTGCGGTCGGTGCTCCTCGGCCCGCTCGAGGTCGATATCCTCGTAGCGTAGTAACCCAGGGGGCGGGCGTCTACCCCTACCTTGGTCGGGTACGGCCCGCGATCAGGCGTTCGGGATCCAGGGCCAGTACTTCGCGATGGCGCCCGCGTCCACGCGGAGGTCGGTGCCGGTGATCAGCTCCGCGTCGTCGGAGGCCAGGAAGGCGACCGCGCGAGCGTAGTGGCGGGGGCTCGGCAGCCTTCCCATCGGGACCATCTTCGCGAAGTCGAGGCCGCGCGGGCGCGGCTCGGGGCGGGGACGTCCCCAGGCCACCGCGCGATCGGCGGCCTCCTCGGTGTCGGTCGCGGTGGGAGTCAAGCTGTTCACCCGGATGCCGTGGCGGGCCAGGTCCATCGCGGCGGCCCGGGTGAAGTTGAGCAGCCCGCTCTTGCTGGTCGAATAGGCGATGTTGCCGGCCTGGCCCTGGTGGCCGGCCGTCGAGACCACCACCACGATGCTGCCGCGCCGCTGCTGCGTCACCATCAGTCGCGCCGCGTGCTTGGTGCAGAGGAACGTCCCGGTCAGGTTGACCGCGATCTGGCGGCTCCAGCGCTCCACCGGCATCTCGAGCACGCCGAGGCCCCCGAGGATGCCCGCGTTGTTCACCAGTACGTCGACGCCGCCGTACGTCTGGCGGACGCGCGCCACCATCGCCTCGACCTGGCCCTCGTCGGTCACGTCGCACGTGATGCCGAGGGCCTGGCCCCCACTCCGACGGATCGCCTCCGCGCACTGGCCCGCGTTGTCCGCCGCCACGTCCACGCACACCACGGTGGCGCCTTCCTCGGCGAGGCCCTCGGCGATGCCGCCGCCGATGTTGGGGCTGGTCCCGGTCACGATCGCGATCTTCTGGGCTAGACGCACGGGCACTCCATCAGCCGAGCCCGCCGCTGCGCAGCCCGATCAGCCGCGCGAGCAGGGCCCCGGCCAGCGAGACCAGCATGATGATGCACGCCACGACCACCGCCTCCTCGAACTTGCGCTGGGCCACGTAGTCGAGCTGGAGGATCGACAGCGGCCGGTTGGCGCTGGTGGTGAGCAGGGCGAAGTTGCCGATGTTGCGGGCGGCGCCCACGAAGGTGATCATGCCCACCGCGATCAGGGTCGGAGCCATCAGGCGCAGGATGATCCGGCGATAGGTCGTCCACCACGACGCGCCCGCGATCCGGGAGGCCTCCTCCAGCTCGCCGCCCAGCTGCAGGAGCCCGCTCCGGATGATCTGCACGCCGAGCGGCATGCCCGCGATGACCCCGGCCACGATCAGGAGCGTGGTGGTGCCGTACAGCGGTCGCAGGAAGGAGACCCCGAGGAAGAGCCAGAGCAGGGCCAGGCCCAGGATGATCCCGGGCACCGTGAACGGCAGCCACGAGATGAAATCGAGCAGCCGCCGGCCCGCGTAGGAGGTGCGCACGATGATGTAGGCGATGAGCGAGTGCACCACGATCGCGGCCACCGCGGTGCCGATCGAGAGCACCAGCGTGTTGTGCAGCGAGCGCAGGAACAGGTCGTCGGAGAGGACGGTCTGCCAGTTGGCGAGCGTCCACGGGTCCGGCACGTGGAAGAAGCCGAAGAGCTTCATGAAGGTGCCGAGGAGCGCGAATGCCACCGGCGCCCCCAGCACCACGACCACCAGGGCCATCACCAGCCCGGTCGCGGGCGCGCGCCACCGGCCGAGCGCGTGGACCCGGCGCTGGAACTGGCCGGTCACGGTGGTGTAGCGCGGGCCGCGGGTCAGCCACTGCTGCGCGAACACGAGCGGGAGCATCGCGGCCAGGATCAGGACCGCCAGCGCGGTGGCCGCGTCGTAGCGCGGGACCCGGGTGACGAGCAGGTCGTAGATCGTGGTGCTGAACACGAAGAAGCGGAAGGGCAGGCCCAGCACCTGCTCCACCTCGAAGGTCTGCAGCGACACCATGGTGCCGAGCAGCAGCACCGACAGGATCGCGGGGGCCATCACCGGCACCGTGATCCGGAGCGCGGTGCGGAGCGTGCCCGCCCCGGCCACCCGGGAGGCCTCCTCGAAGGCCGCGTTCATGTTGCGGAACGCAGGCGTGAGGAGGATCACCTTGACGGTCAGGGATCCGGTGAGGACGTGGACCCAGACGATGCCCCAGAACGAGTAGATGTTGAAGGGGCCCGAGGTCACGAACGGCAGCCGGGCGAGCGCGGTGTTGACGAGGCCATACTCGGGATCGAGCAGCAGGATCCAGCTCAGCGTCACCGTGAACGGCGGCAGGAAGAACGCGGCCCAGAACGCGAACTCGACCCAGGCGCGCCCGGGCAGGTCGGTCCGGGCGAGGAGCCAGGCCACGAGCACCGCGAGCGGCAGCGAGATGAGCTGGCGCACGAACGTGACGGTGAGGGTATTGACGAGGGCCGCGCGGAGGCCGGGCTCGCCCAGGGCCGCCCGCCAGCCGTCGAGGCCGTAGCGGGCCGGCTGGCCCGGCGGCGCGACCTGGAGGCTCTGCAGCGCGACCAGAAGCAGCGGGAACACCACGCAGAGGGCCACCGCGGCGAGCACCACGGTGCACAGCACCGTCTGCAGCTCGAGGCGTCGCGGCCCGGGGGCCGCGAGGACGGACGTCACGCCGGCCACACGCTCACCAGCTCGGGGGGGAAGCCGAGGCGCACCCGCTCGCCCTCGCGCCACTCGCGAGTCCGGGTCAAGAGGAGCACGATGCAGTGCTCGCCGCCGAGGGCGACGCGGGCCTCGTAGCGGTCGCCCACGAAGGAGAGGGTGTCGATGGTGCCGAGGAGGTGGTCGGCGTCGCTTCCCCCCGCGTCGGCGGGCGCCACCCGGATGTCTTCGGGGCGGATCGCGACCGTTGCCGCCGCCCCCGGCGCGAGCGGGCCCGCGGACGTGCTCCGGCCCGCGAGCGTGCATCCGGTGAGCGGCCCGTTCATCGCCACCGTCA
>DATGBR010000312.1:0-11114 GCA_035312605.1 Candidatus Methylomirabilota bacterium
AGAGGGCGAAGCCGTAGAAGAGGGCGTGGTGCAGCCACCGGCGCGCCTGGGAGAACCCCTCGTCCCGCTCGTTGCACCCGTCGCCGCCCCCTCCCAGGTTGCGCAGGGTGGCCACGTCGCCGAGCGCGCGCCACCACGCCCGCGGGCCGGGGAACGGGCCCGCCGCGGTGCCCTTCCAGTACCGGACCGCGACCGCGATCAGGGCCACGATCGAGAACGAGAAGGTGGCCGCCGCCACGGAGACCATGGCCCCGGACGGGATCACCACGTAGAACGCGCCGGGCGCGGTGTGCACGCCGTAGAGCACCGCCGGATCGCGCAGGAGCCCGGTGAGGAGCAGCAGCAGGGCGATGCCGAGGGCGGTCGCGAGGGACACCACCGTGCCGTTCCGGCGGAACAGCCCGGCGAGGAACCCGGGCCACGCGTACTCCTCCCAGGTCTCGGCGCGCAGGTCGGCCAGGGTGCGCGGCAGGTTGATCCCGAACTCGTGGGGCGGCGCGTACTGGCAGGCGTAGAAGCACGCCCGGCAGTTGTGGCAGAGATTGGCGAGGTAGGTGAGATCGGTGCTCGCGAACTCGCGCCGGAGCTCCATGGCCGGGAAGACGGCGCAGAAGCCCTCGCAGTAACGGCAGGCGTTGCAGACCTGCATCGCCCGGCTCGCGTCCTGCAGCGCGACGCTAGTGCGTATGGGGACGCGCATGCGCGGCGGCCTCCCGGCCCGCGATCCGGCCGAACACGGTTCCGATGGTCATGCCGAAGCCGGCCAGGTAGCCCTTGCCGAGGATGTTGCCGGCCATGATCTCGCCGGCCGCCCACAGGTTGGTGACCGGGCGGCCGTCCTGCATCAGCACCCGGGCGCACTCGTCGACGCCGACGCCCAGGTAGGTGAACGTGATGCCGGGGCGCAGCGGGTAGCCGAGAAAAGGCGGAGTGTCGATGGCCCGGGCCCAGTGCGTCTTGGGAGGGGTGAGCCCCGCGGTGGCGCAGTCGTCGAGGGCGTGGCCGTCGAAGCGGCCCGGCCGCGCCGCGGCGTTGAACTGCTTGACCGTCGACTCGAGCGTGCCGGCGTCGAGCCCGAAGGCGCGGGCCAGCTCCGCGATCGAGCCGGCGCGGATCGCCGGGAACACCGACGGCATGAAGAGGCGCTCGGCCTTGGCGTCGACGATGCAGTAGGCGATCTGGCCCGGCTGCTGCGCGACCAGGCGGCCCCAGATCGCGTAGCGCTTCGGCCACAGGTCCTCGCCCTCGTCGTAGAAGCGCTTGCCCGCGCGGTCCACCACGATGCCGAAGGGAATGCAGTCGAGCCGGGTCACGATGCCGCCGTCGAATCGCGGGGCGCGCGCGTCGATGGCCACCGCGTGGCACTGGGTCGGATCGCCGACCGAGGCCACCCCCTGGTCGAGCAGGTTGCGGAGGATGCGGCCCCGCGCGTACGGGGTCCCCCGGATCAGGAAGTTCTCGGCCGCCTCGCCCCAGTACTCCTTGAGCCATTCGATATTGCCCTGGAACCCGCCGGAGGACGCGACCACCGAGGTGGCCCGCACCGTCTCCGGGAAGCCCTTGCTGCTCAGGACGGCTTCCCGCACGCGGCGATCCTCGAGGACGAGCGACTGGACCTCCGTGTCGTAGAGGACGTCGACGCCCAGGCGCTCGGCGGTGCGGTAGTAGGCGTTGACGAGCGCCTTGCCGCCGCCGAGGAAGAACGCGTTGGTCCGGGAGAGGTTCAGGGTGCCGGTCAGCGACGGCTGGAACCGGACTCCGCGTGCCTCCGCCCACGCGGCCGCCTCCGCCGAGGCGCGGATGGTCATGCGGGCGAGCGCCTCGTTGGTGGCGCCGCCGGTCACCCGGCGCAGGTCGTCCCAGTACTCGGCCTCCGCGTACGCGTCGGTGAGGACCGAGGTGGGCGCCGAGTGCATGGCCCGCAGGTTGCGGGTGTGCCGGCTGTTGCCGCCGCGCATCGCGCGGGGGGCGTGCTCGACGAGGAGCACGCGGGCGCCCGCCTCCCGGGCGGTGATGGCGGCACACAGGGCGGCGTTGCCGCCGCCGATCACCAGCACGTCGTAGGGACGGGTCAGATCGGCCATCTCACCGCTCGGGCGGCCGACGCGTGTGCCAGTCGGTGGCCGCCTCGTAGGCCCAGCCGATGCGGAGCGCGGCGGCCTCGTCGCCGGCGTGGGCCACGATCTGGAGCGAGAGCGGCAGGCCTCCCGCGGTGAAGCCGTTCGGCACCGCGAGGCCACAGAGCCCGAGGTAGTTCACCGGGCGCGTGAAATGGGCCGCGGTGCCGGCCTGGTCCGCCTGCTCGACCGGGATCGGCGGGGTGAGGGCGGTGGGCGTCAGGAGGGCGTCGACGTCGGCGAGCGCCGCCTCGACCGCCCGGCGGTGCGTCTCCCGCTCCGCCAGCGCGAGCAGGTAGTCGCGCGCCGACACCCCGCGGCCGAGCTGGATGCGCGGGCGCACGTGCGGATCGACCGGCTGGGCCGGGTCGTCGACCAGGTGGCCGACGAAGCGATAGCCCTCCGCGCCGATGATCCGCCCGGTGGCGGCCGCGTAGTCGCCGAAGCGGTGCGGCAGGGTCGCGCGCGAGACCTGGGCGCCGAGCTTGGCCAGCGCGTCGACCGAGGCGTCGTAGGCGGCGAGCACCTCGCGATCGACGCCCGAGCGCTCCGCGTCGGGCATCACCGCGATCCGCAGGCCGGCCACGCCGCGCCGGAGGGTGGGCAGGGGATCGGCCGCGGTCCACGAGAGCGTCTGCGGATCCCGCGGGTCGGGCCCGTTGAGCAGGCGGAAGAGGAGCGCGGCGTCCTCCACGGACCGCGCGATCGGCCCCGGCGTGTCGAGCGTGAAGGAGAGCGGGAGGACCCCGTAGGTGCTGATGCGCCCTGCGGTCACCTTCAGGCCGACGATCCCGCACCAGCCGGCGGGCAGCCGCACCGAGCCGCCGGTGTCGGTGCCGATGGCGATGGGGGCGAGGCCGGCCGCGACCGCGACCGCGGAGCCGCTGGAGGAGCCGCCCGGGGTGCGGTGCACCGCGAGGTCCCACGGGTTCCGCGGGGTGCCCATGTGGGTGTTGGTGCCCCAGCTCCCCATCGCGAACTCGACGGTGTGGGTCTTGCCGAGCACGATCATGCCCGCGGCGATCGCGCGCTCGGCCAGGGTGGCGGTGACCGGCGAGACGCGGTTGGCCCAGACCTTGGAGCCGCCGGTGGTGACCCGGCCCTCGAGGTCGACCAGGTCCTTGAGCGCGATGGGCACGCCGTGGAGCGGGCCCATCCGATGGCCGGAGCGGATCGCGCGGTCGGCGCCCTCGGCGGCGAGGCGGGCGTCGTCCGCGTATACCGCGATGAAGGAGTGAAGGAGCGGGTCGCGGCGCTCGATGCGCTCGAGCAGCGCGTCCACCGCGTCGACGGGAGAGAGGGTCCGGGCGCCGAAGGCCTGTGACAGCTCGGTGACGCCGGCCCACACGGGATCGATCCTGGTCATGTCGGTGGCTCCGATGCGCGCCTGTCCGAGACGATGCGCCCCTCTTTGAGCACGAGGAGCAGTCGGCGGAGGTTGGTGATGTGCTCGAGGGGGTTCGCGGCCACCACGATCAGGTCCGCGAGCTTGCCGGGCTCGATGGTGCCGAGGTCGTCGCCCACGCCGCAGAGCGTGGCCGCGTGCCGGGTGGCCGCCAGCAGCGCCTGCCACGGGGTCGCGCCCGCGGCCACCCAGAGGCCGAGCTCGAGCAGAGCCGCGTCCTTGAGCGGGCGGATGTCGGAGCCGAGCGCCATCGGGACGCCCGCGGCGAGCGCGCGGCGAAAGGCATCGCGGTGGGGCTCGGCCGCGTCGTCGGCGCGCCGGCAGAGATCCGGGGCGAGCTCGCGCTGCTCGACCCATCGCTTCTCCCACGGATCGCGGGCCTGGTCCGGCGTCAGCTGGGTGATGGCGAGCGTCGGGACGTACCAGGTGGCGTGCGCGCGCAGGGCCTCGATGCAGGCGCCGTCCATGATGTAGCCGTGCTCGACGCTGTGCGCGCCCAGGCGGGCCGCCGCGACCACCGTCTCCGGGTTCGCGGCGTGCGCCATGACCGGGAAGCCGCGCTGCCGGCAGATCGCGAAGGCGGCGTCCAGCTCCTCCTCGAGGAGGAACGACTGGGTGTGGCGATCCCACGCGGGCCCCATGATGCCGCCGGTCAGGTTCAGCTTGATGTGGTCGACCCCGTTCTTGATCTGCTCGCGGATCGCCCGCACGAAGCCGTAGGGCCCGTCACACTCCCGCGCGTGACCCGAGGTGAGGAAGTGCCCACCGGTCGTGGTCAGGAAGTGGCCGGCCGCGAAGACCCGCGGGCCCACGTACTGCCCTGCGTCGAAGGCGCGCTTCCACGCCACGTCCATGAAGTGGGCCGCGCCCGCGCACCGCACCCCGACCACCCCGCTCTCGGTCAGGGCCTCCATGAGCCGATGGCCGAAGATGGCGGTCTGCTCGGCCACCGAGGCGCCGGTTGAGGCCAGGTAGTCGGGGTGGATGTGGACGTCCCACAGCCCCGGCAGCAGGTAGGCGCCGCCGAGATCGACGACGTCGGCGCTCCGCGTGTCCGGCGATCGACTCCCGTCGAGCACCTCCACGATGCGGCCGCGGTCGATGACGACGCTGGCGCCGGGAATCGGCCGAGGGGTGACGCAGTCGATCACCGTGGCATTGGTCAGGACGTGTCGCATCGTCACGGTCGCTCCCGCTCGTCAGAGGCGGGGGCGCTGCTCCACCAGCTTCCAGTAGGTGTCCTTGTTCAGGATCTCGTCGCCGCGGAACTCGTAGATGTCGCATCCCTGGTAGTCGAGCCGCTCGCCGTCCGCGCCGGTGCCGGTCACCGTCCAGATCGAGACCGCCCGGTTGCCGGTCACGAAGTGGTCGATGTGGTCCCAGCGCATGTCGCGGATGACCTTGAACCGGTCGGCCAGCACCTGGCCGATGGCCGCCTTGCCCCGCACGCGCCGGCCGCACGGCTCGGGCCCGCGCGCCATCAGGAAGGTAGCGTCTTCGGCGAAGAATGCCATGATCCGGTTCACGTCGCGGCTGTTGAAGGCCGCGTTGATCTGGAGCAGCAGGTCGATGCTCGGTCCCATGGTCAGGCTCCGTGAGCGGGCCCGGTCTGCCGGCCGACGAACTCCAGCACGTCCGCGACGCACTTGTCGGTGGCCGGGCTCGCCTGCTGGGCGAAGCCGTGACGGGACTCGGGAAAGTGCACGCGCTCGAGATGGCCGCCCGCCTTCCGGTACGCGTCGACGAAGGCCTCCGTGATCGCCGCCGGCACGTTGTCGTCGAGGTCGGGCTGTGCCACCCAGACCGGTGGCCGCACGGTGGCGAGGCCCTCCGCGACGAGCCGGGTGACGCTCGCGCCCGCCATCGCGGCCTCGTCCGCGAAGAAGGCCCGGTGCGAGGCGATCAGCCGCTTGGCGTCGAACCCGGACGGCGGGGGCGGCTCGTGCTCGCGCGAGAGCGCGTAGCGGTAGCGGGCCAGCGGATCGGCGACCGGGTAGAGCGCCACCACGAAGGCCACCGCCGCGTCGCGCGGGCTCGCGTCGAGGGGGCCGTCCGGTGTCACCACCGGCGTGCCCGCTCCCTCCGGGGCCCCGGGCTGCACCGCGTGCAGCAGGGCTAGGTGGCCGCCGCTCGAGCTGCCAAGCAGGCCGACGCGCGCGGGATCGACCCCGAGCCTCCGCGCGTGGGCACGGGCGTAGCGGACGCCGGCCGCCACGTCGGCGCTCGCGGCCGGGAAGCGATGGTCGGGCGCCTGGCGGAAATCGAGCGCGACCACCACGCGACCGGACGCGGCGAGCGCCTCGCACAGGATCGCGTCGGCGGTACGGTCCAGGCGCGCCCAGGCCCCGCCGTGGATGTAGACCAGCGCCGCGCGCGGCGCGGGCGCGTCGCCCCGCGGACGGTAGACGCGGGCCAGCAGCTCGAGCCCGCCCGGGCGCGCGTACGGGGTGTCGATCACGTCTACTTCGTGAAGTCCGGGCATGGGCTCCGTCTCCGTGCTCAGTCGACCAGCGCCTGCTGCACCAGCTCCTTGAAGAGCTGGCGGTAGTAGGTCCGCGAGGGGCCGGGGGCCTGGGTCATCAAGATGGCGATGAGCTGCTCCTTGGGATCGATCCAGAAGTAGGTGCCGCCCGCGCCGGCCCAGCCGAATTCGCCGATCGAGCCGGACTGGCCGTCGAGCCCCACGTCCTTGCGTACCTGGAAGCCGAGCCCGAACGTGTAGCCTGGGCGGCGCATGGTGCCGCTGATCGCCCCGAGGTGGTCGGACGCCATGAAGGCGACGGTGGTGCGGCTCAGGATGCGGGCCGGGCCGAGGTGGCCGCCGTCGAGCAACATCTGCGCGAAGCGCACGTAGTCGTCGGTGGTGGAGACTCCACCGCCGCCTCCGGATTCGTAGCGCGGCTCTACGGTCACGTCGATCAGCGAGATCTTCTCGCCGGTGGCCGGATCGATCGGGAGCGCCTGCGCCAGCCGGCCGAGCTGCGCCTTCGGGACGAAGAAGCCGGAGTCCTTCATGGCGAGCGGGCGGAAGATGCGGTCCGCGAAGAACGCGCCGAGAGACTTGCCGGAGATCACCTCCACCACGCGCCCCAGCACGTCGACCGAGCGGCTGTACTCCCACGCGGCGCCGGGCTGGTGGGCGAGGGGCACGGTGGCGAGCCGGTCGACCAGCTCCGCGTTGCTCAGGTCGCGCGAGTCCACGCCGGCCCGGGCGTAGGCCTCCTTCACCGCGGCGTTGGTGGTCCGCGCGCCGTAGGTGAAGCCGGAGGTGTGGCGTAGCAGGTCCTGGATCGTGATCTCGCGCTGGGCGGGCACGAGCTCGACGGTGGTCTGGCCGGTGCTCGGGTCCTTCTTTTCAACCGCCACCTGCAGGCGCGCGAGCTGGGGCAGGAACTTCGAGACCGGATCGGTGAGGACGAGCCGGCCCTGCTCCTGCAGCATCATGATCGCCACCGAGGTGATCGGCTTGGTCATCGAGTAGATGCGGAAGATGGAGTCGCGGGTCATCGGGGCGCGGGTCTCGGGGTCGCGGACCCCGAAGGTCTCGTAGTACGCGATGCGGCCCTTGCGGGCGACCAGGGCGATCGCGCCGGGGAACTTCCCCTTCTCGATCTCCTCGCGCAGCGCCCGGCCCACCTGGGCGAGACGCTCGGAGGAGAGGCCCACCTGCTCGGGCCGGGCCTGGGGGAGCGGCTGGGCCAGGGCCGGCCCGGCGAGCAGCGTGAGCGTGGTGCACACGGCGAGCAGTGCGGCTTTCATCGCGGTCGTCCTCCTGGGTCGGGGTCCGGTCCGCCGAGCATAGTAGCACCGAGGCTTGCGCCGCGTCGCGGGGCTGTGCGAGATTTGCCGCCATGCGCCGGGCGGCCGACTACGTGGCGGGGCTCCGCGACGGCCGCGCCGTCTTCCTCGACGGCGAGCGCGTCCCGGACGTGACGAGCCATCCCGCGTTTGCGGAGGCCATCCGGCGCATCGCGGAGCGCTACGACGCGGCGCGCGAGGCTCCCGAGCGCACCACCTGCGTCGATCCGGCGAGCGGTCGGCGCATCGGGTCGATGTGGCTGATCCCGCGCTCGGCCGAGGATCTCGGCCGCCGCCGGGCGGTGCACCGCTTCTGGGCGGAGGGCTCCTACGGGCTGATGGGCCGCACGCCCGACCACGTGGCCTCGGTGCTCACCGGCTTCGCGGGCTGGCGGCAGCTCTTCGACCGCGGCGGCGCGCAGTTCGGCGACAACGTGGTGCGCTTCCACGCCAGGGCGCGCGACGAGGATCTCTACGTGGCCTACGCGATCGTCCCGCCCCAGATCGACCGGGGCACGCCGGCCCACCGCCACCCCGAGCCGTTTCTCCACCCGGGGGTGGTGCGGGAGACCGACGCGGGCATCGTGATCCGCGGGGCCCACTCGATCGCCACGTCGGTGACCATGGCCGACTGGCTCTTCGTGAGCTACATCACCCCGCTCGTCCCGGGCGACGAGGACTACGCGATCTCGCTGGTGGTGCCGGTGGGCGCGGCCGGGCTCCGCCTGCTCCCGCGCCGGCCCTACGCGACGCTCGCCACCAGCGTCTACGACTACCCGCTCTCCTCGCGCTTCGACGAGATCGACACCACGGTGGTCTTCGACGACGTGCTGGTGCCGTGGGAGCACGTGTTCGTCTACCGGAGCGTGGAGCGGGTGACCGCCCAGTTCCACGAATCGCCCGCCCACGTCACCGCGAACTTCCAGTCGCTGGTGCGGTTCGGGGTGAAGCTCGAGCTGCTCGCCGGGCTCGCGGTGAAGCTGGTCGAGGTCGGCCGCGGGGAAGGCGATCCGGTCACCCAGGCGACCCTCGGGGGCGACATCGCCACCTTCTGCGCGACCTTCGACGCGCTGGTGGCCGCCGCGGAGCGCCACCCGCTCGTGAGCGAGGGCTACGCGCGCCCGCACCCGCAGTACGTCTACGCCGGGATGAGCCTGCAGCGGCGGCTGATCGGCGACCTCTACAAGACGGTGCGCGAGCTGGCCGGGGGCGCCTTCCAGCACCTGCCCTCGTCGGAGCGGAGCTTCGAGTCGCCGGAGACGCGCGCGGCCACCGAGCGCTACTACCAGTCGATCGGCACGCCCGCGCGGGATCGGGTCAAGCTGCTCAAGCTGATCTGGGACTTCATCGGCACGGAGTACGGAGGGCGCCAGCTCCAGTACGAGATGTTCTACTCCGCGGCCCAGCCGGTGGTGAACCGCCGCATGTTCCGCGCCTACGACTGGGGCGCGGCCCGCGCGATGGTCGACCGCCTCCTCTCGGAGTACTGAGCCGGCATCGAGGGCCTCCTGGAGAACCAGGAGAAGCTGGTGATCGAGGTGGTTGTGAAACCGAAGAGGCGACGGCGGGGTGACGCCGAGGGCGCGCCACTCCGCCGCCCGTGGTCCCCTACTTGAGGGTCAGCTTGATCCCCGAGGCCGCCAGCTTCAGGCTGGCCCCCTGGGTGGTGCTTGTCAGACGGATCTCGACCCCGTTCTGGTTCTTCATGATCGTCGCGCTGGCGCCACCCCCCACGGTGGCTCCGGCGCCCGCGGCAGTGTAGTTGCCGGAGAAGTCCTCGAGCTTCTTGAGATCAAAGACTTCACCGCGTGCGGTGGCCCGGGTGATGCCGACCTCGCCGACCGAGAGCCCCTCGACCTTGACCTTGTGCTTCTTGCCCTGGTACGTGAGCGTTCCGCCGCCCCAGTTGTAGCCGATCCCAGCCGCCACCCGCCCTTCCGAGAGCTCGATCGTGGCGTCGGGCTTCTTGTCCTGCGCTCGGCCAGATCCGCCGATCAGGGTCAGCAGGCCCGCTACTACCACCACCATGGTGATCGCACGACGCATGTTCATCCTCCTTCTAGGGTTTCCGATATGCCGTCATTCCCTTCGTGGTCTCATCTGGGATTTCCGAGATGAAAGCGATTTCCGCCCCGTGGCGGCGTCCATCGAGCGGACCATTCGGTCGTTCAGCTCGTTCATCCTGTCCGGTCACGTTAACCGACGCCATTCGCGCGGCGCCGAGCGTCCGCGGCCCCGGACTCGTGAGGGTGGTCACGTCGACCTGCTTCGACCCCTGCAACTCATCGGCCCCGCTCCCGCTGTGGGGCAATCACGTGGGATGCCGCGCGAATCGCTCGATGCGCGTAACGATCTGCCCGAAGAGAGGCTTTGTCAAGTAGCTTTCGGAGCGCAACGCTGGTCTCTGGGCGCTCGCGCGAAGCGAGCATCCGAAACGTTGAGACGCGAGCCGGCTAGCGGCGCGCGACGAGCCTCCGGAAGACCCCGCCGTACTCGAAGCCGTAGCCCGCGGCCAGCTCGGCCGCGTTCTTCTTCACGCGCTCGCCGATGGTCACGCCCTCCGGCACGTTGAAGCCGGGCATCTGGCTCTGGTGGCGGACGAGCGCCGCGATCTGGCGCTCGATCCCGGCGGTGACGTCCACGATGATGTCCGGCTCGTCGGCGCCCCAGTACCACAGCTCGCGCACCTTGTGGGGCTCGAGGCCGTCCCGGGTGATATGCTCGGGGAAGTGCAGGTGGTCGCGCGCGTAGGGGTACACCGCGTCGGTGGTCACGATGCCCGCCTTGCGGTGGTCGCGATGCTGGAAGCCCTTCATGCGGTACGGGTCGTGGACGAACACGGTGTGCGGGCGGTGGCGGCGGATGGCCCGGACCACGTCCCCCAGAAACTCCCGAGTGTCCTCGAGAAAGCCGTCGGGGTACCCGAGCATCTCCACGTGCCGCACCCCCATGAAGTCGGCGGCGGCCCGCTGCTCGTGCGCCCGATTCTGGGCGAGCTCGACCGGGGCCAGGTTGCGGTCGGCGGTGCCGGCGTCGCCGTTGGTGCACAGCACGTAGGTCACGTCGCAGCCGGCGGCTACCCAGCGCGCGATGACCCCGCCCGAGCCGATCTCGGCGTCGTCGGGATGGGCGAACACCACCATGGCGGATTCGGGGACCTCGGTGACGATCTCGAGCTTGCGGTCGGTGTGGTCGGGCATGGCCCGATCTTAACCGGTCCGGGCTCCGCGCGGCAGCAGGTCACTCGGCCGGCTCGTGCAGGGCGGCCAGCGCGGGCGGCAGGGCCGCCAGCACCTCCCGGAGGCACTCCCGGACGCGCGCGATATTGCGCTCGGCCTTCTCGGGGACGCCCCCGCGGGAGATCAGGGCGATGAACTCCTCCCGGCTGGTGGTCATCAGCAGGGACGCGTTGATCTCGAGCTGGATCGCGTGGACGCGCCGGGTGTCGGGCCGGCCGAAGGTGGCCACGATGTTGCCGCCGGTGTAGCCGCTCACGTTGTCGTGCACCTCGAAGCCGTGGTCGGTGAAGATCGCGGCCACCATCGCGGCGAGCCCCGGCGCGCAGGTGGCGCCGTGGCGGGTGCCGATGATGACCTGGTGATCCTTCATGCGGCGCGGGCTGCCGGTGTGCGCGTCCAGCAGGAGCGCGTAGCCGTAGGCGGAGCGGAGCTGGTCGAGGAGCCCTTCGCATGCGGTGTAGTAGGGATCGTAGAGCGCCCGCAGGCGCTCTTCCAGATCCGCCGGGGCGAGGGGGCGGGCGAAGATCGGCACCTCGCGCATGGTGTGCGTGCGCA
>DATGBR010000313.1:0-17065 GCA_035312605.1 Candidatus Methylomirabilota bacterium
TGGCTGCAGGGCGCGGCGCGCGCCGCTATCACCGAGCGCGTCTCCGTGCCCAGCGTTCCGCGTTGAGGGGAGAGCCGGCGCGGGGACGGGGGCGCGGGGGGTGGCAGGGGGTCCGCTGACCACGGCCCGCCCTGCTCCGGCCACCTTTGGCAGGATTTCCCAACCTGGGCGGATGGAGCCTTCGGTGACGGTTGGCGGGAACGGGTCAGTCGGACCCCCTGCCACCCCCCGCGCCCCCGGCCCCTCGCCGGCCCGTGTTCAAACCTCCAGCCTCGGCCTTCAATCTGATTTCTGAAGCTCGCTCCAGATTTTGATTGGTCTGAAGTCGAAGGCTTGGTGGTGATCAAGCTCGCGGCACGCGGGCGGGGTGGGCGGGGGAGGGGGTCGAACTGACCCGTTCCCGCCGACCATTATCGAAGCCGCCAACCGCCCAGGTTGGGAAATCCTGCCAAAGGCGGCCGGAGCGAAGCGGGCCGTGGTCAGTCGACCCCCTCCCCCGCCCACCCCGTCCGCGTGTTACGACGCCTACGAAGAGTGCGCCGCGGCGACGGAAGAAGGCTGGCGGAGCGGCAGCGTGAACGGCAGCGTGAGGAAGACGACGAGGCCCACGACGGTGAGCGTCAGCCGCACCCCGCCCCAGTCGCTCAGCAGGCCGTAGGCGAAGGGCGACAGCGCGGAGGCGCCGATGCCGAGCGTGTAGAAGATCGCGTAGCTCCGCGCGCGGCGATCGCTCGAGACCAGGTCGGCGACCGTGCCGTAGAGGACCGAGGAGGTCCCGTTGAGCGCGATGCCGAGCGGCGGCAGCGCGAGCAGGCAGGCGCCGAGCGGCAGGGTCAGCAGGAGCAGGATGCCGACGCCGGTCGCGGCCTCGGTGATGACCACGGTGCGGATCACGCCCACCCGGTCGGCCAGGGCCCCGCACGCGAACTTCCCGATGGCGCCGCCGATGAAGACCAGCATCAGGGCGAGCCCCACCGACGGCACGGTGGCGCCCTTGGCGATCAGCAGGAAGGGCAGGAAGGTGAGGAAGCCGGTGCGCGTCGAGTTGTCGATGACGTGGATCGCGGAGAGCGCGCGGTACGCGCGCGGATCGCGGATGCCCCAGCCGGCGGCGCGCGGGGCCCCGGCGCTCGCGGGGGCCGGCGCCTCCGCCCGCCCGGCGCCCAGGCGTCCGAGCAGCGCGAGAATCGCGGCGGCGGCCAGCAGGCCGATCACCGCATAGACCTCGACCGCGCGCCGCCAGCCGAGCCACGGCAGCGCCAGCGCCACCGCGGCCGGGACCGCGACCTTGCCGAGGTCGCCCGAGAAGTTGTAGGTGCCGAGCGCGGTGCGGCGCCGCCCGGTCTCGTAGGCCCGCGACACGAGCGATGACGACAGCGGGTGCTGGCAGCCCGAGCCGAGCCCGCCCACCGCGAGGCAGACGAGGAGGGCGAGGAAGCCGCCGGTGAGCCCGGCGGCCAGGAAGCCGAGCGCGGTCACCGCGGTGCCCGCTGCGAGCAGGCGCGCCTCGCCGCGGCGCTCCGCGAGGATGCCGGCCGGCACCTGGAAGCTCGCCATCCCGCCGGTGTAGAGGGTCTTGAGCAGCCCGACCTGGGCGAAGCTCAGGCCGAACTCGGTGGCCCACACCGGCAGCAGGATATAGAGGATGTCGGAGAAGCCGTCGTGGACGAAGTGCGCCCCGCAGGCGGTCGCGAGGATGGCGCGGGCGCGGCGACTCATCGCCCGCGATTGTTTCACATCCGCGCGGACGCGGGCAAATCGAGGCGGGCCGGCGTCGGGTGCCCCAGCAGCATGCGGAACATCATGACGTGGGAGACCACCAGGGCCGGCACGATGAACGTCGGGATGTAGTAGGCGGCGCCGAGCTGCACGTTGTGAGTGAGCCCCTGGTAGAACGCATTGACCAGGTCGAGCAGGCCGATCACGTTGAAGAGCCAGGTCAGCGGGATCGCGACGCTCGCGCGGGCGCGCAGCGCCACGAGCGCGGCCAACGCGAGGAGGCCGGCCAGGAGGTCGCCGTAGCCGGCGCCGGCTGCGAAGGCGGCCGGGAGCGTGCCGCCGACCATCGTCGGCACCAGGAACACGAGTCCCATGTGGCGGGAGGCGTGAAGGACCAGCAGGGGCTGGAGCGCGCGGTCCACCGGCAGCGCGGCGAGGCGCGGGCTCACGTACCACCGTGCGATCAGGGTGAACAGGACGAAGCTCAGGAGCACCTGGAGGCCGAAGATCTGCTGGATCGTCATGGACTCCTCCTGGCGGTGGCCGGGCCGGGCGTTCGCCACGCTCCGAAGTGGACCGCCGCGACGTTGATGATCCCCATCGCCACCAGCGCAGTCGCCATCGCGGCGAACAGCCCGGAGAGACCGGTCCCGAGCCACCGGGTGGCGAGCCATCCGCCCGCCGCCGCGATCGCCAGGCGGACGACCGCGGAGAGGAGCGGCCACAGCAGGCGGCCCGCCCCCTGCGAAGCGAATTACAGCGCGAGGCCGGCGCCGAAGAAGCCGTAGCAGGGCCCGACGATGCGCAGGTAGCTCGTGCCGGCGGCCAGGACCTGCGGGTCGCTCGTGAAGAGGCCGAGCCACGCGTGCGGGAACAGCGCGGCGAGGATCCCGATCGCGCCGGTGACGCCGGCCGCCATCGCCGCGCCGACCCACGCCACTCGCTGGGCCCGCGCCCGGTGGCCCGCGCCCATGCTGGTGCCGACCATGGTGACGAGCCCCGAGCCCAGACCGAACACGATCGGGATCTGAAGATACTCGAGCCGCGCGCCCAGGCCGTAGCCGGCGAGCGCGGTGGCGCCGAAGGGCCCGACCAGCCCGGTGAGGAGCACCACGGTCAGGTTCGTGAGGATCGTGTTCAGCGAGCCCGGGGCGCCCACGCGGAGGATCTCCCAGAAGAGCGCCCACCGCAGGCGCAGGCCGCGCCGTGTCGGCCGCACCAGGCTCCGCCCGGAGAGGAGGAAGCCGAGCAGCGCGAGGCTGCCCAGGCTGAACGAGGTGACGCTGGCCGCGGCCGCGCCCGCGATGCCGAGCCGCGGCAGCGGGCCCCAGCCGAGGATGAGGGCGGGCGAGAGCGCGAGGTAGAGGCACCCGCTGCCCACCATCACCGACGCGGGCAACGCCATGTTGCCGGTGCCGCGGATCACGCTGCCGAGCGTGTTGAAGAGCCAGTAGGCGAGCGCGCCGCCGAAGAGCACCCGCGAGTACAGCGTGGCCGCGGCCAGCACCGCCCCGTCGCCGCCCATCGCCTGGTAGAGCGCGGGGCCGCCCAGCTCGAGGAGCAGGGTGAACGCGGCGGCCATGATCACCGCGATCACGAGGGCGTGGACCACCAGCGCGTCGGCCTCGGCCCGGCGGCCGCCGCCGAGGGCCCGGGCCACCGCGGAGGCGACGCCGCCGCCCATGCCGCCCGCGGACATCGTCTGCATGAGCATGACGAGCGGGAAGACGAGCGAGACCCCGGCCAGCGCGTCCGAGCCGAGCCAGCCCACGAACACCGCGTCGAGCGTGCTGACCGCGGCCTGCAGCACCATGACCAGCACGTTGGGCGCGGCGAGCCGCAGCAGGGTCGGAGCCACCGGTCCCTCGAGCAGCCGGCGGGTGCGGGGCGACAGCGCGGGCGCGGCGGCGACCGCCACCCCGGCCGTGGCGACGGCGCTCACCTAGCGGCCCACCGCCTGCTCGCCGCGCAGGGTCATGCAGGTGCTGGAGGCGCGCGCGACCAGGCGCTCCTTGTCGTCCACCACGTCGCACTCGACGAGGCCCACCGTGTGCCCGCCCTTCACGACCCGGCCGGTGGCCACGAGCCGCCCGGTGCGCACCGGCTTCAGGAAGTTGATCTTGAGCTCGAGGGTGGTGAAGGTCTCGCCCTCGTCGAGGGTGGCCGCGTAGGCGATGCCCATCGCCGCGTCCGCGATGTCGCACAGGATCCCGCCGTGGACGGTGCCCATGGGGTTGGCGTGGCGCCGGTCCGCCTCGAGGGCGACGGCCGCGCGTCCGGGCTCGACCTCGGTGAGGGTGAACCCGATCAGGGTGGCGACCGGCGGGGGCACCGCCTCGCCGCACTGTATCTGGTGGAGCAGGTCGATGTGCTTCGGCATCGTGTCGTCCTCCAGTGGCTATTAAAATAATAGTGACTTGCTCCCTTGTCAAGCGGGCCGGTATACTGAGCGCATGCCGAAGCGTTACAACCAGCCCTGCCCGGTGGCGAAGTCCCTGGAGGTCCTCGGGGACCGCTGGACCTTGCTGGTGGTCCGCGACCTGCTGCGGGGCACCCAGCGCTTCCAGGATCTCCTCACCACGCTGCCCGGCATCGCCCCCAACATCCTCTCCGCTCGCCTCAAGCTGATGGAGGAGCACGGGCTCATCGTGCGGGAGTTCTACTCGGAGCACCCGCCGCGCGCCCAGTACGCGCTCAGCGACAAGGGTCGCGAGCTGGGCATGGTGGTGGGCGCGCTCGCCGCGTGGGGCGGTCGTCACGTGCACAAGCAGACCAAGCTCGTGCACGCCGGGTGCGGGCACCCGATCTCGGTCGGCTACTACTGTGGGGACTGCGGGGAAGGGGTGCGGGGCGCGGACGTCACCGTCACGCGGGCCCGATCTCGTCCAGGAACTCGAGCACGGCGCGGTTGAAGGCCCCCGGCTGGTCCCGGTTGGCGAAGTGGCCGGCCGGGGAGAGCAGCACGAAGCGCGCCTGCTTGATCTTCTTCTCCATCACCCGCATCGGGGCGAGCGACGGATCCTCGTCGCCGCAGACCAGGAGGGTGGGCGCCGAGATCTCGGGAAGCCGCTCCGTGATGTAGTCCATCTGGAGCAGGGATCGCAGCGCGTTGGCGTACCCGATGGGGGTCAGCATCCGGTAGTAGTCGAAGATCTCCTGCCGGGCCCCCGGGTCGAGCTTGAGCCGCCCCGCCACGTTCGGGTTCGACGCGATGGCGAACTCGGCCATGGCGTCCATGCCGCCCTTGAGCGTGACCTCGATCGAGCGGGCCCGCATCACCACGTTCTCGACCGACAGCGGCAGGCCCACCGCGGAGGACGAGTCCACCACCACCAGGGCCCGCACCCGCTCGGGGTGGGCCAGGGCGAACCGGGTGGCGATGCCGCCCCCCAGCGAGAGGCCCCCCACCACCGCGTGGGTCACCCCCAGATGCTCGAGCAGGTCGCGGAGGTCGAGCACCCAGTGGCCGAAGGTGACCCGGGTGGGGTCGGCCGGGCTCTCCGATCGGGCGTGGCCGCGGGGCTCCCAGAGCACCAGCCGGTGCCGGTCGGCGAGGGCGTGGATGTTGGGCTGCCACATCCCCGCGTTGCCGCCGATGCCGTAGGCCAGGAACAGCGGGTCGCCGGTTCCGTGGGACTCGTAGTAGATGCGGACGCCGTCGGTCGTCGTGAAGTGCGCCACGGGCTCCTCCCCCGAGGGTTGTGGTACAAGAGGGTTCTATGGAACGGTCCTTCGCCGAGGAAGTCAAGCAGCTGGCGCTGGGAGAGGGGCAGGTGCTGCGGGGCGAGGGCATCCTGGCCATCACCAAGGCCCTGCTGCAGGCCGGTGTCTCCTACGTGGGCGGCTACCCCGGCGCGCCGGTCTCCCACCTGCTCGACGTCCTGGCCGACGCCAACGAGTCGCTGCTGAAGCCGATGGGCGTCTATCTGGACGCCTCCGCCAACGAGGCGGCGGCCGCCGCCCTGCTCGGCGCGTCCATCAACTACCCGATGCGCGGCGCGGTGACCTGGAAGTCGATCGTGGGCACCAACGTGGCCGCGGACGCGCTCTCCAACCTGGCCTCGGCCGGGGTGATCGGGGGCGCGCTCATCGTGGTCGGGGAGGACTACGGGGCGGGGGCCAGCGTGATCCAGGAGCGCACGCACTCCTTCGCGCTCAAGTCGTCGCTGATCCTGATCGATCCACAGCCGACCCTGCAGAACCTGGCCCGCATGGTCGAGGAGGGCTTCGGCATCTCCGAGGCCTCGAATCTTCCAACGGTGATCAGCCTACGTATACGTGCTGCGCACATGCGCGGGAGCATGGTCTGCCGCGACAACGTCCGCCCGGCGGTGGGCATGAACTCTCCGCTCGAGCGGCACTCGTTCGACTATTCTCGCCTGAGCCATCCGCCGTCGACCTACGCGCAGGAGGCCCAGAAGTTCGAGCGCCGCCTCCCCGCCGCGCAGCGCTATATCGTCGAGCGCGGGCTGAACGAGGTACGACCGGGAGAGGAAAAGGGCCTCGGCATCATCCTGCAGGGCGGGCTCACCCCGACCGCGCTGCGGGCGCTCGAGCTGCTGGGCGCGGCCGACGCCTACGGGCAGAGCCGCATCCCGATGCTGGTGCTCAACGTGATCCACCCGCTGGTGCCGGATCAGCTCCTGGCCTTCCTCGAGGGCAAGCAGCGGGTGCTGGTGCTGGAAGAAGGCATGCCGAGCTTCATCGAGCAGGAGCTCAAGGCGCTCGCCTACGATCACGGGATCACCACCCGCATCCACGGCAAGGACGTGGTGGCGGCGCAGGGCGAGTACGTGCCCGAGGTGGTGCTGGGCGCGCTCGCGCGCTTTCTCGGCGGCGACGCGGAGCGGCGGCGGCAGGCCCTCACCGCGCACGTGGGGCAGGGACGGGCGCAGCTGCGGACCCCGCTGCCCAAGCGGCCGCCCGCCTTCTGCACCGGCTGCCCGGAGCGGCCGGTCTTCAGCGCGCTCAAGATCGCGCAGCGGGAGCTGGGCGAGACTCACGTGGCGGCCGACATCGGCTGCCACGCCTTCGCCACCCTCCCGCCGTTCAACCAGGGCAACACGATCCTGGGCTACGGCATGAGCGTGGCCTCCGCGAGCGCGGTGGCCCCCAGCTTCGACAAGCGGGTCATCTCGATCCTGGGCGACGGCGGCTTCTGGCACTCCGGCCTCACGGCAGGGGTGGCCAACGCGGTCTTCAACAAGCAGGACTCGATCGTGGTGGTGCTGGAGAACTTCTACACCTCGGCCACCGGCCAGCAGGCGAATCCCTCGTCAGGCAAGAACCCCCGCGGCGACGCGGTGAAGATGTCGATCGCGGACACCATCCGGAGCCTCGGGGTGTCCTGGATCAAGACCGTGAACCCATACCGGGTCGGCGATACCTTGAAGGTGATCAAGGACGCGATGACCACCGCGACCGGCGGGCTCAAGGTGATCATCGCGCGCGCGGAGTGCCAGCTCGAGCGCCAGCGGCGGGTGAAGCCGGAGACCGCGGCGCGGCTGAAGGCGGGCGGGCGCGTCGAGGCGCCGCGCTTCGGGGTCGATCCCGACGTGTGCACCGGCGACAAGTCGTGCATGCGCTTCAACGGCTGCCCGTCACTCACCCTCAAGGAGAGCCAGGATCCCCTGCGCGACGACCCGGTGGCCCACGTGGACGCGACCTGCGTCGGCTGCGGGCTCTGCGGAGAGGTGGCGCACGCCGCGGTCCTCTGCCCCTCGTTCTACGAGGCGCGCGTCGTCCACAACCCGGGCGCCTGGAGCCGCGGCGTCGCGACGGCGCGGCGCCGGGTGATCGGCTGGCTCCAGCCGGCGTGATGGCGTCTCGCCGCCCCGTCTCGATCCTGATCGCCGCCCTCGGCGGGCAGGGCGGGGGCGTGCTCACCGAGTGGATCGTGGGGGCGGCGGCCCACGCGGGCTACCCGGCCCAGGCGACCTCGATCCCGGGCGTGGCCCAGCGCACCGGCGCTACCACGTACTACGTCGAGGTCTTCCCCGAGCGCGCCGCGCCGGGAGGCCCCGAGCCCGTCTTCTCGCTCTATCCCACGCCGGGCGACGTGGACGTGATCATCGCCTCCGAGCTGCTCGAGGCGGGGCGCACCATCGAGACGGACTACGCGTCTCCTGGCCGGACCACCGTGATCGCGAGCACGCACCGGCTCTTCTCGATCGCCGAGAAGTCGGCGCCCGGCGACGGCGTGTTCCCGCGCGAGGCGCTCGAGGCCGCGGCCCGCGCGTTGAGCCGGCGCTTCGTGGGCTTCGACGGGCTGGCCCTCGCGCGCCGGCACCAGACCGAGGTCAACGCGCTGCTCCTGGGCGCCCTCGCGGCCAGCGAGATCGTGCCGATGACCGCGGCCGACTTCGAGGCCGCGATCCGCGAAGGCGGTGTCGCGGTGGACCGCAACGTCCGCGGGCTCAAGGCAGGCGTCGAGCTGGTCGCGGCGGGCCCCGAGAACGGGGAGGAGCCGCGCCGAGATCGGCCCTGGCCGGACGTGAGAGCCGAGCGCGCGAGCGGCCTCGGGGCCCGCGGCGCGGCGTTCCTGGCCCTGGCCGCCGGGGCCGAGGCCGAGTTCCGCGCGCCGCTCCACGCGGTGCTGGGCGAGGCGCTCGCGCGGCTGGTGGACTACCAGGACGCGCGCTACGCGGAGCTGTTCCTCGAGCGGGTGCGGCGGGTGCGCGCGCTCGACCCGGGCGACCGACTCACGCGGGTCTTCGCGCGACGGCTCGCGGTGTGGATGACCTACGAGGACGCGATCCGCGTGGCCGACCTCAAGACCCGCCGCGGGCGGTTCGAGCGGATCCGCCGGGAGAACGCGGCGCCCGAGGGCTCGGTCCTGGTGGTCACGGACTACCTCAAGCCCGATCTCGACGAGCTGTACGGCATCCTGCCCGCCGCCATCGGCGGCCCGATCGCCCGCTGGGCCGAGCGGCGCTGGCCCGACGGCCGTCCCACCATCGGCCAGCACGTCCGCACCACCACGGTGCTCGGCTTCCTGCGCGTCTGGCTGCTGGCCCGCCTCCGCGCGCTGCGGCCGTCGTCGCTGCGGCGCCAGCGCGAGTTCGCCCTGATGGGCCGCTGGGAGGAGACGGTGCTCGCGGCCGCCCCCCTCGACGAGAGCCTGGCGTGCGAGGTGGCCGAGCTGGGTAACGTGGTCAAGGGCTACGGGGACGTCCGGCGGCGTCTCTCGGGCGCGCTCGCGCGCTTCCTCGACGACACCGCGCGCCCCGCCATCGAGGCCGACCGACGCGCGGGCGCGGGCTTCACCCGCTCTACCGACCTGATCCGCGCCGGCCGTCTCCATCTCCTCTCCGACGAGAAGGGCTGAGTCGTGACCAATGTCCTCCTGACCCGCTCGGGCCCGATCGCCACCGTCACGCTGAATCGTCCCGACCGCCGCAACTCGCTGAGCGACGACATGCTCACCGAGCTGGGCGTCGCCTTCGCGGAGCTGCGCGACGACGCCGAGACCCGTGTGGTGATCGTGACCGGCGCCCCGCCCGTCTTCTCGGCCGGCGCCGACGCGGGCCACGCCAAGGCGGCCACGCCGGAGGAGCGGCGACGCCTCTTCCTCTCGCGCAAGAGCCAGTTCCGGCGGCTCTTCGAGCGCGCCAACGCCGTCCTCGAGAACCTCGAGCAGGCCACCATCGCAGCGGTGAACGGACACGCGGTGGGAGGCGGGTGGGGCCTGGCCCTCGCCTGCGATTTCCGCATCGCGGCCGCCGAGGCTCAGTTCTGGATCCCGGAGGTGGACCTGGGCGTCCCGCTCGGGGTGGGCACCACGACCCGCTTCGTCCGGATGGTCGGTCCCGCGCGCGCGAAGGAGATCATCATGGGCTGCGCGCGCTACTCCGCGGCCGACGCCCAGGCGTGGGGCCTGGTCCACCGGGTGGTGCCGGGCGCCGGGCTCGCCGCCGCGGTCGCCGACTACGCGGGGCTGCTCGCGAAGAAGCCGTTCCGGCCGATGGCCGAGGTGAAGGCGCGCATCAACGCGATCGCGCGCACCGGCATCCCCGAGATCAACGCGATGACCGAGGGGTTCCTCGAGCGCGAGTGAGCGCGGCGGCCCAGCGCGCCGACCAGGCGACCAGCGGCAGCACCTGATCGATCAGCTCGCGCCCGAGCGGCGTGAGCCCGTAGCCAGCGGCGCCCTCCGCCTCGAGCAGACCGCTCTCCCGCAGCTCGCGCACCCGCTGGTTCAGCACGGTGGGGCTCAGCCCGCCGCAGGCCTCCTGCAGGGCCCGGAAGGTGAGCCGGCCGTCCCGCAGCTCCCAGATCACCCGCAGGGTCCAGCGCCGGCCGAGCAGGTCCATGAGGGCCATGATCGGCCGCCCGGTCTGCGAGCCTCGCACCGGCCGACCCGGCCGGGGAGTCGTGGCCATCGGGTCTGGTCCTCCTTGCGCTATGGAAAGAGTAGCGGTAGCCTGGTCGCTACTGAAATGATAGCACCAGCGCCCGGAGGATCCACGCCATGAGTGCCACTCGTATCGCCCCCCTCGAGCCGCCGTACCCGGCGCCGGTCCAGGCCGCCCTCGACCGCATCATGCCCGAGGGCGTCCCCCCGCTCGCCCTCTTCCGGACCCTGGCCCGCAACGAGCGCGTGTTCCTGCGCCTGATGGCGGGCGGCCTCCTCGATCGCGGCTCCATCAGCCTGCGCGAGCGCGAGATCGTCATCGACCGGACCTGCGCCCGCTGCGGTTCCGAGTACGAGTGGGGCGTGCACGTGGCGTTCTTCGCCGGGCGGGTGGGGTTCAGCCCGGAGCAGGTGGCCGCCACCGCGGGCGGCGACCCGGCCGCCTTCCCGGAGCGGGAGCGCCTGCTCCTCCGGCTGGCGGACGAGCTGCACGACCGGGCGCAGGTGAGCGACGAGCTGTGGGCGGCGCTGCGGGAGCACTTCGCCGAGGAGCAGCTCATCGAGCTGGTGGCGCTGGCCGGCTTCTACCACCTCATCTCGTTCCTCACCAACGCGCTCAGGATTCCCCTCGAGGCCTACGGGGCTCGCTTCCCGCGCTAGCCCGCGCCGGCCGGAGACGGTGGTGGACGTTCGCCCCGCGCGTCTCGTGGAGCAGGCCGGTGATCGCGGCCCCGATCAGGACGAAGAGCGCGCAGAGGGCGAAGCCGCCGCGGTAGGCCGCGACCGGGTAGACGCGCGCTCCCTCGGCCATCGCGCCCGTCCAGCCGGCGTCGAGCACCGCCCCGATGGGGCCCTGGGTGAGGGCGGCGCCCACGAAGCCGCCGAGGTTGGTCACCGCGACCGCGATGCCGGCGAGGCCGGGCGGGTTCACCTCGGCCCCGAGCGGCCAGGTGAGGACGAAGGCGCCGCCCATCACGCCCAGCAGGAGGAAGAGGAGGCAGACCCCGGGGAGCGGCAGCGTGCCGAGGGTCAGCACGAACGCGAGCCACACGAGGAACTGGCCGGAGGCCAGCACGGTGTACGGGAGCTTCCGGCGGCGCAGGACCCGATCGGAGAGGTAGCCGGTGAACGGGGCGGAGGCGAGCAGCGCCATCGACGGCAGCGAGGCGTAGAGGGCGGCCTTGGTGGTGGTGAGGCCGTAGACGTCGCGCAGGAACGGCACGCTCCAGAGGAAGAAGTTCCCCATCGCGGCGTAGAGGAAGAAGAAGCAGAGGAACGGCGGCCAGGTGTAGGGGTTCCGGAGCACCTGGACCATGCCGACCATCATGTCCCGGAGGGAGCCGCCCCGCGGCCCGGCGTCGCGCCCGCTCGCGGGCCGGTCGCGGACCAGCGCGGCGCAGAGCAGGGCGCCCGCCACCGTGACCGCGCCGACGATGATCAGCGCGCCCCGCCAGGAGAGGCCGGCGGCCAGCGCGGCGAGCGGCGCGCTGCCGATGAGCGCGCCGAGGATGCCGACCGTCGCGGTGAGCGCGGACATCATGCCGAACTGGGACGGCGGGAACCAGTTCGCCGCGATCTTGAGCGCCCCGGTGAAGGTCACGGTGGCGCCCAGCCCGACCAGCAGGCGCCCGACGAAGAGGATGAGCGGCGTGCCCGCGAGCCCCATGGCCAGGGAGCCCAGCCCCATCACCGCGCCCCCGCCCGCGATCACCCAGCGCGGGCCGACACTGTCGATCAAGAGGCCGCCCGGCACCATGAAGCCCGCGTAGGAGTAGAAGTACATCGCGGAGAGCAGGCCCACCGCCGCGCCGGTCATGCCGAAGGCCTGCATGAGGTCCTTGGCGATGACGCCGGGCGCCGCCCGATGGAGGAAGGCGATCAGGAAGACGAGGGCCGGGATGCCCCACATCAGCCACCGTCGCCCCGCCCCGGCCACGCCGTCGGACACGGATCAGCGCGTCCAGAAGCCCGCGGGATCGCACGCGCGCACGATGGCGAGCTCCTGGCCGCTCGGGGTGGGCGTGGGCGCGACGTCGGGCGCCACCGCCAGGTCGAAGCCGGTGGAGGCCCGCACGCTCTCCACGCTCTGCCCCGGATGATACGAGGCGAGGTACATCTGGCAGGTGTCGGGATCGAAGCGGAAGACGCCGAGGGTGGTGACCACCGCGGTCGGGCCGCCGCCGCTCAGGCCGACGCGCTCGCGCCAGCCCGGGCCCTCACCGAAGCCGGGCGAGGTGATGAAGTCGACCCGCTCGCGGAAGCGGTGCTTCTCCTGCGGCATGATCACCACGAAGCGGCGCGCCAGGCTCGCGATGTCGCCGCCGCCCCCGCTGCCGGGCAGGCGCACCTTCGGCTGCCGCCAGTCGCCGATGTAGGAGGTGTTGAGGTTGCCGAAGCGATCGATCTCGGCGCCCCCGATGAAGCCCAGGTCGACCAGGCCCTGCTGGAGCAGCGCCATGATCTCGAGGGTGCCGGTGCACCAGAGCGCCCCCGGGATGTTGGGGGTGTCGCTCATCGTGAGCAGCGTCTCCGGCGACGGCTGGTCGCGCACGATGCCGTTCTCGAAGAGCCCGGTCGCCCCGGGCGCGTGGGTGCGCTTGGCGTAGGCGAAGGCGATCAGCGGCAGGCGCATGCCGACGAAGACCAGATCGTCGTCGCGGATCTCCCGCGCGGCGGCGATGACCATGAGCTCGCGCTCCGTGAAGTCCACGCGGCGCGCTATCTGAGCACGAAGGGCTGGGCCGCGTTCTTGACGAACGGGTGGCGGCGCAGGGCTTCCTCGTTGATCTCGACGCCCAGGCCGGGGCCGCTCGGCAGCTCGAGCCAGCCGTCGCGGGCCTGGATGGGGCGGGTGAGGAACGGGGTCTCCTGGTCGCCGGTCGGGAACTCGACCGGTAGCGGGCCGCCGAACGTCGCGGCCACGTGCAGGGTGGCGGCCAGCCCGGGCCCGAAGTAGAAGGAGTGCGGGGCGATCGGCAGGTTGGCGGCCTGGGCGAGCGCGGCGATCTTCTTGAACTCGGAGATGCCGCCCACCTTGGTGATGCTCGGCTGCAGGATGTCGCCGGCTCCCTGGCGCACGATCTCGTTGAAGCCGTGCACGGTGGACTCGTTCTCGCCCAGCGCGATCGGAGTCTCGGTGGCGGCGGCCACCCGCGCGAGTCCCGCGTAGTCCTCCGGCGGCCACACCGGCTCTTCCAGCCAGAACAGGCGATAGGGCGCGAGCGCCCGCGCCATCGCGATGGCCTCGAAGGGCGTCCACGGGCAGTTGGTGTCGAGCATCAGCTCCACGTCGGGGCCCACCGCCTCCCGCGCCGCGCGGACGGAGGCCACGTCGGTCTGGTGGAGCTTGAGCATCCGGAAGCCCTGCGCCACGAAGTGGCGGCAGGCGCCCGCCACCGCCTCCGGCGTCTCGTAGCGCAGGAGGCTCGCATAGGCGGGGAGGCGCGGGCGCAGGGCGCCGCCCAGGAGCTCGTAGACCGGCGCGCCGCGCACCTTGCCGAGCAGGTCCCACAGCGCGATCTCGATCCCGCTGATCGCGAACATCCCGAGCCCGCGCCGCCCGTAGATCATGGTCCCGCGGTGCATGAGATCGACCACCGCCTCGATGCGCAGGGGGTCCTGGCCGACGATCAGGGGCGCGAGGCTCTCCTCGATGACGCTCACCACCGCGAGGGGCGCGCCGTAGGCGAAGGCCTCGCCGAGCCCGCTGACGCCCTCGTCGGTGTGCACCCGCACGAAGATCTGCTTGCGGGTGCCGCCCGTCCACGGAGAGGGCGGGTTCATCGGCCGGAGTGGGATCGCGAGTGGCACGGCCTCGATGGCGGTGATCTTCATGGCGGTCAGGCTCCGTAGTCGAGCGGCTCGGAAAGCTGCGGGCGCTTCACGCGCAGGCCGTCGAGGACGCCCGCGTCGAGGCGGGAGAGGAAGCCGGTCCAGTCCGGGACCTCGTGCACCCAGTGCGCGAGCCAGCGCTGGAATCCTGCCACCGTCCGGCTCTCGTCGTGGAAGCGGTGGTAGAAGTCGTGGTGACGCCGGTAGTGGCCCTGCACCGGCGAGGGAAAGGCGCCGAACGGCTGGTGCACCACCGCGGCGACCTTGAGCGCGGGAGTGAGCACGAGGCCCGGGTCGCTCAGGATGCGCTCGCGCGGGCGGATCTCCTCCGCGACCAGGATCACCTGCCGGGCCGCGAAGGCGGCTGGGCGCGTGACGCCGAGGGTGCCCCAGACGTGCGCGTGGCCCTCCTCGTCGGCGCGCTGCACGTGGAGGATGGCCACGTCGGGGGCGATCGCGGGCACGAGCAGGAGCGGGGCGCCCGACCACGGATCGGCCGCCTCCTTGAAGGTCGGGTTCGCGCGCGGGAGATCGGTGCCGAGCAGTGAGCGCGTGGGCAGGTAGGGTACGCCGAGGGCGGCGGCCTGCAGCGCGAAGGCGATCGTCAGGTTGGAGTGGTCCTGCACCTCGAGCGGAGCCGGGATCCGCTGCTCGACCGCGCGCCGGTAGTTGTAGCCGAGGCCGGCGCTCACGTTGCCGACCCACGCCGCGATCACCCGCCGCACGCAGCCGGCACCGATGAGCTGGTCGAAGAGGATGTCCGAGATGGGCCCGATGAGGGTGAGGTCGCGTCGCCGCTGGCGGATCAGCTCGTGGCCCGCCGCGAAGGGGATGAGCGCTTCGAGCGCGGCACCCATGCAGATCGAGGCGCCGTCCGGCACGAAGCGGGCGACGGCCTCCCGCATGGACATGAGCTTGGGCCGAGGCACCCGGGTATCTTACTCCACGCCGGACGCGAGGCCGCTTCGAGGGAGCGGGTGGTCAGCCGGCGAGCGCCGCCGCGTAGCGCGCGGGCTCGGCGTCGAAGGTCTCCTTGCAATGGCGGCAGCAGAAGTAGACGGAGCGGCCCGCCCAGTCCGACTGGTGACGGGCGGTGGCGACCTCGACGGTCATGCCGCAGATCGGATCCTTGGCTTCTGCGAGTGCGGTTGCGAGCATGGCCGGCTCGGCCGGGCGATGATGCCGAGCCTGGATGATCTCGGCCAGGATGCTCACCGCGATCTCCTCGGGCGTGACCGCGCCGATGTCGAGCCCGGCGGGGGCCTTGAGCCGCGCGAGCTGCTCGGCCGGCACGCCGCGCTGGCGGAGAGTCTCCACGATGGCGCTCGCACGCTTGCGGCTCGCCACCAGGCTCACGTAGCCCGCGGGGGTGGCGAGCACTCGCGTCAGGGCCTGCTCGTCGTCGTCGCCGTGGGTGGCGACCACCACCGACGAGGTCGAGCCGAGCGAGAGGCCGCGCAGGGCCGCCGTCGCGTCTCCGGTCAGCACGCTCACCGCGTGCCCCGCGGTCTCTCCGAGGGTGGCGAGGGTCTCGATCACGGGGCCGTGACCCACCAGCACCAGCAACGCCTTCGGCAGGAAGGGCTCCACGTAGATCTCCAGCGTGCCGCCGCTGTGGCACGTCATCGGGAAGTGCACGATCCCCTCGGTGCGGGCCGGGTCGCGCCCGCCGTCGCCGACCAGGACCACAAGCCGCGGCTGACCATCCCGCAGCGCGGCCAGCGCCTCGCGGGCCACCACCGGCTCCGCGCACGCGCCGCCGACCCAGCCCGCGACGCGGCCGTCGGGCCGGATCAGCGCCTTCGCGCCCGGCTTGGCCGACGTCGGCCGCTCGCACCGCACCACTGTGGCGAGCGCGAACGGCTCGCCACGTTCGCGAAGCCCGGCGGCCAGCATCAAGATGTCTTGCAAGCGGACTCTCCCCCGACGCCAACGAGTTGGACAAGGTGGTGGTGGGGGGGCTTGGGGGAGGAGCGGCGCCGCTCCCCCCCAATTAGAACAAGAAGTCCCGGTGTCAGCCCACGCGCGATCACGGGCCGCGACTACTCCGTGATGCCCTTCTCGCGGAGGAGGCGCCAGATCTTGGGTGGGGTGATGGGGATGTCGACGTGGCGGACGCCCAGGTGCCAGAGGGCGTCGACCACCGCGTTGGCGATGGCGGCGGGGGCCCCGACGGTGGCGGACTCGCCCACGCCCTTGGCGCCCAGGGGGTGATGCGGCGACGGGGTGATGGTGTGACCGGTCTCCCACTTCGGGGTCTCCACCGCGGTGGGCACGAGATAGTCGATGAAGCTGCCGCCCTGTACGTTGCCGATCTCGTCGTAGGAGATCTCCTCGTAGAGCGCGGGGGCGAACCCCATGCTGAGCCCGCCGTGCACCTGCCCCTGGACGATCATCGGGTTGATGATGTTGCCGCAGTCGTCGATGGCCACGAACCGGCGTACCTTCACCTCGCCGGTGCCCTTGTCGATGTCGACCACGCAGATGTAGCTGCCGAACGGGTAGGTGAGGTTCGGCGGATCGTAGTAGCTGACCGCTTCGAGCCCCGCCTCCATGCCCTGCGGGTGGTTGGTGTAGGCTGCGAACGCGATGTCCTGGATGGTCTTCGCGCGATCGGGCGCGCCCTTGACGGAGAACTTGCCCGGTTCGTAGACGAGATCCTCGGGTGCGGCCTCGAGCAGGTGCGCGGCGATCTTGCGCGCCTTGTCGAGGATCTTGCGCGAGGCGACGGCGGCCGCCGCCCCCGCCACCGGGGTGGAGCGGCTCGCGTAGGTGCCGAGCCCGTAGGGCGCGGTATCGGTGTCGCCCTCCTCGACCTTGATGTCCTTGGCCGGGATGCCGAGCTCCTCGGCCAGGATCTGAGCGTAGGTGGTCTCGTGCCCCTGGCCCTGCGACTTGGTCCCGAACCGGGCGATGGCCTTGCCGGTGGGGTGGATCCGGATCTCGCAGCTGTCGAACATCTTGAGGCCCAGGATGTCGAAATGCTTGGACGGGCCGGCGCCGACGATCTCGGTGAAGCTCGAGATCCCGATGCCCATCAGCTCTCCTCGCTTGCGCTTCTCGGCCTGCTCGCGCCGGAGATCGGCGTAGCCGATCGTGTCCATGGCCTTGCGCAAGGCGCCCGCGTAGTTGCCGCTGTCGTACTCCCAGCCGAGCGCCGAC
>DATGBR010000314.1:0-13304 GCA_035312605.1 Candidatus Methylomirabilota bacterium
CTCGAGCCGGTCCACGATCGGGGCGGGCGCGCGGGCCAGCAGGTCGAACCGCTCGAGGATCGCCCGCGCCTCCGCGAAGGTGGAGGCGTCCGGCGCAGTGGGTCCGGAGGCGATGACGTCGAGCGGATCGCCGATGACGTCCGAGAGCAGGAGCGCGTGCACGCGGGCCGGCGCGGCAGCGCGCGCGAGCTGGCCGCCCTTGAGCAGCGAGCAGTGCTTCCGCACCGCGTTGAGCTGGTTGATGTTCGCGCCGGCGGCGAGGAGCAGCCGGGTCATGGCCTGCTTGTCCGCCAGCGTGATGGGCGGCACCGGCGCCGGAGTGAGGGCCGAGCCCCCGCCCGAGACCAGGACCAGGAGCAGGTCGTCCGCGCCGCACGTCTCCGCGAGCGCCCGGATCCGGCGCGCGGCCGCCTCTCCGCGCGCGTCCGGCACCGGGTGACCGGCCTCCACGAGGGTGATGCGATGGGTGGGCGCGCGGTAGCCGTCCTTGACCACGACCAGCCCGTCCGCGATGACGTCGCCGAGCGCGGCCTCGGCCGCCGCGGCCATCGCCCCCGAGGCCTTCCCCGCGCCCACCACCCGCACGCGGCCGGACGGGGCGAGGCGCACGTCCGCGAGCGCGCGGCGGACCAGCGGAGCGACGTCGGCGGCCGCGAGCCCGGCGTCGAACACCGAGCGCGCCGCCTCGCGGAGGGTCAACGGGCGAGCTTCTGCAGCCGGCGCCCCGCCTCGATCAGCATGTCGTCGGTCTTGGGGAAGCAGAAGCGGATCCTGGTCCGCCCGAGCTCGCGGTGGGCGTAGAAGGACGAGCCCGGCACCGTGGCGACCCCGACCTCCCGGACCAGGTGGAGGGCGAACTCGTGGTCGTCCTTGCAGCCGAAGCGCTTCAGGAAGTGCTCCGCCTCGGTGAGGATGTAGTACGCGCCGCGGGGCCTGAAGGCGACGAAGCCCGCCTCCTCCACCTTGCCCAGCAGGAGATCGCGCCGGGCCTGGTAGCTCTCCCGCAGATGCACGTAGTACGAGTCGGGCAGGCCGAGCGCGGTGACCGCGGCTTCCTGGAGCGGGTGCGGCGCCCCGACGGTGATGAAGTCGTGGGCGCGCCTTATGCCGAGCGACAGCTCGGGGCTCGCCACCGCGTAGCCGACCCGCCAGCCGGTCACCGAGTAGGACTTGGAGATGCCGGAGATGGTCACGGTGCGGTCGGCCATGCCGGGCAGCGTGGCGATCGGGGTGTGGCCGAGGCCGTCGTAGACGATGTGCTCGTAGATCTCGTCCGTGATGGCCAGGAGATCGTGCTTGAGGCAGAGATCGGCGATCACCTGCAGCTCGGCCCGCGAGAAGACCTTGCCGGAGGGATTGTTCGGGCTGTTGAACACGACCGCGCGGGTCCGCGAGGTGACCGCGCGGGCCAGCCGGTCCGGGTCGAACGTGAAGTCCGGCGGCTCGAGCGGCACGAAGACCGGCTCGGCCCCCGCGATGATGCATCCCGGCCCGTAGTTCTCGTAGAAGGGCTCGAAGATGATCACCTCGTCGCCCGGATTGAGCACCGCGAGCAGGGTGGCCAGCATGGTCTCGGTGGAGCCGCAGCAGACCGTGACGTGCCGGTCGGCCTCGATCTCCATGCCGTAGAACGTCCGGTACTTCTCGGCGATCGCCTGCCGGAGGCGCGGGGTGCCCCAGGTGATCGCGTACTGGTGGAAGTCGCCGTCGATGGCCCGGTGAGCCGCCTCCACCAGCTCGCGCGGCGGCGGGAAGTTGGGCATGCCCTGGGCCAGATTGATGCCGTCGTACTGGTTGTTGACCCGGGTCATCTCCCGGATCACCGACTCGGTGAAGCCCTGGACCCGCTTCGAGATCATGGCCCGACGGAGGCGTGCCGGGGGCGGCTAGCGGCCGCCCGCGATGGCCGGGACGATGGAGACCTCGTCGCCCTGCTTGAGCGACGTGGTGGCGCCCTGCAGGAACCGAATGTCTTCCTGGTTGATGTAGATGTTGATGAAGCGGCGCAGCTGCCCGCCGTCCTCGAGCAGGCGCTCCTTGAGGCCGGGGAACTGGCGCTCGAGCGCCTCGATCAGGTCGGTGACGGTGGAAGCGTCGGCCTGGACCTCGGCCGCGCCCTTGGTGAGGGTGCGCAGCGGGGTCGGAATGCGGACGAGAACGGACATGGGGATCTCCTCGACGCGGCGCCTACGCCACGGTTCTGGATGTGAGGTCGGCCAGCGCCCGGTCGAAGGCCTGGAGCGATGGCGGGATGGTGACGTCGCTGCCGAGTCGATCGTGCAGCACGTCGGGGGTCTTGAGCCCGTTCCCGGTGACGCACATCACGATCGGTTCGTCACGCGGGATGCGACCCGCCGCGATCAGCTTGCGGGTGGCCGCCACCGTCACCCCGCCGGCGGTCTCCGCGAAGATCCCCTCGGTGCGGGCGAGCAGCCGCATCCCGTCGATGATCTCCCCGTCGGTGGCGTGCTCGCCGTAGCCGCCCGAGTCCTTGGCCGCCCGGTAGGCGTAGTAGCCGTCGGCCGGGTTGCCGATGGCGAGGGACTTCGCGATGGTCTGCGGCCGCACCGGCTCCAGCACGTCGGTGTCCCTCTTGATCATGGTGACGATGGGCCCGCAGCCGGCGGCCTGCGCCGCGTACATGCGGGTGCGAGCCTCCGGGATGAGCCCGAGGCGGGCCAGCTCGGGGAAGGCCTTGGCGATCTTGGTGAGCAGCGAGCCGCCCGCGCAGGGCACCACCACGTGGGCGGGCGCCCGCCAGCCGAGCTGCTCGGCGATCTCGTAGCCCATCGTCTTCGAGCCCTCGGCGTAGTACGGCCGGAGGTTGATGTTGACGAAGGCCCAGTGGTACTTGTCGCCGATTTCGGCGCAGAGCCGGTTGACCTCGTCGTAGGTCCCCTGCACCTCGACCAGGGTCGGCGCGTAGACGAGCGTCCCGATCACCTTGCCCTGCTCCAGATCGGCGGGGATGAAGACGCAGGCCTTGAGACCCGCTTCCGCTGCGTGAGCGGCCACCGAGTTGGCGAGGTTGCCGGTCGAGGCGCACGCCACCGTGTCGAAGCCGAACTCCCGCGCCTTGGCCACCGCGACCGCCACCACCCGGTCCTTGAAGGAGCAGGTCGGGTGGCAGACCGCGTCGTTCTTGACGTAGAGCTCGCGCACGCCCCATTCGCGGGCCAGGTTGCGCGCGCGGACCAGCGGCGTGAAGCCCACGTGGGGCCCGATCGGCGGCTCGCCGTCGGGCACGTCGAGCGGCAGGAGATCGGCGTACCGCCAGATCGACGGGGGCCCGGCCTCGATGCGCGCGCGGCTCACCCGCGCGCCGATCGCCTCGTAGTCGTAGTCGACCTCGAGGGGACCGAAGCAGAACTCGCAGACGTGAATCGGGGAGGCGGGGTAGCCGCGGCCACACTCCCGGCACTTCAAGCCCTTCACGGTGTCCATGGCTTCTCCATCGGTAGGGGATTTGAGCCCCGGAATTAGCTGCACGGTCCGGGTTGGCCTCGTCCGGACCACCGATCTAGCCACAACAATTTCGTTTACTTAACACTCCACGACGCGGATTGTCAACGCGATGCCGTATCATCGCCACCCGTGACCCGCGCCTGGCTGCCGCCCACGCTGCTGGCCGCCTACGCCATCGCCTTCGGGTGGCGGGCGCTCGGCGGCGGCCTGCTCGTCTTCGACGACCATCCCGGTCAGCTCTACCGCGTGGTCCACGCGATCACAGTCGGGCTTGCGCCGTGGCGCTTCGATCCGGGGTGGTGGGCCGGCTACGCCGAGCTGCAGTACTACCCGCCGGGCTTCGCCTGGCTCGGCGCCCTGCTCCATCACGCGGCGGGCGGTGCGCTCTCGACCGCGACGGTCTACCAGGCGCTCCTCTGGCTCGCGTGGGTGCTTCCCGGCGCGACCACCTACGTGCTCCTGCGTCGGCTCCTCGGCGACCCGTGGCTCGCGCTGCCCGGCGCGCTCGTGGCGCTCACGCTCTCCGCAGGCTGCCGGAGCGGCGTGGAGGAAGGCCTGCGCTGGGGGCTCGTCGGCGCCCGGCTCGGCTGGGGCGCGCTCTTCCTGCTCGCCCTCGTCCTCCTGCGCTGGGCGGAGGGCGCGCCGCGGCCGCCGCTCGGAGCCGCCGGTCTCGTCGCCGCGGTGACGCTCCTCCATCCGGCACATACTTCCACCGCGGTGGCGGTGGTCTTGCTCGCCGCGGCGTGGCGCGCGCCGTGCCGCCGGCGCCTGGTCGAAGGGCTCGCCCTCGTGGCGCTCGGGCTGGGCCTGGCCGGCGTGTGGCTGCTGCCGCTGCTGGCGCATCTGGACATGGCGCTCCCGCTCGCCTGGCAGGACCGCTCGCTCCCCGTCCTCGGCTGGCGTGTCCTGTCGCAGCCGGTGCTCCCGGTGCTCGCGTTGCTCAGCCTGATCGCGTGGCGCTCGTCGACGCCGGGCCGTGAGTCGCGCGGGCGATGGCTGCTCGCCATGGCTCCGCTGACCATCGCCCTGGTGCTGATCGATGCGCTCGTCGCGGAGCCTCTCGGAGCCGCATGGCTGCCCGCCGACCGGCTGGTGGACGGGCTCCACTGGGCCCTCGTGCTCGGCGGCGCGCTTGGCGTGGCCGCGCTGGCTGCCCGCCTAACCCGGCCCCGCGTGGTGGTCCCGCTGGCGCTCGCCGCGTGCGTGCCTCTCGCCTGGGGCCCGTACGAGCCTGGCCTCTCGCTGTGGCCGTGGGCGGGGCAATGGCCGAAGGAGCCGGAGGTGACGCGCGGGCTGAGGCTCGACGCCCTCTGGCCCGCGCTCGAGGCCGTGCCGCCGGGCCGGATCCTGTTTGTCCGCTCGGGCGTGTCCCTCGACTGGCGACCCGAATGGTGGCGCCCGCACACGCACCTCACCGCCCTCACGCCGATCCGGACCGGGCGCGCGATCATCGGGGGGACGTTCACGCACCCGTCGCCGGTGGCGGGTCTGATCTACACGGGCTCCGCGGCGAAGCGTCCCCTCACCCTCCTCGCCGAGCAGCGCGACGGGCGGACCCTCTTCGGCGTCCCGCTCGCGGCGCTCGATGCGGAGAGTTTCGACCGGCGCGCGGCCCGGCTCGGGATCTCGACGGTGGTGGCGGTGGACGAGGACGCGGGCGTCGCCCCATTTCTCGATTCGAATCCAGCGCTTCGGCGATCTTCGCGCATCGGTTCCTTCAACATCTTCGTCTTCCGCGATTCGCGGGAGGCGCCGACCCCGATCGGCCCCCAGCGCTGGCGCGTATCGGTGCCGCCGGGCACGTCCGGATGGGCCGGGCTCGCGATCGCCTACTCTCCGCTCTGGGTGGCCCGGGCCGGCGGGGCGCGCATCCCCACGCGTCGGGACGCGCTGGGCCTGCTCGAGGTGATGGCGCCGACCGAGACCTCGGCGGTGGAGCTCGAGCACCGGCCGGGCGCGATCGAATGGGCGGGCGCGGCGGTGAGCCTGCTGAGCCTGGCTGCGCTCGGGCTGGAGTCGCTCCGTCGGGCTCGGGCGTGAGCCGCTCCTCCGGACGCCTCGGCGGGGTGCCGGCCGCCATCCTGCTGCTCTGCTGCGTGGCGTGGGGGCTCAACCAGGTGGCCATCAAGATCAGCCTCGCCGGAGTCTCCCCGCTCTTCGGCGCCGGACTCCGCTCCCTGGTGGCCGCTCTGCTCCTCTGGCTCTGGTGCCGGCTCCGCGGCGAGCGGCTCTTCGTCCGCGACGGCACCGGCGGCTACGGCCTGCTGCTCGGCGGCATGTTCGCGGCCGAGTTCATCCTCATCTACGGTGGGCTCGCCTTCACCACCGCGTCGCGCAGCGTGATCTTCCTCTTCTCCGCGCCGTTCTTCGTGGCGCTCGGGGCACACCTCTTCATCCCGGGCGAGCGCCTGACCGCGTCGAAGGTGGCCGGATTGGTGGTCGCGTTCGTCGGGCTCTGCCTGGCCTTCGCCGACGGCCTCTACCTGCCCTCGCGGCGCGAGCTGACCGGCGACGTCCTCGAACTGCTCGGCGGCCTGGTGTGGGGCGGTAGCACGGTCGTCATCAAGATGCGGAGCGACCTGTCGGTCACCCCGCAGCGCACGCTCTTCTACCAGCTCACGATCTCAACGGTGCTGCTGATCGGCGCCGCGCTCGCGCTCGGCGAGGCCGGCCTCACCCACCCCACCCCGCGGGTGCTCGGCGCGCTCGCGTATCAGGCGGTGATCGTGGCCTTCTTCTCCTACCTGATCTGGTTCTGGCTGCTCCAGCGCTACCCAGCCTCGGGCCTGGCGTCGTTCTCGTTCTGGACGCCGCTGTTCGGGGTGCTCGCGGGTTGGCTCCTGCTGGGCGAGCGCCTCACCGGTCATCTGGGGGCGGCCGCTGCGCTGGTCGCGGTGGGGATCTACCTGGTCAATCGGCGCGCCTGACCCGCGCCCTCACTCCGCCGGCCCTCACTCCGCTCCGACGATCTGGACGAAGCGCTCGCGCCCATCTCCGTCGACGATGCGCACGGTGAGGCCGCCGGTGTCGATGGCGATGTCCCCGAAGGTCGCGGTGCCGCCGAGACTCCACAGCGAGCGCGGGTTGAGGCCCTGGTCGAGCGGGCGCGGCCGACCCGGGGTCGCCGAGAGCGGCCCCGCGATGAACTCGTGGAAGGACCAGTCGGGGGTCGGGTGGTGACGGATCAGCTGCGCGAAGTGCACGTCGGCGGTGAGGACGACGAGGTTCCGGACTCCGCGCTGCCGCAGGACGCGCAGGATGGAGTCGCGCTCGATCGCGAAGCCGGTGGAGCGCTCCTCGGGCACGCCCTGGGCGTTGGCGTTGCTCCAGGAGTCGTGCCCGTGGCTCCCGGTGGGCACCGACAGGGGCACGCTCGATATCAGCACCTTCCACACCGCGGTCGATGACGACACCCCGTCGATCAGCCAGCGCCGCTGCGCCGCGCCCAGCATGGTCTTGCCCGGCCCGTCGGGGTCGCTGTTGGGGCTGCGGTACTGCCGCGTGTCCAGGATGAAGACCTCGAGGAGCGAGCCCCAGCGGAAGCTGCGATAGAGACGGCCCGGCTCCTCCCGCGGGGGCCGGATCGGGAAGTAGTCGATGAAGGCGCGCCGCCCGGTATCGGTGAGCGGCTCGGTGGGACCCGAGAAGTCGTTCCGCACCTCGTGGTCGTCCCAGATCGCGTAGACCGAGGTGGACCGGAAGTAGGCCTGTCCGGCCGGGTCCTGCCGGTTGTAGAGGTGCTTGGCCCAGAAGTCGGCGAGCCGGCGCGCCACGAAGTCGTAGCCCGGCACGCGTGTCGACTCGCCGCATTCATGGTCGGCGTAGATGGTGTCGCCCACGAAGAGGAAGAAGTCGGCCGGCACCTGGGCGAGGGCGCGGAAGATCGGGAAGACGCCGCCCGGCTTGCGGCAGTGGCCGCGGCTGCCCAGGTCGCCGCTCCACGCGAAGCGGACCGGGATCGCCACGGTGGGCGCGGGCGCGGTCACGAACTCGCCGGAGGTCGCGGCCGCGTTCTGGGTGATCGTGTAGCGGTAGCGGGTGGCCGGCTCGAGGGGCTGGAGCACGAGCTTGCCGGTGAGGTTGTGGCTCGGGGCCACCCGGATCTGACCGCGCGCGCTCACCGGCGGTCCCGCCGCCCCGTCGGGAGCCCGGATCACCGGCGCGTAGCGCACCGTGACCTCGCCCCACGCGACGCCGCGCACCCAGACCACCGCGCTGGTGTCGGTGACCTCGCCCACCGTGACCAGCAGCTCCGGCTCGGCGAGGGCGGCCGTCCCCGCGAGCGCGGCGGCCAGCGCGAGGGCCAGCCCGAGCACGAGTGCCGCGCGGGGCATCGGTCCGCGCCCCGCCCGGGCTCAGACCATCGGGTCGTAGTTGAAGAACTGGCCCGAGGTGTCCAGCGGCGCCAGGTGATGCTTGAGCGTGCCCGGGAACATGGCGGCCAGGCGCTCCGGCGTCCACCCGAGATCGTGGTGGATGCTCCGCACCGGGCGCATGTGCGAGAAGAGCATGACCTCCTTGCCGCGGACCCCGAAGATCTGCCCGGAGATCTCCTTGGCCTCGTCGGAGGCGAGGAACACCGCGACCGGCGCGATGTGCTCGGGGCCCATCTTCTTGATCTTCTCGACCCGGGCCTTCTGGGCCTCGGTCTCGGTGGGGATGGTGCCGATCATGCGCGTCCACGCGAAGGGCGAGATGCAGTTGGCGGTCACGTTGTAGCGGGCCATGTCGAGCGCCACCACCTTGGTGAAGCCCACGATGCCGAGCTTGGCCGCCGCGTAGTTGGCCTGGCCGATGTTGCCGACGAGGCCCGAGGTCGACGTCATGTTGATGATGCGGCCCCACTTGCGCTCCCGCATGTGGGGCACCGCGGCGCGGGTCACCGCGAAGGTGCCCTTGAGATGCGTGTCGATGACGCCGTCCCACTCCTCCTCGGTCATGTTGAAGATCATCCGGTCGCGGAGGATGCCCGCGTTGTTCACCACGATGTCGATGCGGCCGAAGTGGTCGAGCGCGGTCTGGATGATGCGCTGGCCGCCCGCCATGCTCGCCACCGAGTCGTAGCTGGCCGCGGCCTGCCCGCCCTGCCCCTTGATCTCGTTGACCACGTCGTCGGCGGGGCCGCGGGCGTCGCCGGCCCCGTCGGAGCCGCCGCCGTAGTCGTTCACCACCACCTTGGCCCCGTGCTTCGCCAGGAGGAGCGCGATCTCGCGGCCGATGCCGCGCGCGGCGCCCGTCACCACCGCCACCTTGTCCTTGAGCATCATGGGGGATCTCCTGAGTTAGATGATGCCGCGGGCGGCGAGCGATTCGATCTCCGCGGGCGCGAAGCCGGCCTCGGCGAGCACGTCCCGGCTGTGCTCGCCGAGCAGGGGCGCGGGGGTGCGGATGGTGCCGGGCGTCTTCTCGAGCTTGACCGGGGTCGCCACCGTCTTGAAGCGGCCCGCGCGCGGATGCGCCTGCTCGGTGATGAACCCGGTGGCGACCACCTGAGGGTGCCGGACCAGGCCCGGGTAGTCGTTGACCGGCGCGCAGAGCACGTCGGCCTGCTCGAGCGTCTCCATCCACTGGGCGACCGGGCGCGCGCGGAACACCGGGGCGAGGATCGCCTCGAGCTCGCCGCGATGGGTGAGCCGGTCCTTGCGGGTGGCGAAGCGCGGATCGGTGGCGAGCGCGTCGAGCCCGACCGCCTTGCAGAACGGCAGCCAGAGGCGGTCGACCCACGCGGCCACGAAGATCCAGCCGTCCGCGGCTTCGAAGGCCTGGTACGGCACGATCTCGGGATGCCCGCTGCCGTAGCGCGGCAGCGGCTCGCCGGTCTCGTGGAACACGGAGAGGCGCGCGGTGTGCGCGAAGAGCATCCCGTTCAGCAGCGACGCGTCCACCCGCTGCCCCTGCCCGGTCCCGGCCCGCGAGATCAGCGCGGTGAGGATGCCCTGGATGGCGAGCATGCCGCCGAGGGTGTCGGCCACCGGGGCCCCACAGAGCACCGGGCCCCCCGCGGGCTCGCCGGTGATGGCCATGAGGCCGCCCAGGGCCTGCGCGAGGGAGTCGAGGCCCGGCTTCTCGCGCCAGGGGCCGTCGGGGCCGAAGGCGGAGATCGAGCAGTAGATCAGGCGCGGGTTCGCTCCCTTCACCGAGTCGTAGTCGATGCCCAGACGCTCGGCGACCCCGCCCCGGAAGCCCTCGATGATGATGTCGGCCCAACCGGCCAGGCGGAGAAAGGCGTCGCGCCCCTCGGGCTGCTTGACGTCGAGGCAGATGCCGCGCTTGTTGCGGTTGACCGTCAGGTGCAGCACGCCCTCGCCGTTGCGCACCGCGCGCGGGTACACCGACCGTCCCGCGTCGGGCGCCTCGCGCGATTCCACCTTGACCACGTCGGCGCCCATGTCGGCCAGGTACATCCCGCAGATGGGCCCCGCGATCAGGTGGGCGAGCTCGAGGACCCGCACGCCGGAGAGCGGCGGAGGCAGGTGGTCGGCCATGACCGGATCACCCTAGCACAGACCGGTCAGGCCCGGCCGCCCTTCATCAGCGCGGCGGCGAACTCGGCGCCCAGGATGAAGACCACCCCGGAGTAGTACGCGAACATGGCCAGGGCCACCAGCACGCCTAGGGGCCCGTAGACCTGGTCGTAGACCCCGAAGGAGAGGATGTACAGGCGAAAGAGCTGCTTGGCCGCCTCCCACAGCACCGCGGCGAGCAGCGCGCCGGCCAGCGCCGCGCCGACGGGCACCCGGCGGTGGGGGAAGTAGCGGTAGGGCACGAAGAAGAACGCGGTGCTCAGCGCGAGCCCGAGCGCGAGCGACCAGGAGCGCACCCACTGCGTCGGCATCCCCATGGTCTGGAACACCAGGATCTTGAGCCAGCCGAAGACGTCGCTGATCACGATGCTGGCGAGGAACAGGAGCCCCATCGCGAGGACCATCACCATGTCGCGCAGCATGCCGCGGAGGAAGCCGGGGCCGCCGCGGAAGCCGAAGACGTCGCTCAGCACGAGGCGGATCGAGTTGAAGAGCTGGCTCGCGAAGAGCAGCAGCACCGCGGTGCCGAGCAGGCCGGACAGCCGGCGCCTCCGGATGATGGCGGCGAGGTTCTGGTGCAGCTCCTCCTTGTAGACCGGGACGATCGCGGAGAGCTGGTTGAGCACCGCCTCCATCACCGCCCGTCGGCTCAGCACGAAGCCGGCCACCGACACCACGAAGAACAGCAGCGGGATGAGGCAGACCACGAAGTTGAAGGCGAGCCCGGAAGCGAGGAACATCCCGCGCCGGGCGCGGAAGCTCGCCAGCGCGGTCCGGAAGGCTCCGAGCACCCTAGACGACGCTCCGGATGAGCCCGCCGTCCACCTGCACCGCGGTGCCGGTGACGTAGGAGGCCCGCGCGGAGGCGAGGAACACCACCATCGCCGCGAACTCCTCGGGGGTGCCGATGCGGCCCATCGGGATGTCGGCGGAGGACAGCTCCATCTGCTTCTCCAGCGTGACCCCGCTGCGGGTGGCCCGGTCGGTCTGGTGCTCGCGGAAGCGGTCGGTCATGATGCGTCCGGGCAGGACGAGGTTGACCGTGATGCCGTGGGGGGCGAGGTCGCCGGCCAGCGTCTTGAAGAGGCCCGCGATGCCGGGGCGGATGCCGTTGGAGAGGACGAGCCCGTCGACCGGCTGCTTCACCGAGCTCGACTGGATCGCCAGGATGCGGCCCCAGCGCGCCTGCTTCATGTGAGGGAGGACCTCCCGGATGAACCGCACCGCCGAGAGGTGGACCTGCTCGAAGGCCGTCTTCCACTGCTCGTCGGTCATCGCCTCGAACGGTCCCGGGGGCGGCCCGCCCACGTTGGCGACCAGGATGTCCACCCCGCCGAACGCCCGGTTGGCTTCCGCCACCACCCGGGAGATGTCGGCCGCGCGGCTCGCGTCGGCGACCAGCGCGAGCACTTCCGCTCCGGTCTGCCGCTTCACCTCCGCCGCCGCGTCCTCGAGGGCGGCCTCCCCGCGCGCGCACATCACCACCCGCGCGCCCTCGGCGGCCAGGCCGAGCGCGCTCGCCCGGCCCATCCCCTTGCTCGCCGCCACCACCAGCGCGGTCTTGCCCTTGATACCGAGATCCATCGGGGGCCTCCCTGTCCGGGGTCAGGAGCTCTGCTTGTAGAAGTCGGCGCGGTCGCCGCCGGTGACCGACAGCCGGCGGACCTCGTTGTCGCGCATCACCTCGAGGGTCATCTTCTCGCCCGGCGGGTGCCGCCAGAGCGACAGGTACAGCTCCTTGCGGGTGGGCACCTCCTGCGCGTCGAGCGACATGATGAGGTCGCCCTCCTGGATGCCGGAGCGCGCGCCGGGCCCGTTGGGCACCAGGCCGGCCACCACCACGCCTTCTTCCAGCGCGTGGGCGAAGACCCCGAGCCAGGCGCGCTGGGGGCGGCTGACCACGCGGCCGAAGCGCAGGAACTCTTCCTGGTTGCTCCGGTAGCATTCGGCAGGGATCGCGAGGGAGGAGCGCGCGATCTCGTTGAGGTTCAGGTGGACCACGCCCACCATCTGCCCGGTCAGGGTGAAGAGCGGGCCGCCCCCGAAGCCGGGGTTGGCCGCGCTCGAGACGATGCCGCGCTCGAGCAGGTACTCCCAGTAGGCCTCGAACTCGCCCAGGTAGGTCACGAGCCCGCCCGCCACCCGGCGCTCGCGGGGCCCCATCGAGCCGAGGGCGAAGACCGGCGTCCCGCGGTCGATCGACTGCGAGTCGGCGATCGGGACCGCGGGGAGGCTCTGGCGCTTCACGCGAAGCAGGGCGAGCCCGATCTCGAAGTCCTGGGCCACCAGTTCGGCGCGCATGGCGCGGCCCTTCCCGAAGGTGACCTGGATGGTCTCGCCGCCCATCACCACGTAGTTGACGGTGAGGATGAGTCCCGCGGGGTCCACCACCGTCCCGGTCCCCATGCGCTCGTCGCCCAGGATGCGCGTCGAGGGATGGGACGACGGAACCTCGGTGTGGATGTGTACCACCGAGGCGAGTAGATGCTTGACGAGCTCGACCGACGCGTCCATGGAGATGGTGCAGCCGCGCTCACGCTAGCACGCGCCGGGCGCACCGTGCAACGCGCGGCTTGCGCGGACGGACCTCGGCGCGCGCGCTGCTCACGGACGGCGCAGGTGGCGGGCCAGGAATTCTTCGATCTGGCGGTGGGCGTCGGCGGCGGCCGCCGCCTGGTAGGAGACCGTGGCCCCGTAGCCGCCCGGGCGAGTGTCGTTCTCGACCTGGGCCAGGACCTCGTGGGGCTGGCCCTCGACGTCGAAGTAGTGATAGGCGCCGGGATACGTGACGATGGTGGCGTCCGCGCCGCGCGCGTGCATCGCCGCGACCATCTCCCGGCAGGTCGCGGCCGGAGTCCAGTCGTCGGCCTCGCCGATGAGCACCAGCAGCGGCCGCACCACCTGCTCCTTCACCAGAGAGAAGCAGCCGCCGGGATACACTCCCACGCTCGCCGCGAAGCCGACCGCGGGCAGCTCCACGCCGCGCCGGCGCGCGCGCTCGCGGCTCGGCCCGTTGATCACCGCCATCGCGTAGACCCCGCCCTGCGACCAGCCGATCGCGGCCACCCGGTCGGCCCGGACGTCGGGCCGTGACTGCAGATAGCGCAGCGCCCCGAAGGCATCGTCGAAGCGCGCGGTGATCGGCGGCTCATCCGGTCCCGTCCGGCAGTCCCCCTTCACGCCCCGCGGCCCGTAGCTGTCGACGACGAGCGAGACGTAGCCCCGCTCGGCGAGCCACTGCGCCCAGCGGTAGGATTGCGGCTCGAGCCCCGCGCACCCGTGTAGCTGGACCACCGCGGCAAAGGGCCCGTCGCC
>DATGBR010000315.1:0-4668 GCA_035312605.1 Candidatus Methylomirabilota bacterium
CACCCCGCTCCGCGACGTGCACGTCAAGGCGGGCGCCAAGATGGTCCCCTTCGGGGGCTGGGACATGCCGGTGCAGTACACCGGGATCATCGACGAGCACCGGACGGTCCGCGGCGCGGTCGGGCTCTTCGACATCAGCCACATGGGCGAGTTCGAGGTGCGCGGCGCCGACGCCTTGGCATCGGTCCAGCGGCTCTGCACCAACGACGCCTCCACCCTCGCGATCGGCCAGGTCCAGTACGCGGCCCTCTGCTACCCGGAGGGCGGCATCGTGGACGACCTGACCGTCTACCGGCTCGCCCCCGATCACTTCATGCTGGTGGTCAACGCCTCCAACATCGACAAGGACTGGGCGTGGGTCACGTCGCATAGCGAGGGGCGCGCCCAGTGGACGAACGTGAGCGACGAGACCGCGCTCCTCGCGGTGCAGGGCCCGAAGGCGGAAGCGCTGGTGGCCCGGCTCGCCGACCGCGACGTGACCGGCATCGACTACTATCACTTCGCCCGCGGCAAGGTGGCCGGGGTCGAGGGCCTCATCTCCCGCACCGGCTACACCGGGGAAGACGGCTTCGAGCTGTACGTGCCGGCCGGCCAGGCCGAGCGGCTCTGGTCCGCGCTCCTCGAGGCGGGGCGCGGCGACGGCATCAAGCCGATCGGGCTCGGGGCGCGCGACACGCTGAGGCTCGAGATGAAGTACGCGCTCTACGGCAACGACATCGACCAGACCACCAACCCGCTCGAGGCCGGCCTCGGCTGGGTGGTGAAGCCGGCCAAGGGCGAGTTCATCGGGCGCGCCGCCGTCGAGGCGCTGCGCGCGCGCGGCGTCGGGCGCAAGCTGGTGGGCTTCGAGATGGTCGAGCGTGCGGTGCCGCGGCACGGCTACCGCCTGCTGGCGGGCGGCGCGCCGGTCGGCGTGGTCACCTCCGGCTCGTTCGGCCCATCGGTCGAACGCTCGATCGGCATGGGCTACGTGGCGTCGTCGCAAACCGCGGTAGGCACCGCTTTGACAGTCGAGATCCGGGGTGCCCTGCACCCGGCCCGGGTGGTGAAGACCCCGTTCCATCCCTCGCATACCAAGAAGGCCTAGGGGAGAAGAGTCGATGGCGAACGTTCCGGCGGAGCTCAGGTACACGCGCGAGCACGAGTGGGCCAAGGTGGAGGGCGACCGGGCCCGCGTCGGCATCACCGCCTTTGCCCAGGAGCAGCTCGGCGACGTGGTCTTTGTGGAGCTGCCGAAGGTGGGCGCGAAGGTGTCCGCCATGAAGACCTTCGGGGTGGTGGAGTCGGTGAAGGCGGTCTCGGACCTGTTCGCCCCGGTCACCGGGGAGGTCGTCGAGGTCAATGCCCTACTGCCCAAGACGCCGGAGGTGGTGAACACGGATCCCTACGGGCAGGGCTGGATGCTGGTGATCCGGATGAGCAATCCGAAGGAAGCGGACGGTCTCATGAGCGCGGCCGACTACGAGAAGCTCACCGCGGGCGCCGGCCACTAGCGGAGAAGGGGACGGCATGCGCTACATCTCGAACACGCCCGCCCAGCAGAAGGAGATGCTGGCCCTCATCGGAGCCTCCTCCATCGAGGACCTGCTGGTCCGCATCCCGGCCAAGGCGCGCCTCTCGCGCCCGCTCAACCTGCCGGGCGCGATGGCCGAGACCGACCTGGTGCGGCACCTGCAGCGGCTGGCCGCGCGGAACGCGGGCGCCGACGACTACGCGTGCTTCCTCGGCGCCGGCTCCTACGATCACGCGATCCCGAGCCCCATCAACCACCTGATCTCCCGCGGCGAGTTCTTCACCGCCTACACCCCGTACCAGCCGGAGGCGAGCCAGGGCACGCTGCGCTCGATCTTCGAGTACCAGACCATGATGGCGGAGCTGACCGGGATGGACGTGGCCAACGCCTCCATCTACGACGGGGCCTCCTCGCTGGCCGAGGCCGCGCTGATGGCCCACTCGGTGACCGGGCGGGACACCCTCGTGATCTCGCGCGGGGTCAACCCGCTCTACCGGCAGGTGGTGGAGACCTACGCCGAGGGACCCGGGCTGAAGATCAAGTCGGCCCCGCTCGGCGACGGGGTGACCGATCTGGACGCGCTGCGGAAGGCGGTGTCCAAGCACACCGCCGCGGTGGTGATCCAGTACCCCAACTTCTTCGGCTGCCTCGAGGACGTCCGGGCCGCGGCGGACTGCGCCCACGAGGCCGGCGCGCTGCTGGTGGTGGTGGCCGATCCGATCAATCTCGGCCTGCTCACGCCCCCCGGCGCCTGCGGCGCCGACATCGTGGTGGGCGAGGGCCAGGGCCTCGGGGTGCCGATGAGCTTCGGCGGCCCCAACCTGGGCGTGTTCGCGGTCAAGCAGGAGCTGGTGCGCCGGATGCCCGGCCGCCTGGTGGGCGCCACCGTGGACGTCGACGGGCAGCGCGGCTTCGTGCTCACGCTGCAGACGCGCGAGCAGCACATCCGGCGCGAGAAGGCCACGTCCAACATCTGCACCAACGTGGCGCTCTGCGCGCTGATGGCCACCATCTACGTCGCGATCCTGGGCAAGCGCGGGCTCCGGAAGGTCGGCGAGCTGTCGACCGCGAAGGCCCACTACGCGGCCCGCGAGCTGGCCAAGGTCCCCGGGATGCGCCTCCGCTTCGGCGCGCCCTTCTTCAAGGAGTTCGCGCTCCAGCTGCCGAAGTCGCCCGAGCGGGTGATCAAGCGGCTCCTGAAGGACCGCCTGCTCGCGGGGGTGCCGCTCAAGGGCTTCGACCGCGCCTACAAGGACTGCCTGCTGGTGGCGGTGACCGAGAAGCGCACCAAGGACGAGATCGACGCCTACGCGGCCGCGCTGGCCGCGGCGGTGGCCTGAGGCGCCGGCCATGCACGCGGCCAAGCCCGCCTACGACAAGCTGGTCTTCGAGCTCTCCTCGCCCGGCCGCTTCGCCTACTCGCTACCCGAGAGCGACGTGCCGGACAGCGATCCCGCGGCGCTGCTGCCGAAGGAGCACGTGCGCGCGAGCGCGGCCGAGCTGCCCGAGGTCTCGGAAGTGGACGTGATCCGCCACTACTCGCGCCTCTCCCAGATGAACTACGGGGTCGACACCCACTTCTACCCGCTCGGCTCGTGCACCATGAAGTACAACCCCAAGATCAACGAGGACATGGCGCGGCTGCAGGGCTTCGCGCGGCTGCACCCGCTCGCGCCGGAGGCGGCGAGCCAGGGCGCGTTCCAGCTCATGCACGAGCTCGCGCGGGACCTGGCCGAGATCTCGGGCATGGACGAGGTGTCGCTCCAGCCCGCGGCGGGCGCCCAGGGCGAGCTGGCCGGGGTGCTGATGATCCGCGCCTACCACCTGGCCCGCGGCGAGCGTCGCCACAAGGTGCTGATCCCGGACTCGGCCCACGGGACGAACCCGGCCTCCACCGCGCTCGCCGGCTTCTCGGTGGTCGAGCTCAAGTCCGAGGCGAACGGCGACGTGGACCTGGCCGATCTGGAGCGGCACCTGGACGAGGACGTGGCCGCGTTCATGATCACCCAGCCGAACACGCTCGGGCTATTCGAGTCCAAGATCCACCAGATCACCGAGATGTGCCACGCCAAGGGCGTCCAGGTGTACATGGACGGCGCGAACTTCAACGCGATCCTCGGCATCACCCGCCCGGGCGACCTCGGCTTCGACGTGTGCCACTTCAACCTGCACAAGACCTTCACCACCCCGCACGGGGGCGGGGGGCCGGGCTCGGGCCCGGTCGGCATCAAGGCGCACCTGGCCCCGTTCCTGCCGACGCCGGTGGTGGTGAAGCGCGACGACCCGAGCGCGGGGGCCTACGGACTCGACTGGAATCGCCCGCAGTCGATCGGCAAGCTGCAGGCCTTCTGGGGCAACTTCGGCATGCTGGTGCGGGCCTACACCTACATCCGCACCATGGGTCCCGACGGGCTCCGCTCGGTCTCCGAGAACGCGGTGCTCAACGCCAACTACATCCTGAAGCGGCTCGAGGGCGACTACGACCGCTCCGCGCCGGGGCCGTGCATGCACGAGTGCGTGCTCTCGGCGCGGCGCCAGAAGAAGCTCGGGGTGACCGCGATGGACATCGCCAAGCGGCTCCTCGACCTGGGCTTCTACGCGCCGTCGACCTACTTCCCGCTGATCGTCGAGGAAGCGCTGATGATCGAGCCGACCGAGACCGAGTCCAAGGAGACGCTCGATCAGTTCTGCGACGCGATGATCCAGATCGCTCGGGAGGCCGAGACCGACGCCGCGGTCATCCACCAGGCGCCGCTGACGACTCCGGTGCGCCGACTCGACCAGACGCTGGCCGCCCGCCAGCCCGTCCTGAGGTGGCGCCCGCCGCAATAACCCTCTCCCCTCTGGGGAGAGGGCAGGGTGAGGGGCTCGAAGGTGAGGGGCTCGAAGGTGAGGGGCTCGAGGGTGACGGGTTGTGACGACGCCCTTTCGCCTGCTGGTCACCGAGCCGCTCGACGGGGCGCTCAACATGGCGCTCGACGAGACGCTGCTCGAGGGCCGGCTCGCGGAGACGGCGCCGCCCACCCTTCGCTTCTTCGCCTGGGAGCCCGCGACCATCTCGCTCGGTTACGGGCAGCCGCTCGACCACCGCATCGACGTCGCGGCGGCCGCCGCGCTCGGCATCGGCCTGGTGCGCCGGCCGACCGGCGGCAGCG
>DATGBR010000316.1:0-16197 GCA_035312605.1 Candidatus Methylomirabilota bacterium
GGCTGTCCCCCAAGCGGCGGTCCCAGCTCCGGCGCCTGGGCCTCCTGCGCGACGACCCGCGCGGGGTCCGCTTCCGCGAGCTGGTCTCGGCCCGGGCCGCCGCGCAGCTCCTCGAGAGCGGCGCGAGCGTGCGCCAGGTGCGGGCCGCGCTCGACGGCGCCCGGCGCCTCGTCCCGGACGTGCAGACTCCGCTCGCCGAGCTGCGGCTGGTGGTCCACGACCGCCGCGTGGTCGTGGAGCAGGACCGCCTGCGCCTCGACCCGGGCACCGGGCAGGCGCTCCTCGACTTCGCGGCGGGCGACCTCGAGCGCGAGACGCGCGAGGTGCTGCTGACCGGCATGGTGCGGCCGCTGATCCCGCCCGCCGACGCGGCGGAGGTGTGGTTCCAGCGCGCCTCGGAGTGGGACGGCGACCCCGAGCGGTGGGAGTCGGCGGTGGACGCCTACGAGCGCGTGCTCGACATGGACCCGGGCTATGCGGCGGCCTGGAACAACCTCGGCCTCCTGCACCACCGCATGGGGCAGTACGAGCGGGCGGGCGAGTGCTATCGCGCCGCGCTCGAGGCCGACGACACCTGCTGCCAGGCCGGCTTCAACCTGGGCTCGCTCCACGAGGACCTCGGCGACTTCCCGGTGGCGGTGACGTGGTACCGGCGCGCGCTCGAGCTGGACGCCGACTACGCCGACGCTCACTTCAACCTGGCCGGCGTGCTGGCCAAGATGGGGCGGAGCGAGAGCGCGGCGGTCCACTGGCGGCGCTACCTCGAGCTGGATCTCGGCAGCCCGTGGGCCAAGATCGCGCGCGCCCACCTCGATGGCGAGGCCGGGGGCCCCGACGACGCCTCGCCAGAGAGCGACGAATGACCGACGTGCTCCTGGTCGGCGGCGGCGGGCGCGAGCACGCGCTCGCCTGGAAGCTCGCCCAGAGTCCGGGCCTCGGGCGCATGATCGCCGCGCCCGGCAATCCCGGCATCGCCGCGCACGCCCGCTGCGTGCCGATCAAGGACACCGCCATCGACCAGATCGTGGCCCTGGCCCAGCAGGAGCGGCCCGACCTCGTGGTGGTGGGGCCCGAGACCCCGCTCGCCCTCGGCCTGGCCGACCGGCTCCGCGCGGCCGGCCTCGCGGTGTTCGGAGGCAGCGCGGCGGCGGCGCGGCTCGAGAGTTCGAAGGCCTTCGCCAAGGACCTGATGGCGCGTCACCGCATCCCGACCGCGCGCTTCGGCACCTTCCGGGACACGGCGGCGGCCCGGCGCCACTGCCGGGAGATGGGCGCGCCGCTGGTGGTGAAGGCCGACGGCCTCGCCGCGGGCAAGGGCGTGGTGGTGTGCCAGACCCTCGAGGAGGCGGACCGGGCGGTCGCGCAGTGCTTCGAGGCGCGCGCCTTCGGCGACTCCGGGCTCACGGTGGTGATCGAGGAGTTCCTGGTGGGCGAGGAGGCGTCGTTCTTCGCGCTCTCCGACGGGACCGGGGTGCTGCCGCTCGTCGCGGCGCAGGACCACAAGACGGTGCACGACGGCGACCGTGGCCCCAACACCGGCGGCATGGGCGCCTACTCGCCGACCCCGGTGATGGACGCGGACATGCAGGAGCGCGTGATGCGCGAGATCGTCCGTCCCACCATCGCGGCCATGGCGGAGGAGGGCGCGCCCTACACCGGCGTGCTCTTCGTGGGCCTGATGATCACGCGCGAGGGGCCGAAGGTCATCGAGTTCAACTGCCGCTTCGGCGACCCCGAGTGCCAGGCGATCCTGCCGCGCCTCGAGGACGACCTGCTGCCCCTGCTCCTGGCCGCCGCGACCGGGAAGGGCCTGCCGCCCGCGCTGGGCTTCAGCCCGCGGAGCTCGGTGTGCGTGGTTATGACCTCCGCGGGGTATCCCGGGGCCTACCAGACGGGCCGGGCCATCACCGGCGCGGAGGTCGCCGCCGGGCTCCCCGGCGTCAACGTGTTCCACGCGGGCACCGCGCTCGCGGGCGGCACGCTCGTGACCGCCGGCGGCCGCGTGCTCGGTGTGCAGGCGCTCGGCGTCGACGTGGCCGCCGCGGTCCGCACCGCCTACGCCGCCGTCGAGCGCATCCGCTTCGACGGGGCCCACTACCGGCGCGACATCGGCCATCACGCCCTGAGACGTCTCGGGTGAGCGCCCCGCCCATTCGCACGCGTATCCGCGCGGTGGATCCCGAGCAGCCCGACGTGCGCGCGATCGCGGCCGCCGCCGCGGTGGTCGAGGCGGGCGGGCTGGTGGCGTTCCCGACCGAGAGCTTCTACGGTCTCGGCGCCGACGCGCTCGACTCCGACGCGGTCGCGCGGGTGTTCGAGGTGAAGGGGAGGCCGGAGCACAAGGCGCTGCTGGTGCTGGTCGACTCGATCGACATGGCGGCGGGCCTGGCGGCCCGAGTCTCCGACGGCGCCCGGGCGCTGATGGCGCGGTACTGGCCCGGCCCGCTCACCCTCGTGCTGGAGGCGGCGGCCCGCGTGCCCGTGGGGCTCACCGGGGGCGGCTCCACCATCGGGGTGCGCATGCCCGGCCACGCGGTGGCCCGCGCCCTCGTGCGCTCGGCGGGACGCCCGATCACCGCGCCGAGCGCCAATCCGAGCGAGGCCCCGCCCGCACTCACCGCGGCCGCGGTGCGCGAGTACTTCGAAGGGCGGGTGGAGCTGATTCTCGACGGGGGGCCGACCGCGGGCGGCGCGGGCTCCACCGTCGCGGACTGCACGGTGTGGCCCCCCCGGATCCTCCGGCAGGGGCCGGTGATCGTCGAGGCGGCATGCGGATAACCGGCGTGATCCAGGCCGGGGGCCGGAGCGTGCGGATGGGCGGACGGCCCAAGGCCCTGATGGAGCTGGGGGGGCGGCGGATCATCGACCGGGTCGCCGACGTGGTGCGCGCGGTCGCCGACGACGTGCTCCTCGTCACCAACACCCCCGAGCTCTACGCCTCGCTCGACCTGCCGATGGTGCCCGACGCGTTCCCGGATCACGGCTCGCTCGGCGGCATCTACTCCGGCCTCCGCGCCGCGCGCGGCGACGCCGCGTTCACGGTGGCCTGCGACATGCCGTTCCTCATGGCGGAGGTGGCGCGCCTGGTCACCGCGCGGGCCGCGGAGGCCGACGTGGTGGTCCCTCGTGTGGGAGCGCAGTGGGAGACGCTCCACGCCTGCTACGGCAAGGCGTGCCTCGCGCCGATCGAGACGCGGCTGCGCGCCGGGCGCCTCAAGATCGTCGGCTTCTTCGAGGACGTGCGCGTCCTCGCCATCGGGGAGGACGAGGTCGCCCGCCACCGCGCCCCCGAGATCGTCTTCATGAACGTCAACACCCCCGAGGACCTCGAGGCCGCGCGCGGGCTCCTGCCCACGCTCGAGCCCGGCCCCGCGCCGGCGGGACCCCGCTAGGGCGCGACCGGACCCCATGGACCTGCGCGCGGAGGGGCTCGGACTCGGCTCGATCCAGGAGATCAACGCGCTGCCGCGCGAGGTCGCGGAGGCCCTCTACGCGCGCCTGGTCCCCGACGAGCTGTTCGACCGCTTCGGGATCGATCCTTCCACCCTCTGCGCCCGGGACGGGGCGCGGCTGGTGCGAGTGACCGCGCCGCCGGACAAGCCGTGGGCCCGCGTGGAGGTGCGCTCCTCGACCGAGGACCGCGACCCCGCGCTGCTGGTCGACGTGGAGATGTCGCCCCTGTCGGTGCCGGAGCTGGCCTTCGTGCAGATCACCGACCCGGCCGGGCCGCGCTTCGCGATCGACCGCGACCCGGACGGGCGCGATACCCTGTTCGGCACCGCGTCGCGCAACGTGGTGGAGGAAGCGCGCGCGATGCAGGACGGGCTCGCCCCCGGGCAGGTGCGGCGCGGCCTGCGCCTGCTGTCGCGGGTGCTGGACGCGATGGAGAGCTTCTGCACCCTGATCGGCAAGGAGATCTACCTCATCGAGCCGCTCTTCTACCACTCGGCGATCCTGTACGAGCGCCGGGGCTGCGGCTACCTGATGGGCCGCGACGTGATGGAGGAGATCCACGCCGGCTTCTCCGAGGGCGGGTCCCTGCTCACCGCGCTCGACGGCTCCTCGCACTTCCGCCGGCCGGACGCGGCGCGGACCGTGCGCGGCCGGAGCTGGGCGCTGCACGACGGGGTCATCGAGGGGCTGTGGGGCGGGGCGGGCGTGGGCGCGGTGAAGATGTACAAGGCGGCGGGCCGTCCCGCCGGGATCGACACCTTCCCGGGCGCGCCCTATTGACCCCGGACCGGCGGGATATACTTGCCGGATGAAGCAGCGCCGGAAGCCCACCCATATGCCCATCCATATGAAAGTCCGCAAGCCGATGCCGGCCAAGCCGCCCAAGGTGGAGGTACCCCGGACGGTGTACCGGCGGCGGCCCAAGCATCGCCGGCCGGCGGAGGCCGAGTGATGACGGGCCCGTCCCCCGGGTATCAGAGCGCGCCCGCCGCGCTCCTCCACTACCACGAGATCAGCCTCAAGCGGGGCAATCGCCCCCTCTTCCTCCGGCATCTGCAAGAGAACCTCCTGCGCGCGATCGCCGACCTCGGTCCGGTGCGGCTGGTGCAGCTCACCGGGCGCATCATGCTGGATCTCTCGCGCCATCCGGATCCGGCGCGCCTGCGCGAGCGGCTCGCCCGCGTGTGCGGGGTGGCCAACTTCTCGCTGGCCCTGCGCACCGGCGTCTCGCGCGAGGCGCTGCGGGCCGCGGTGGAGCAGGCGATCGAGGGCCGCGAGTTCCGGACCTTCCGGATCTCGGCCCGGCGCGCCTTCAAGACCTTCCCGCTGACCTCGGTCGAGCTCAACCGCGACCTGGGCGCGCACGTGCTCGCGCTCCGACCCGACGTGCGGGTCAGCCTCGAGCACGCCGAGCTCGACGTGCGGGTGGAGGTGCTGCCCGGGGAGGCGTTCGTCTACGCGGACCGCGACCAGGGGCCGGGCGGCCTGCCGGTGGGAGCGAGCGGCACGGTGGCCGCGCTGCTGTCGGGCGGCATCGACTCGCCGGTGGCGGCCTGGCGCCTCATGAAGCGGGGCTGCCGCGTGGTGTTCGTCCATTTCCACAGTGCGCCCTACCTGCCCGATCTCTCCCGCGGCAAGGCGCGCGAGCTGGTGACCCGTCTCACCCAGTGGCAGTACCACTCGCGGCTCTTCCTCGTCCCCTTCGGGGAGATCCAGCGCGAGGTGGTGCTGGCGGTGCCCCCGCCCGCCCGCGTGGTCGTCTATCGGCGGCTCATGGTGCGCATCGCCGAGCGTCTCGCCCGGCACGCGGGCGCGCCCGCGCTGGTCACCGGCGAGAGCCTGGGGCAGGTGGCCTCGCAGACGCTGGCCAACATCACGCGCATCGACGAGGTGGCCGGCATGCCGATCCTGCGGCCCCTGATCGGCATGGACAAGCTCGAGATCACCGAGCAGGCGCACGCGCTCGGGACGTACGAGATCTCCATCGAGCCGGACGCGGACTGCTGCACGCTCTTCACCCCGCGCCATCCGGATACCCGGATGGAGGCCGCCGCGGTGGCGGCGATGGAGGCGCGGCTCGACATCGAGCGCCTGGTCACCCTGGGGGTGGAGACCGCGGAGCAGGAGACGTTCGAGTTCCCGGCGGGGGCGGGGCCGTACCCGGTGCGCGGCGAGCGCCGCCGGTCCGTGCGGGAGTCCATCTCCGAGTGACCGCGACCCTGACCTTCCTCGGGGCGGCCGGGGGCACCGTGACCGGCTCCAAGCATCTGCTCGAGGACGGCGCGAGCCGGCTCCTGCTCGACTGCGGGCTCTTCCAAGGCCTCAAGCCCCTGCGGTTGCGCAACTGGGCCCCGCCGCCGGTGGATCCGAAGACGCTGCACGCGGTCGTGCTGAGCCACGCCCACATCGACCACTCCGGCTACCTGCCGCGCCTCTGCCGCGGCGGCTTCATCGGGCCGGTCTACTGCATCGCCGGCACGCTCGATCTCCTCCGGATCATGCTCCCGGACGCGGCGCACCTCCAGGAGGAGGAGGCCGCGTTCGCGAATCGGCACCGGACGAGCAAGCACGAGCCCGCGCTGCCGCTCTATACGGTGGCGGACGCCAACCGCGCCCTCGCCCAGGTCCGCCGGGTGGCCTTCGGCGAGCGCTTCACGCCCGCGCCCGGCGTCGAGGCCCGCTTCACGCCGTCGGGGCACATCCTGGGGGCCGGGCTCGTCACGTGCGTGATCGGCGGGCGCCGCCTCGTGTTCTCCGGCGACCTCGGCCGCTACGACGTGCCGATCATGGTGGATCCGGACCCGGTGGCGGAGGCCGACGTGCTGCTGGTGGAGTCCACCTACGGCAATCGCGTGCACCCGCCGGACGATCCCGTCGACCGGCTCGCGGCCGCGGTGCGCCGCGCGGTCGACCAGAAGGGCTGGCTGCTCATCCCCGCCTTCGCGGTGGGCCGCTCGCAGGAGATCCTGCACGACCTGCGCGCTCTCGAGACCAAGGGGGCGATCCCGAGCCTCCCCGTCTACCTCGACAGCCCGATGGGGATCCAGGCCACCGCGATCTACGCGAGCCACACCGAGGAGCACGACGCCGCGCTGATCGCGCTGGAAGCGGACGGCACGCGCCCCTACGCGCCGTCCCGGCTGACCCTGGCGCGCACGGTGGACGATTCCAAGCGGCTGAACGATACGCCCGGTCCCGGCATCATCGTGGCGGGCAGCGGCATGGCCACCGGAGGCCGCATCCTCCACCATCTGAGGCGTCTCCTGCCCGATCCCCGCACCACGGTGCTCTTCGTCGGCTACCAGGCCGCGGGCACCCGCGGGCGCCGGCTCAAGGACGGGGCGACCGAGATGAAGATGCTGGGCCGGGAGGTCCCGGTGCGCGCGCAGATCCTGGTGAGCGACGCGTACTCGGCGCACGCCGACCGCGAAGAGATCCTGCGCTGGCTCGGCGGCTTCACGCGGCCGCCCGGCATGACCTACGTCGTCCACGGCGAGGCGGACGCGGCGGCCGCGCTCCGGGACGCGATCACGAGCCGTCTGGGCTGGCCGGTCGCCGTGGCCGAGGACGGCCAGCGCGTGTCGCTCTGAGCGACGCCCCCGCGCCCTATCGGCTGGTCCGGGCGCTCGCCCGGCTGCTGCTCGCGCTCTTCTATCGCCGCGTCGACGTGATCGACCCCGAGCGCATCCCGCTCGCGGGTCCCCTCATCGTGGCCGCCAACCATCACAACGCGCTCGTGGACGGGGTGCTGCTGCTGGGCCACTTTCCCCGGCGCCTGGTCTCGGTGGCCAAGGCGCCGCTCTTCTCGAATCCCCTGATCGGCCCTTTTCTCCGCCTGATCGGGGCGCTGCCCGTGCACCGTCGCCAGGAGGGCGGCACCGATCCGGCGCGCAACACCGCGCTCTTCGAGGCCTCGTCGGCCGCCTTGCGGAGCGGCCAGGCGATCCTGATCTTCCCGGAGGGCGTGAGCCAGCCCGAGCCGCTCCTGATGCCCCTCCGGACCGGCGCGGCGCGGATGCTGCTGGCCGCGGAGGCGGACTCGGTCGGTCCGGTGACCCTGCTGCCGGTCGGTCTCATGTTCCACGAGCCCGGCACGTTCCGTACCGGCTGGGCCCTGGTCTCGATCGGCGAGCCGGTGCCGGTGGCCGACTGTGTGGCGCTCGCGGGATCCTCGCCCGAGGAGGCCGCGCGCCGGCTCACCGCGCGGCTCGGCGAGGCGATGCGCGGGCTCATCGCGCGGGTGGAGGATCGCCAGACGCTGCGGCTCGTCGAGCACGCCGAGCGGCTCTGGCGTCAGGAGCGGGGCGGGGAGTGGGACGCGAGCGCGCGCGCGGACTGGCGGCGGCGCGCCACGCGCGCCTATCGGTACCTGAGCCACCACGACGCGACGCGCCTCTCGCTGCTGCGCGGCCAGATGGAGCGCTACGTGAAAGACCTGGACGAGGCGGGCCTGCGCACCGCGGTGCTGCTGAAGCCGCCGGCCCCGAGTGTGGCGCTGCGCTACGCGGGCGGCCAGCTCGCGGCCCTGCTCGGCGGGCTCCCGCTGGCGCTCTGGGGGCTCGCCAGCCACACGCTGCCGTACTGGCTCACCTGGGCCGCGGTGCGGCTGCTCCGGCCCGAGGGCGACGTGGAGGCCACCTACAAGCTGGTGGCCGGCGTCGTGCTCTACCCGCTCACGTGGGTCGGGGAGGCGTGGCTGCTCTGGCGCTGGGGCGGTGGACCGCTCCTCGCGCTCTTCATCGTCCTGCTCGGGCCGGGTGGCTTCTTCGCGCTGGCCTGGAGCGAGCGCCTGCGCCGGCTCTACCGCGAGACGCGGGCCCTGCTCCGGCTCGTGCTCGACCGGGATCTCGCGCGCCACCTGGCCGATCGGCGCCGCGAGATCCTCGCCGAGATGGACGCGGTCGTCGCGCAGGTGCCGGAGCCCGTGCTCGACGGGCGGGAGGAGGTCGGGACCTGATCGCGGCAGGCCCGCGCCCCCCACCGGTAGCGGGTTCCTTGACACCCAGCCCCGACGGAGCGTAAGGTTGCCCCGTGGTTTCCACCATTGCGCTCGGCGCCGATCATGCCGGATACGGGCTCAAGGAAGCCCTCAAGGGCTGGCTGATAAGCCACAACTACCAGGTACTCGATCTCGGCACGCACTCCACCGAGTCCGTCGACTACCCGGACTACGCCGCCCTGGTCGCGGAGTCCGTCGCGGATCACAAGGTCGAGCGGGGCCTCCTGGTGTGTGGCACTGGCATCGGCATGTCCATCGCCGCCAACAAGATCCCTGGCGTGCGCGCGGCTCTCTGCGCCGATCTCTACACCGCGCGCATGAGCCGCGAGCACAACGACGCCAACGTGCTGGTGCTGGGGGGCCGGCTCATGGGCGCGGACATGGCGGCCGACATCCTCCAGGCCTGGCTCGAGACCGACTTCGCGGCCCGCCGGCACGCGCGGCGGGTCGCCAAGATCGCGGACGTCGAGTCTCGCCACGCCGGCGACCGGGCCCATCCATGAGCCCGCTCGAGCAGACCGATCCGGAGATCGCCAAGGCGATCCGCGCGGAGACCGAGCGCCAGTCCCGCAACCTGGAGCTGATCGCGTCCGAGAACTTCGTCTCCGAGGCGGTGCTGGAAGCGGTGGGCTCGGTGATGACCAACAAGTATGCCGAGGGCTATCCGGGCAAGCGCTACTACGGCGGGTGCGAGTTCGTGGACGTCGCCGAGGAGCTGGCCATCAGCCGCGCGCGGGAGCTGTTCGGGGCCGAGCACGTCAACGTGCAGCCCCACTCGGGCTCGCAGGCCAACATGGCGGTGTACTTCACCCTGCTCAAGCCGGGCGACATCGTGCTGGGTCCGAACCTGGCCCACGGCGGGCACCTCACCGCGGGCAGCCCGATCAACTTCTCGGGCCGCTTCTACCAGATCGTGCCCTACGGGGTCCGCAAGGACACCGAGCGGATCGACCTGGACGAGGTGCGCGATCTGGCCCGGCGGCACCGGCCCAAGCTCATCATCGCGGGCGGCTCGGCCTTCCCGCGCGCGATCGACTTCAAGCCCTTCCGCGAGATCGCCGACGAGGTGGGCGCCGCCTTCATGGCCGACATCGCGCATCCGGCCGGGCTGGTCGCGGCCGGTCTCCATCCCTCGCCGCTGCCGTTCGCCGACTTCGTCACCACGACCACCCACAAGACGCTGCGCGGGCCCCGCGGCGGCATGGTGATGTGCCGGAGCCAGTACGCCAAGGATCTTGACCGCACCGTGCTGCCGGGCATCCAGGGCGGGCCGCTCATGCACGTGATCGCGGCGAAGGCGGTCGCCTTCCGCGAGGCGCAGACGCCGGAGTGGCGGGCCTACCAGGGGCAGATCGTCAAGAACGCCCGCGCGCTCGCGGAGGCGCTGCTCGCCCGCGGCTTCCGCCTGGTCTCGGGCGGGACCGACACCCACCTGATCCTGGTGGATCTCACCACCCGGAACGTGACCGGCAAGGACGCCCAGGAGACGCTCGACCGGGCCTGGATCACCGTCAACAAGAACGGCATCCCCTTCGACACCAAGGGCCCGATGGTCACGAGCGGCATCCGCATCGGGACACCGGCGGTTACCACGCGCGGCATGAAGGAGCCAGAGATGGCGCGGATCGCGGACTTCATCGACCGGGTGCTCCAGCGCGCCGGCGACGGGGCGGTGGAGGCGGCGGTGCGGGGCCAGGTGCAGGAGCTGACCTCCCAGTTCCCCCTCTACGCGGGGCGCCTCAAGTGAAGTGCCCGTTTTGCGGCCACACCGAGGACCGCGTGGTGGACTCGCGGGTGGGGCGCGACGGGGAGTTCATCCGCCGCCGCCGGGCGTGCCTCAAGTGCCACCGGCGCTACACCACGTACGAGTACATCGAGGACGTGCTGCCCCACGTGGTCAAGCGCGACGGGCGCCGCGAGCCCTTCGACCGGCAGAAGCTCCGCGGCTCCATCCTCAAGTCCTGCGAGAAGCGCTCGGTCGGGGTGCAGGCGGTGGACGACGTGGTGGCCGACATCGAGGCCAAGCTCCACGACCGGGCCGAGAAGGAGATCACGAGCCTCGAGCTGGGCGAGATCGTGATGGAGCACCTCCAGAAGCTCGACCAGGTCGCCTACGTGCGGTTCGCCTCGGTGTATCGCCAGTTCAAGGACATCTCCCAGTTCATGGACGAGGTGAAGCACCTGATCAAGGACGACAAGCCGGCCAAGCCGGCGTCGAGCAAGGGCCCGAAGGCCGCGGCCAAGCGGTAGCCGCCCCTCACCCGGCCCTCTCCCGAGCGGGGAGCGGGAGCGAGCGTCGCGTCGTCAGCACCACACCCCCGATCACCCCGATCGCGCCCACCCAGTGGTACCAGTGGATCGGCTCGCCCAGCATCAGCCACGACAGCCCCAGCACCATGAACGGGATCAGGTTCATGAAGACCGCGGCGCGGCTCGGCCCCACGGTGCGCACCGCCTGGTAGAAGGCGATGTGGGCCGGCGTCCCCAGAAGGGCGCTGTAGAGCACGACCGAGAAGCCCACCCACGAGGCGTGCGCGAACGCCTGCCACGGCCCCTCCACGAGGGCCATCGGCAGCAGCAGGCCCGCCGCGACCACGTGCGCGCCGGCCAGCATCTGGAGCGGCGAGAACGTGGAGAGGTTGGCCCGGCTGTAGAGCGTGTAGACCACCCACAGGCTCTGCGAGACCAGGATGATCACGTCGCCGCGGTTGACGGAGAGCGTGAGCAGGGTGCGGGGCGATCCCTGCGCGATGGTCAGCAGCACCGCCGCGAGGGTGAGGCCGATGCCGGCCAGGTTGACCGGGGACACGCGCTCGCGCAGCCACGCCGCCGCCGCGAGGGCCACCACCACCGGGGAGGCCGCGCCCAGGATCCCCGCGTTGGCCGGACTCGTCCAGCGCAGGCCCACGTACCACAGCGCGGAGTTGCCCACGAATCCGCTGACCGCCAGCACCACCACCGCGATCAGGTCGCGGCGGGCCAGCCGCGGCAGCGGCCCCTCGAGCAGCCGCGAGACCAGCACGAGCAGCGGCGCCGCGACGACGGCGCGCAGCGCCGACATCGTGACAGGCCCGAGCTCGTGCAGGCCGATCTTCGCGAGCGGATAGTTCCCGGCCCACAGCAGGGCGACGCCGAGCAGCAGCGCGTAGGCGTCTCGATGGGTCACGAGGTCGACGATGGAGGGATTCGGAGATGGAACGGCCCTGCCGGGATGGGGCCGACAGGGCCGAGCGCCACGAGGGGCGCCTTACTTCTTCTTTTTCTTCTTCGCGGCCTTCTTCTTCGCCATGTGATGTCACCCCCCTCCCGATCCCCGCGCGTCACGCGGTCGATCTGTCCGGACAATAGGGGAGGGCAAAAAACGTGTCAAGCGGAAAATACCGGATAGAGGGTTCCCCGCGCGCTCTAGCCCCCATATCTTGGGGGCGGGAGGTCAGGTCTTCTCGTGGGCGGACGACGGCTTGCGATGCTCGCGCCGCTTCACGTACTCCTGGTTGAGCGCCACGCCCTTCTTGCAGAGCGGACAGGTCTCGGGCGCGTAGGTCGGGAAGTCGCGGCTCACCAGGCTGAAGATCTCCTTGCCCCCGATCTCCGCCTTCTTGGTGCGGCGCCACAGCGCGCCGATGCCGATCACCTGGCCGCCGAGATCCTCCACGAGCTGGGACAGGAGCCGCACCGTGGTGCCGGAGCTGACCAGATCCTCGACGATCAGCACCTTGGTGCCGGTGCGGATGAAGCGCTGGAACTCCACCGGCAGGGTCACCCGCCGCTTGCCCGCGCTGACGCCCTTGGTGCCGTAGGCCAGGGTGGGCCGCGACGGATGCGCGCGGGCCACGCAGTGGGAGAGGATCAGGGCCCCGGGCCCGGTCGAGAGCACCACGTCGATGGGCCACTGGGCGAAGTGCTTGGCGATGACCGCCCCGAGCCCCTCGGTGAAGGAGGCCTCGGTGGTGACGAGGGTCTTCTCGATGTACTCGCTGGTGTGATGGCCGGAGGGCAGGAGGACGTGGTCGTTCGCGTGATAGGCTCCGGTTCGCTTGAGGATCTCGAGATGAATCTTCTCGCGAACCTCCGCGTCCATCTGGCTGTCGGTTTGTCGCGGCGGCGGGGCCATCAGTCGAGTCAAGGATGCGGGCCGACGCGATGGGTTGTCAACTCGAAAGTGGCCGGCCGCGTGCGGCCGCCGCGCCATGCTAGACTGCCGCGCATGAGGCTGCTGGCGCTCGAGACCGCGACGCTCGCGGGCGGGGCCGCGCTGCTCGACGACGGCCGCCTGGTCGGCGAGAGCCGGCTCAACATCGCGCTCACGCACTCGGAGCGGCTCATGGCGGTGGTGGACCGGCTGCTCCAGGACTGCGGGTGGGAGATGTCGAGCGTGCGCGGTCTCGCGGTGTCCATCGGGCCCGGCTCCTTCACCGGCCTTCGCGTGGGCGCGGCCACCGCCAAGGGCCTGGCCCTGGCCCTCGACCTGCCCATCGCGCCGGTCCCGACGCTCGACGCCCTCGCCGCCACGCTGCCGTTCGCCGACGCGCCGGTGTGCCCGCTGCTCGACGCGCGCAAGGGCGAGATCTACTGCTCGCTCTACCGGTGGAGCGGCGTCGAGATGGTCCGGGTGTGGGACTACCTCGCGCTGCCCCCCGCCGAGGCGGCCGCGCGCCTCGAGGCGCCGGTCATCGTGGTGGGCGACGGCGTCGCGGCCTGCCGGCCCCACCTGGCCCGGCTCGGCGCGGGCCTGCGCGAGGCCCCGCCGGCCCAGTCGCTGCCCTCGCCCGCGGTGGTCGGCGCGCTCGGCCACGCGATGCTGCGGGCGGGCGGGGGCATCCCGGCCGAGCGCCTGCAGCCGCTCTATCTCCGCCCCTCGGAGGCCGAGCTGAAGGCCCGGCATGCGTGACCCGATCTTGCGTGATGAAGACCCGCTGAGCATCGAGCCGATGACGCTCGAGGATCTGGACGACGTGCTCGTCATCGAGCGCGCATCGTTCCAGACCCCGTGGTCGCGCGGCGCCTTCCGCTACGAGCTGACCCAGAACCGGGTCGCCCGCTGCCTGGTGGCGCGCCGGGGCCGGCGGCTGCTGGGCTACCTCTGCCTCTGGGAGATCGGTCACGAGATCCACGTCACGAACCTGGCCGCGCACCCGGACCTGCGCCGCCGCGGGGTGGCCCGCGCGCTCCTGGGCGCGGTCCTGGGCGACGCGAGGACCCGCGCGGTGAGCCTCGCCTTCCTCGAGGTGCGCCCCACCAATACCGAGGCCCTGGGGCTCTACGAGAGCTTCGGGTTCCGGGTGATCGGTCGTCGCAAGGGCTACTACTTCGACACCGGCGAGGACGCCCTGGTGATGGAGGCCCGGCTGAGCGCGGAGCCGTCCGAGTCCGCCGCCTCCCCGCGGCCGGGCGCCTGAGCGCGGCACCGCCGGTGACCGATCTCGTCCGTCGCATGCTGGACGGCGACCGTCTGGCCCTCGCGCGCCTGATCACCCGGGTCGAGAACCGCGCGTCCGACGTGCCCGAGATCATGCGCGCGATCCACGCGCGCACCGGCCGCGCCTACGTGCTCGGCATCACCGGGCCGCCCGGCGCGGGCAAGTCCACGCTGGTGGACCGGGTGACCGCCCGGCTGCGCGCGGAGAAGCAGGCGGTGGGCGTGATCGCGGTCGACCCGTCGAGCCCGTTCACCGGCGGCGCGGTCCTGGGCGACCGGATCCGCATGCAGACCCACACCCTGGATCCCGACGTGTTCATCCGCAGCATGGCGACCCGCGGCAGCCTGGGCGGGCTCGCCCGCGCCACCGGCGACGTCATCAAGCTGATGGACGCGTTCGGCTTCCCGTGGATCATCATCGAGACGGTCGGGGTGGGGCAGACCGAGCTCGACATCATCCGGCAGGTCGACACCACGGTGGTGGCCCTGGTGCCGGAGTCGGGCGACTCCATCCAGGCCATGAAGGCGGGGCTCATGGAGGTGGCGGACGTCTTCGTGGTCAACAAGGCCGACCGCGACGGGGCGCACGCCTTGATGGCCGAGCTGCGCTTCAGCGTCCACCTGCACTACACGGGCGGCGGCGCCCCCAAGGACGTCGACTGGGAGGTGCCGGTGCTGGCCGCCCAGGCGGCCAACGACGTGGGGATCGACGAGCTGATCGGCCAGGTGAAGCGCCATCGCGCGGTGCTGGAGCAGGCGGGTGCGCTCGAGACGCGCCGGCAGGCGCGCCGCCGCGCCGAGCTGGAGGCGCTGCTGGTGGAGGAGTTCACCGCCCAGGTCACCGCGCGGGTGCAGACCGACGCCGCGCTCGGCGCCACGATCGAGGCGGTGACCGCGGGCCGCCTCGACCCGTACTCCGCGGTGGCTCAGATCCTCTCCCAGACGCTCCAGCGGCCTTGACTCCTCCGAGGGTGGACCCCACACTATCGAATCCATGAGGCGTCCCTGATGCTGCCCTCTCACCAGTGGTACGGAATCATCCCGGGCGGGCTGCTCTTCTATGCGCTGATCGCGGCCGCCGCGGTGCTCTTCGGGCGAAGGGCCTTCTACCTGCTCCAGCTGTTGCTGAAGGGCAAGCCGCTCGCGCGCTGGGACCGGATCCCCGCGCGCGTGGGTCGGGTGATCGTGTACGTGTTCGGGCAGGCGCGGCTCCTCGCCAACGACTTCTGGCCGGGCCTGATGCACGCCACCATCTTCTGGGGCTTCGTGATCCTGACCCTCGGCACCGTCGAGTTCTTCGGCAAGGCGGTCACCGAGTCGTTCTTCCTGCCGCTGATGTCGGACACCGCGCCCTACCTGATCCTCGAGGACGTGTTCAGCGTGCTGGTGATCCTGGCGGTGGGCTACGCGATGTTCCGCCGGCTCGTCACCCGGCCCCGGCGCCTGAACCTCTCCACCGAGGCCAACGTGATCCTCCTGCTGATCCTGGGCCTCATGGTCACGGACCTGGTGGCGGACGCCGGCCGCATCGTGCTCGCTCCCGCGCCCTCCGACCACTGGCAGTTCGCGGGGCAGGCCATCGCGCGCGTCCTCGCCGCGCTGCCCCCGGCCGCGGTCACCGTGATCTTCCACGCCGCCTGGTGGCTGCACGCGGCCACCCTGCTGGGCTTCCTGGTCCTGCTGCCGTACTCCAAGCACCTGCACATCCTGGTCTCGCCGCTCAACGTGTTCTTCTCCCCCCTCGAGCCCAAGGGCCAGGCCCGCAACGTGGATCTCGAGAACTCGGAGACCTTCGGGGTCGGCAGCCTCGCGGACCTGGCCTGGAAGGATCTCTTCGACACCTACAACTGCACCGAGTGCGGGCGCTGCACCTCGCGCTGCCCGGCCAACATGAGCGGCAAGGAGCTGGACCCGAAGTGGCTCATCCTGCACCTCCGGGAGCGGCTCTTCAACGAAGCGCCAGCGCTTCTCGGTCAGACCGGTGCGCAGGCGCCGCAGACGGCCCTGGTGGGTGACGTCATCCACGACAACGTGCTGTGGGCCTGCACCACCTGCCGCTGGTGCGTGGACGCCTGCCCGGTCTTCATCGAGCACGTGCCGAAGATCGTCGACATGCGCCGCTGGCTGGTGCTCACCGAGTCGCGCTTCCCGGCCGAGCTGCAGCCCGCGTTCCGCAACCTCGAGACCAACGGCAACCCGTGGCAGATGTCGTGGGAGACGCGCGCGGAGTGGGCCAAGGATCTGGGCGTGCGGCAGATGGCCGACGTCCACGAGGCCGAGTACCTCTACTGGGTCGGCTGCTACGGCTCCTTCGACGAGCGCAACA
>DATGBR010000317.1:0-2930 GCA_035312605.1 Candidatus Methylomirabilota bacterium
GGGAGACCGCTTCACGGGAACCACCAGAGAGAGGGCGTCCGGTACGCAACCGAAGCTGACCGGCAGCCGGCCGAGCAACTCGCCGTCGACCTGCACGAGGCGGTTGTCCGGCCCGTGGGCGACCGCTCACCGCGCCTTCACGTAGGTCACTCCGGGCAGGCCCAGGTGCGAGCCGCTGAACGCGGCGGCCAGGTAGCGGGCGAACCGATGGCGCTCGGTCGAGTCGAAGAGGCACAGGTCGAGTAGGTCGTCGTCCATGCTCGCCTCGGGCGCGAAGCGGAGCCCGCCGCCGTAGGACGCCGCGTTGGCCACCACCGCGAAGGTCGCGCGGTGCCGGCCGCCCTCCGTCTCCACCAAGAAGGGCACCGGGTTCCAGTCGGTGAGCTGGCGCAGCCCGGCTATCCAGTAGGTGCCCTCGCCGGTCAGGCGCTTGAGACCGGGGTGGACCGAGCGCAGCATGTCGGCATCGAGGCCCACCCCCGCCATCAGCAGGAAATACCGCTCGCCGGCTCGGCCCACCGACACGCGCCGGAGCGCGCCGGTCGCGATCACGCGCACCATGAGGTCGAGGCTGCCGGGCAACCCCAGCTCGCGGGCCAGCACGTTGGACGTCCCCGAGGGCCACACCGCCAGCGGGGTAGGCGTGCCGACCAGCGGCTGGATGGCCTCGTTGACGGTGCCGTCGCCGCCGTGGACGATCACGAGGTCGACGCCGACGGCCAGCGCGTCCGCGGTGAGCCGGGTCGCGTCGGCGGGGCCGGCGGTGGTCCGCGGCGTGACCGCGATGCCCAGCTGGCGCAGGGCGTCGACCATCCGGGTGACGGAGTGAAACCGATCGCGCTGCCGGCCGGAACCGGGGTTGTAAACGAGAACCGCGGTGCGCGCCACGCGCCTCGCTAGCGTCGGATCTCGCTGCTGTCGCTGGCCAGCAGCTCTTCGAGCTCGGGCCGGGACACGATCGACACGTCACCCCAGATCGTGCACTTGAGGGCGGCCAGCGCGGTCGCGGCGTCGACCGCCTGCTGGGCGTCGCGGCCGATCAGGGTGGCCCAGATGAAGCCGGCCGCGAACGCGTCGCCCGCCCCCACCCGGTCCACCACCGACACCACGTACCGCTTGGACGGGCGATGGATCCCGCTCGCGGTGAGGACCGCGGCGCCCTCCTCGCCGAGGGTCAGGGCCACGGTGGCGGCGGGCGCGAGCGCGCGCAGCCCCTCGAGCACGCGCTCCGGGCGCCCCTCCAGCTCGAACACGGTAGCCGCGTCGTCCGCGCCGATGAAGAGGTAGCGGACGCGCGGGAGGACCTCGGCCAGGAAGTCCCGCGCCTCCTTGGGGCTCCACAGGCGCGAGCGATAGTTCACGTCGAACGAGACCGGCACGCCCGCGGCGGCGGCCTCGGCGACCGCACGGCGCACGACGTCGCGGATGTTGTCTCCCAGCGCGGCGGTCACGCCGGTGAGGTGGACGAGCCGCGCTCCGCGGACCAGGGCCCAGTCCACGTCCTCCGCCACGAGGCGGCTGAACGCGGAATCGCGCCGGTCGTAGAGGATCCTCACCGGGCGCGGCGCCATGCCGTACTCGATGAAGTAGAGCCCCATCCGCTGGCCGGGACGACGGAGGACGCCGCGGCAGTCCACCCCGTGGCCGGTGAGCTCGCGGATGGTGCGATCTCCCCACGCGTGATCGGACGGCAAGACCGAGATCACCGCGGTCCGCAGCCCGAGGCGCGCGCACGCGGCCGCCACGTTGGCCTCGGTGCCGCCGATCTGGACGTCCAGATCGCCGGCCTGCTCGAGGCGCTGCGGAGGCCGCGCGGCCAGTCGCAACATCACCTCACCCAGCCCCACCACGTCGTGCCCCGGAGTGACCTCGCTCACGCGCCGCCCGTGACGCGTACCGAGAGGGTCGTCCCCAGGATGAGGGCCGACTGGACCGATTCGAGCTGCCGGTCCGGGGCGAACGTGACGCGGGCCGGCGCGTCCGGGCGAGCCCACGAGGAGAAGCGCGTGATGTCGATGAGCGCGGTCAGACGGCCGCTCGACCCTTCGGGGCTCGGGCGGAAGCGGAGCGGGACCAGCTCGGCCCGGTAGCCGTCGGGCAAGACGTCGTCGGGGCCTTCGTTGTCCGCGGGGGCCCGACGCATGATCCACGTCGAGTAGGTCCCCTCGCCGTCGCGGTCGAGCGTGTTGGCCGCGAAGTTAAGCTCGGCCGAGATCAGGTCGTCCACGTGACGCCCGGGCGGCAGAGCCAGCGTGTCGTCGACCTGGCGCCGTCGTCCCAGCAGCAGGGTGTGGGTCACCGCGTGCAGCTCGACCCGCTGGCGCTCGTAGTCGTAGCTGGTCGCGACCGTGTTCTCCCGCCCTCGGAAGTGGTGGACGCTCCGGCTCTCGAGCGGCTTGAATCGGCCCTCCCGGATGACGCCCGTGGCCTCGGTCCGCGTGCTGATCGCCGTCCCCTTGCCGTCCATCGTGACCCGGTACCGCCCGGCCCGGCGGTCGATCTCCTGGACCACGTTCCCAGTAAGAGACAGGGTCAAAAAGTTAAACAAAATAGACAGATCAAGCTGATAGCCCAGCACGGAGCGGCCATCTTCGAGGGCGAACGCCCAGCGCCGGGGAAACAGCAGGCCTGCGGGCAGGGCTGCCAGGAGCTGGCGCCGTGTAAACCGGGACGACATATGGCCGCATTCTACCCGAGGCGCGGATGCCACGGCATTTGGTTTTGGATTGATTTCCTGCTAACTTGTACCTCTATCCCACCTTTACGGGCGCACCCTTAGGGGGCAAGGTCTGATGAAGAACTCCCGGCGCGTAGTTGTTACAGGGTTGGGCGTCGTCGCCCCCAACGGGATCGGTAAAGACACCTTCTGGCAGAACCTGGTCGCCGGCAAGTCCGCCATCGACTACATCACCGCCTTCGACCCCACGCCC
>DATGBR010000318.1:0-3526 GCA_035312605.1 Candidatus Methylomirabilota bacterium
GCGAGTCGGTGACGATGCCGTGGGGGGCGACGAAGTCGCCCGGTTTCTCACTGGCGAACTGCCCGCCGAAGCGCGCGATCTTTTGTCCCTTGGCGTCAAGCACCGTGACGCGCGGGCCGAGATTGGCCACGGCTTCGTTGACAGGCAGGGCATGCCCGAGCTCACCCACGTAGAAAGTGCCGCCGTTTTGTGTGCGATCAACGAAGAGCCCGCAGGGTCGGTGGAGATTATTCCACTGTCCCTGGTACTGACCCCGGCCGTCGAAGATCTGGACGCGATGGTTCTCGCGATCGGCAACATACACGAGACCGTCGCGGTCGGTGACGAGATTGTGCGGCAGGTTGAAATGGCCGGGGTCGGTGCCGGGCTCGCCCCAGGACATTACGTGCTTGCCGTCGGGGGAGTACTTGTGGACGCGCGAGTTGCCGTACCCGTCGGAGATGAAGAGGTAGCCGCTCTTCGGGCAGATCGCCACGTGGGTGGGCCGGTTGAACGGCTTACCGCCCTGGAGCTCCGCGGCCTTGTCCGGATCGCCGATGGTGAGCAGCAGCTTGCCCTCCGGCGTGAACTTGCGGACGGTGTGGTGGAGATCGTCGGTGAGCCACACCATGTCGTCGGCGTCGATGGTGATGCCGTGGGCCCGGCGGATCACGCCCTCGCCCCACGAGCGCAGGAAGTTGCCGTCGCGGTCGAAGACGATCACGGGATGCTCGCCGCGCGTGAAGACGAAGGCGCGGTCCTGCTTGTCCACCGCCACGCCCGCGACCTCGTGATAGGCCCAGCCGTCCGGCAGCTTCCCCCAGCCCTCGATCACCGAGAACTTCATCTGGACTCCTCGATTCCCTGGGCCATCCGCTCGAAGCGGCGCTTGAGCGGGGTCAGGCCTTCCTCGTGGGTGATGACGTAGAGGCGGTTGGCGTAGATGGCGCGCAGGACGCGCTCGGCCACGTGCTCGGGCGGCAGGTAGCGGCCGATCAGCTCGACCGCGCGGCCCTCGCGCTCCACCGCCTCGTTGCGGAGCGCGGCCGGACGGTTGCGGTCGCTCTGCCGGATCTGGGTGTTCACGCCCATCGGGCAGAGCACCGAGACGCCGATGTCGTAGCCGCGCAGGTCCTTCTGCAACGTCTCGGAGAGGCCGACCACCGCGTACTTGGTGGTGTTGTAGATCCCGAGGCCCTGCGACGCGATCAGGCCCGCCATGGAGGCGGTGTTCACCACGTGGCCGGGCCGCTTGCCGGCCACCATGCGCGGCACGAAGGCCTCCACCCCGTGGATGACGCCCCAGAGGTTGACGCCCATCGCCCACTCCCAGTCCTTGTGGGTGACCGACTCGAGCCCGCCCCACAGCGCGACGCCCGCGTTGTTGCACACCACGTGCACCGCGCCGAACTCGCCGAATGCGCGGTCGGCCAGGGCCTCCACGTTGGCGAGCCGGCTCACGTCGGTCTTCACCGCGAGCGCGCGCCGACCGGCCTGGCTCACCCCCGCCACCGTCTCGGCCATGCCGGCCTCGTCGAGGTCCGCGACCACGACGTTCGCGCCCTCGCGGGCGAAGAGCAGCGCGAGGGCGCGTCCGATGCCGCTGGCTCCGCCGGTGACCACCGCGGTGCGGTCCTTCAGGCTGGTAAGAGGCACGGCGCCGAGTGTCGCGCCTGGCATCGAGGGCTGTCAAGTGAGAGGATGGCCGCCATGCCCGACCGCACGATCGTCGTCGCGCGCCGCTTCCGCGGCCCCGAGACCGACGACGGGGCGACCGCCAACGGCGGCTACTTCTGCGGGCTCGTCGCGGGCGCGGCCCCGCGGGCCACGACCATCGAGATCCGGGCCCGCGCGGGTGTCCCGCTCGACCGGCCCCTCACGGTGAGAGGCGACGGCGACACGGTGGAGGTGCTCGACGACGGCGCGCTCGTCGCGCGCTCGGCGCCGGAGCGGCTCCCCGTCCGGGCCCCCGCGTCGCCTCCGCTCGAGATCGCCCTCGAGGCGTCACGCCGATTCGAGGCGCATCTCGACGACGGCTCGGTCCGGCACACCTTCCCGGAGTGCTTCGTGTGCGGGCACCGCCGCGCGCCCGGCGACGGTCTCCGCATCTTCGCGGGGCCAGAGTCCGGCCACGGCCCCAGGGGCCGGGTCCGGGTGGCCGGCTGGACGCCGGATCCCACGTTCCTCGACGAGGACGGTCGCCTCCGCCCCGAGTTCGTCTGGTCCGCGCTGGACTGCCCGGGCGGCTGGGCGCTGGCCGGCCCCGGCAACACCGGCACCCTGCAGGTGGAGATCCGGGAGCCCGTGGACGGGCGCCGACCCCTGATCGTGATGGGCTGGCGCGCGGACCCGCCCACTCCGCGCGCGGGCAGCCGGCGGCGCTACGCGGGCACCGCGCTGTTCGACGCGAGCGGGCGGCTCCTCGCGCTGGGCGCGGCGATCTGGGTGGCGCCGGACCCGCTCGCGCCCGCGCGCTGACCGCGGATTCGCCGCGTTCTGGACCACAAGTCGGGGTGTCCGGGTGAGGGGCTGATGGTATCCTTTCCCCCGGCATGGACTACCGACTGCCGACGACCGTGGTGCCCTCGCGCTACGACATCCGCCTCGAGCCGGATCTCGAGGCCGCCACCTTCGCGGGCCACGAGACGGTCGCGATCACGGTCTCCGAGCCGGTGAGCGAGATCCTGCTCAACGCGGCGGAGCTGGTGATCCGGTCGGTGAGCGTGCAGACCGCCGACGGCCAGGTGGTGGAGGGGAGCGCCAGCCTCGATGAGGCCGCGGAGCGGGCCCGGCTCACGTTCCCGCAGCCGATCCCGCCCGGTGAGCACCGGCTCACGCTCGACTTCACGGGGATCCTCAACGATCGCCTCCACGGCTTCTACCGCAGCACCTACAAGGACGCGGCGGGCGCCTCGCACACGATCGCGGCCACCCAGTTCGAGGCCACCGACGCGCGGCGCGGCTTCCCGTGCTGGGACGAGCCGGCGTGCAAGGCGGTCTTCGGCGTCACCCTGGTGATCCCGGAGGCCCTGGCCGCGGTGTCCAATACCCGGGTGACCGGCGAGTCGCCGGCCGGGCCGGGCAAGAAGGCGGTGGCCTTCGCGGACACCATCCGCATGTCGACCTACCTGGTGGCCTTCGTGGTCGGCGAGCTCGAGGCCACCCCACCGGTGATGGTGGGTCCCACCCCGCTCCGCGTGTGGTGCGTGCCGGGCAAGCTCCACCTGGCCCGGTTCGCCCTCGACATCGGCGCCTTCGCCCTCGACTACTTCGAGCGCTACTACGGCCTGCCGTATCCCGGCGACAAGCTCGACATGCTCGCGATCCCCGACTTCGCGGCGGGCGCGATGGAGAACCTGGGCGCGATCACGTATCGGGAGACCGCGCTGCTGGTGGACGAGGCGGCCGCCTCCCACACCGAGCGCGAGCGGGTCGCCGACGTGGTGGCCCACGAGATCGCCCACATGTGGTTCGGCGACCTCGTGACCATGCTGTGGTGGAACGGCATCTGGCTCAACGAGGCCTTCGCCACCTTCATGGAGCTGCT
>DATGBR010000319.1:0-7676 GCA_035312605.1 Candidatus Methylomirabilota bacterium
CACCCCGCGATCGAGCATGGCCGAGGTCAGCTCCACCGCGTGGCTCGGCAGCACGCGCGTGTAGAGACCGCGGAACCAGCAGTCGTCCTCGGCCACCACGTGATCGCGCACACAGAAGCGCTTCGCCTCCCGGAACGTGGGATCGGTGATCTGGTACATGCCGACAGCGCTCGAGGCGGGCCGGTACACGTCGAACGGGTTCCAGGCCACCTGCCAGCGCCAGTAGGTGCGGGCCACCGGGTCGCCCGAGCCTTCCACCTGGGCCAGCGCGGCCAGCAGCTCGGGAGAGATCGTCGCGGTGGAATGCCGCCGGAAGAGCGGCGCGTACTGCCGCCAGGTCTCGGGGGGCGCCTTGGCGAGCGTGCCGCTCACCGGGAAGAACAGCTCGGTCGGCTTGCGGATCACGTGATAGGTCCAGTTCGCCGCGGACCAGACCGCCACCAGCACGATCAGCCCGACCACCAGGCGCACCGCCAGCGGCGCGGCCCACATCCGGCGCCAAAGCCGCCGGGCCCGCGGCGAGCGGAGCCAGCGGATCGCGCGACGGGTGCGTCCGGCACGGGTCCGGCGGGGGACGGCTCGGGCAACTCGCGTCGCCATGGGATCCTTCAACTCTACGCGGTGCGGCCGATATAGGGAACCGCGGTTCGCGGAGACCGCCCGCGCTACTTGAGGCCGACCGCCTCCCGGAACCGCCGCAGCGTCTGCACGTGATCCGCCGGGGTCTTGAGGCCCATGCCGCCCGTGTTCACGCAGAGATGGCTGATGCCGCGCATGGCCTGCCACCCCTGCAGCTCCTTGCCCCACTCGGCGGGCGGGATCTGGGACAGCGTCATGCGGCCCTCGATGCCGAACGCCTTCGGGTCGCGGCCGGCCTCCCGGATCATGCCGTGCATCCGGTCGACGATCTCCTGCGAGGCGGCGCCCGGCCGGAAGTGCGGCATCCACCCGTCGGCGACGCGGGCCATGCGCCGCTGGACGACCTCGCTCTCGCCGCCCATCCATACCGGGATCGGCCGCTGCACGGGCAGCGGGTTCAGCCCCGCGTCCGTGATGCGGTGATGCTGGCCCGCGAAGGTGATCAGCTCCTTGGTCCAGAGCGCCCGCATCACCTCGACCTGCTCCTCGACGCGCCGCCCGCGGGTGTGGAAATCCTCGCCGAGCGCCTCGAACTCGACCGGGTTCCAGCCCACTCCGACGCCGAGCCGCAGACGGCCGCCCGAGAGCACGTCCACCGCCGCGGCCTGCTTGGCCACCAGCGCGGTCTGCCGCTGCGGGAGGATGATGATGCCGGTCACGAGCCCGACCCGGCGCGTGGCCGCGGCCAGGAAGCCGAAGAGCACGAACGGCTCGTGGAAGGCGTGGCGATAGGTGTAGGGCCCCTTCCACCCGCCCGGGCGCTCGGGGTTGGCGCCCAGCACGTGGTCGAAGACCAGGATGTGGGTGAAGCCCATCTCCTCGACCGCTTCCGCGTAGGCCTTGATGGCCCCCGGGTCGTTCCCGATCTCGGTCTGCGGCAGCACGACACCGATCTTCATGGGGTCCTCCTGGTGCCCGGCACGGTGCCGGCGGGGAGCGATTCGATATGGGCGCAGATGTCGCGGGGCCGCGTGATCCAAACGCGGTCTCCGTGGCCCAGGATGTGCTGGAGCGCCCGGCGCAGCCGGCGAATGCGGTACGGGCGGCCGAACACGAACGGGTGAAGCGAGATGGGGCAGACCAGCGGCTGGCGGGCCGACTGGGCCAGCATCTCGTCGAACTGGTCGGTGATCATGTCCGCGAACTCCTGCGCGGTGTGGTGGTACCAGATGACGCCCCGCGTGTCGTTCACCTCGATCGGATACGGGATCGAGAGGATGCGGCCCTTGCGGGTGCGCAACCACACCGGCTGGTCGTCCATGGTCCAGTCCATCACGTAGCGGTAGCCCGCCTCCTGCAGGAGATCCATGGTGACCGCGCTGTTGGAGAGCCACGGGCTCATCCAGCCCACCGGGCGGGCGCCCTCGTGCCGCTCGATCGCGGCGGTCGCCTCCGCGATCAGCGCGCGCTCGCGGTCCTCGGCCAGGTGGCCCTGCTCGTCGGAGTTGGTGAGGCCGTGGCCCAGGATCTCGTCGCCCCGCGCGCGCAGCTTCGCGGGGATGTCCGGCGCCATCTCGTAGACCGCCGCGTTCATCTGGGCCTCCGCGGGAAGTCCCAGCTCGTCGAGCAGCTCGAAGAGCCGCCAGATGCCGACCCGGTTGCCGTAGTCCCGCCAGCTGAAGACGCTGTGGCTCTGCGCCTGGTCGGGCGGCGCGATGGCCGCGCCCTTGCCCACCCCGAAGCCGAAGGCCTCGATGTTCAGCGCCAGGTACACCGCGAGCCGCCGACCCCCGGGCCAGGAGTAGTCAGGTCGGGTGGTGATGTTCGAGTAGTCGTAGCGCCCGTGCGTCGGCAGCATGTCGTTCTCTCCCGGCCCACAGCCTACGGCATGCGCGGTGCGCTTCGCCAGTGACCGATCATGCGCGCACGCGGATCGGGTAGCGGAGGAACCCGCGGAACCGCACCCGGCCGCCGCGCACGACGTCTCCGTCCCGCTCGATGGACGCAAACCGCCGCACGAGCCGGCCGATCGCCACCTGCCCCTCCATGCGGGCCAGCCACATGCCGGCGCAGGCGTGGATGCCGGTGGCGAACGCCAGGTGCCGGTTGGGATGCCGCCGGATGTCGAGGCGGTCCGGCTCGGGGAACTAGGCCGGATCGCGGTTGGCCGCCCCGATGCCGATGTGGACGTAGGTGCCGGCCGGCATCGGGACCCCGCCCAGCACGGTGTCCCGCGCGGCCCGGCGATTGCCGAGCTGGTTCGAGCTTTCGAGCCGGAGGATCTCCTCGACCGCGGTGCCGATCAGCTCGGGATCCGCGCGCAGCTCGCGCAGCGGGGTGGGGTGGCGAAGCAGGAGATCGATCCCGTTGCCGATCAGGTTGGTGGTGGTCTCGTGCCCCGCGTTGAGGATGAAGATGCAGTTGTGGAGCAGCTCGAGCTCGCCCAGCCGATCCTCGGACGCCTCGCCCGGTCCGAGCGCGCTCCCCGCGGTCAGCTTGAAGAGAATCTCCTCGTCACGGCCCGGCTCCCGGCCCCGCCGGTCGATCAGGTCGCGGAGGTAGGTCTTGAACTCGTCCACCGCCCGGTTGCCGCGCTCGAGCTGCTCTACGGTCGGCGCCGGCTCGAGCCCGCCCAGGATCGCCAGTGACCAGCCGCGCAGGGGGCCGCGCTCGGCCTCGGGCACTCCGAGCATGTCCCCCACGAGCTGGATCGGGACCGCGGCCGCGAAGTCCGCGATGAGATCCATGCTCCCGCGGGCGGCGGCGCGGTCGAGCAGGCGATCCACCAGATCCTCGATGCGCGGCTGGAGCGCCATCAGCGATCGGGGCGTGAACGCGGGGGCCAGCAGCTTCCGGACCCGGCTGTGATACGGCGGGTCGTTGAACACCAGGCTCGTGGTGTGGTGCTCGTAGAGCGCGCCGTCGCCGAGGCTCGGCCGGAAGTCCACCGTCTTGTCCGAGCTCCACGTCTCGGGATCGCGGTACACCGCGGCACAGTCGTCGTAGCGGCTCAGAAAGTACGAGCCGTCGGGCATCCGGTGGACGGGGGCGTGCTCGCGCAGCGCGCGGTAGACCGAAAACGGATCCTCCACGAAGGCCGCGGCGAGCCGCTTCAGGTCAAAGCTCCGGGCCAGCGCGCGCGCATCCGTCATCGGCGCCCTCCGCTGATGAACTCCCAGACCCGCTCGGGAGCCTCCCAGTGCGCGTTGTGCCCGACGCCGGCGAAGGTCCGGGCGGCGGGATCGATGCGCCGCATTTGCTCCAGGGTGACCATCGGGTCGCGATCGCCCGCGGCCAGGCGCAGGGGCGCCGTGGCGAGGCCGAGCAGGGCGGCGATCGACGGCCCGACCGCGCCCCAGGCGCGCGGGTCCATGGCCACCTGGAAGCGGCCGTCAGCGCCGATCACCCCGGCGGTCGCGGTGGCGGAGGAAGGCGCGGCCAGGCCGGCCAGGCCCGAGAGCCGCAGGTAGCGCTCGATGGCCTCCTCCCGCGTGGCGAAGACGGGTGCCGGGCGGAGCGCCAGCCCGCGCGCCTTCTCGATCTCGGCCTCGCTCCATTCGATCTTGACCCCGAACGCCGCGACGTCCCCCACCCGCGGCCCGAACCACCCGCTGGCCACTAGGGCCGCCACCGCCCCCCCGAACGAGTGGCCGACCAGGGTGACCGCCCCCGCGGCCTCCGCCTCGATGATCGCGGCCACGTCGGACGCGTGCGCGCCGATGCCATAGGGGCCCTCCTGCACCGAGCGGCCGTGGCCTCGGAGATCCGGTGCGAGCCACCGTCCTCGCCAGGAGCGCTCGACGAGCGGGAGCAGGCGCTCCCAGACCGACGCGTTGGCCCCCATGCCGTGGAGGAGGACCATGAGAGGCTCACCCCGGCCGCCACGCGCCGCCCAGATCCCCCGCTCCGTGGCCGCCCCGGACACTGGCATGTCGCGCTCGTCCTCCCGGCCGGCTATGATACGGCCTCATGAAGCGCCAGAACATCCAGCCTTTGTCTCTCAGCCAGCGAATCGTCGGCGGCCACGTGCTCTACTCCCACGTCGTGGTCGTCGAGGGCAAGAAGACGATCTTCGTGTCGGGTCAGCTCGCCCGCGGCCCGGCCGGCGAGGTCGTCGGGGCCGGCGACATGCGGGCCCAGCTCCGCCAGGTGGGCGAGAACATCAAGGCCGCGCTGGCCGCGGCGGGCGCGACCCTCGCCGACATCGTGAAGACCAACACCTACGTCACCGACATCGAGGAGTTCTTCAAGCACGTCGACGTCCGCATGGAGTACTTCGGCGCGCTGCCGACCAGCACCACGGTGGAGGTGCGCAAGCTCGCCCACCCCGACCTGGTGGTGGAGGTGGAGGCGATCGCGGTCGTCGACTGACCGGCTGCCGCGCCTCAGGACCGACCCGGTTCCACCGCCGGCGCCGGGGGTGTATGCTCCCCGCCGTGGAGCCCGGCCGGTCGCGACCGCTCGGCGTCCTCGTCATGCTCGTCATTGGGGCCCTGGCCCTCTGGGGGGCCCTGGCCCTCTGGCCGGCACCCCCGCCCGCCCGGGCCGCGGACGGACAGATCACCGTCGCCGTCCACATCTCGTTGGCCCCCTCCTGGTTCGACCCGGCCGAGACCGCGGGCGTCATCACCCCCTTCATGATGCTGTACGCGCTCCACGACGCGCTCGTGAAGCCGATGCCGGGCAATCCGTGGACGCCCAGCCTGGCCGAGTCGTGGACGCAGTCGAAGGACGGGCTCACCTACGAGTTCGCGCTCCGCAAGGGCGTGCGCTTCCACAACGGCGATCCGTTCACCGCGGAGGACGTCAAGTTCTCCTTCGAGCGGTACAAGGGCGCCGCGGCGGGAACCCTGAAGGCGCACGTCGCCGCGGTCGAGATCGTCGACGCCCACCGCGTGCGCTTCCGGCTCAAGCAACCGTGGCCCGACTTCATGACGTTCTACGCGACGCCGGCCAGCGGGGCCGCCTGGATCGTGCCCAAGGCCTACCTCGAGCGCGTCGGCGACGACGGGTTCAAGAAGGCGCCGGTCGGGGCGGGCCCGTACCGCTTCGTGTCCTTCTCTCCCGGGATCGAGCTGGTGCTGGAGGCCTACGACGGCTACTGGCGAAAGGCCCCGGCGGTGAAGCGGCTCGTCTTCAAGTCGATACCCGACGACTCGACGCGCCTGGCCATGCTCAAGCGCGCCGAGACCGACGTGGCGTACTCGCTGCGCGGCCCGCTCGGGGAGGAGGTCCGGCGGACACCGGGTCTCATCCTCAAGGTCACCTACCCGACCTTCACCCAGTGGCTCACGTTCACCCAGCAGTGGGATCCGAGGTCGCCGTGGGCGGACCAGCGGGTGCGGCTCGCGGCGAACCTGGCCATCGACCGGAAGACGTTGAGCCAGGCGGAGTATCTCGGGTTCGGCAAGGCCGCCTCGAGCATCATCCCCCGCGAGTACGACTTCTACTGGGCCGCCCCCGAATACCCGCACGATCCGGCGCGGGGCAAGCAGCTCCTGGCCGAGGCGGGCTACCCGAAGGGCTTCGACGCGGGCGAGGTCGCCACCGACGTGGTGTTCGCGCCGGAGGCCGAGGCGGTCATCAACGGCCTGCGATCCGTCGGCATCCGGGCGCGGCTGCGCCCGATGGAGCGGGCCGCGTTCTACAAGGCGGACCAGGACAAGCAGTTCAAGCACCTGATCCGGGTGGGCAGCGGCACCGCCGGCAACGCGGCGACCCGGATCGAGGCGTTCGTGCTCTCGACCGGAATCCGCTCGTACGGAGGCTATCCCGACATCGACGCGCTCTTCCGGGACCAGGCCGCCGAGCCCGACCGCAAGCGCCGCGAGGCGCTGCTCCACCGCATCCAGCAGCTCATGCACGAGCGCGCGATGTTCGCGCCCATCGTGGAGCCGCCGCTGCTCACCGGGGTCGGGCCGCGCCTCGCGGAGGTGCCCACGATCCCGGGGCACCCGTACCTCTCGCCCTACGAGGACCTGCGGCTCAGGTGACGCGGCCCGCGGGCCGGCGCTCGATCGCGGCCGCGATCTCGCGCCCGAGCGCGGCGCCCCGCTCCGCGAACTCGCGGCAGAGCCCGGTGTAGCGGGCGGGATCGAGCAGCGTCTCCATCTGCGACGGGGTGAGCCCCGCGCTCACGTGCGGGTCCAGAGCGCCAGCATCTCGCGGAACGGGCGCGACTCGGTCACCGAGGCCTGCGCCGCCTCGTAGACCGCGTCGTGGGCGCGCTGCCGCCCGATCTGTCGCCCCAGCTCGAGCATCAGCGCCTCGGCCATGATCAGGCCGCCCGAGAGGTCGAGGTTCTCGCGCATGCGATCCGGGAAGACCTGGAGCCCGTCGAAGAGCACCATCATCCGTTGCAGCAGGTCCCCGGTCAGCTCGCACGCCTGCACGAGGGCCCGGCTCATCATGATGCTGGTGGTGCGGTCGGCCTCGTGCTCGGTCTGCATGGCCTCGAGGGCCAGGGGCACCAGCGCCCGCACCTGCGCGGCGGCCGCGATGATGTCCTGCGAGAGCTTGGGATTGCGCTTCTGCGGCATCGTGCTGCTGCCGACGGTGCCGGGCGGCACCGGCTCCTCGACCTCCCCGAACTCCTGCTTCATGAGGGTGTAGACCTCGCGGCCGATCTTGCTGCACGTCGAGGCCAGCATGCCGAGCAGGGTCACGTACTCGGCCTGGTGATCGCCGATGGTGCGCGCGGGCAGCCGCATCGGGACCATGCCGAGATGCGCCGCCATCTTCTCCTGGGTGGCCAGGCCCAGCTCGCCGAGCGAGGCAAGGGTGCCCGCGCCGCCGCCCAGCATGGCCACGAACACGCGGCCCTCGCAGCCCTGGAGGCGCTCCACGTGGCGGCCCAGCTCGTCGATCCACACCGCGACCTTGAAGCCAAAGGTGGCCGGCACCGCGTGCTGGCCGTGGGTGCGGCCGGGGAGCAGCACGTCCTTGGTACGCTCGGCCAGGTCGGCGAGCGTGGTGAGGATCGCGGCGAGCTGACGCAGGAAGATCTCGTGCGCCCGCCGCACCTGCAGGAGCTGGCCGGTCTGGGTGACATTCTGGGTGGTCGCGCCCCAGTGCACGAAGCCGCCCGCGTCGCCCTC
>DATGBR010000320.1:0-11498 GCA_035312605.1 Candidatus Methylomirabilota bacterium
CGGCCTGGTCGAAGCCGGTGCCCACCTTCGAGACGTAGACGAGGCGCGGCGAGTCCGCCGGCCCGTCGTAGAGGCCGAGGTGCAGCGCCCCGAAGTGCCCGCGCGAGCCCTGGGGATCGGTGTAGCCGCCGATCACGAACTCCTGCCGCTTCTGGCACTTGATCTTGATCCAGTCGCGGGTGCGCCCGCCGGGATAGGCGCCGCGCGCCTTCTTGGCCACGATCCCTTCGAGCCGCTGGGCGGAGGCCGCCTCGAAGAACCCGACACCCGCCCCGGCGACGTGGTCGCCGTAGCGCACCGGCCCGAGCGTCGGCACGAGGAGCCGCAGGCACTCCTTGCGCTCGACGAGGGGCCGGCGGCGCAGGTCGCGATCGTCGAGCATGAGGCAGTCGAAGAAGACGCCCACCGCGGGCCGGCGCTGCGCGGCCACCGCGATCTCGCGCGGGTCGGTGAGCGCCATGCGGGGCTGCAGGCGCTGGAAGCTCGGCCGGCCCGCGTCGTCCAGCGCCACGATCTCGCCGTCGATCACGAAGCGGTCGATGGCCAGCGCTCGCAGGGCGCGCACCACCTCGGGATACCGCGAGGACGTGTCCTGGCCGCTCCGTCCATACAGGGTCACGCGCTCGCCCCGGCGGTCCGCCAGCACGCGCACCCCGTCGTACTTGATCTCGTAGACCCAGGCCGGATCGGAGAAGGGCCGCTCCGCGAGCGTGGCCAGGGTGAAGGCCTGGGTGCGCGCGTCCACCTCGGCGCGCGGCGCCCCCAGCGCGTCGAGGCGGGCGCGCACCGCGGCGAGCCGGGCCGGGCGGTCGGCCATCTCCTCGACGGTGAGACCGGAGAGCACCGACTGCGGGTAGCGCTCGATCAGCTCGACGCCGTCGGGCGGCAGCGCGGCGCCGTCGGCCTTCTTGAGCAGCAGCCAGTCGCGGTCCTTGCCCGACATGCGCGCGAGGGTCCAGCGCCCGCGCATCTTGTGGCCGAAGATCTCCACCTCGAGCTTGCCGCGCGCGAGCTGATCGAGAGGCTCCTGCGGCTTGCTCGAGCGGTACCAGCCGTAGTCCCACACGATGACCGCGCCCGCCCCGTAGTTGCCGGCGGGGATGACGCCCTCGAAGTCGCCGTACTCGATCGGGTGATCCTCGACGTGCACCGCGAGCCGTTTCTCCTCCGCGTGCCCCGACGGTCCCTTGGGCACCGCCCAGCTCTTCAGCACGCCGTCCATCTCGAGGCGCAGGTCGTAGTGCAGGCGCCGCGCGGCGTGCTTCTGCACCACGAAGAGGCGCCCGCCCGCGGGCGGGTGCCCTCCGAAGGGCTCGGGGGTGCGATCCGGATCGCGCTTCTTGCGGTAGGCTTCGAGCGGCGGCGGACGCTCGCCGCCGAGCGGATCCGGCACAATCCCTCGCCCCTTCGCGGGGGGCTCACCCCTATCCGGTGCGGTCGCCATCGGAGACTTGGAGCATAGCGGCCCCGGTGGTACTGTGCAAAGTCTCACGGCCATGGCCTCCCATTCCATCGGCTCCGGCACCATCTCCTTCGGGCTGGTTTCCATCCCGGTGAAGCTCTACACCGCCGCGTCGAGCGGGGGCGTCAGCTTCAACCTGCTCCACGCCAAGTGCGGCAGCCGGATCAAGCAGCAGACCTTCTGCCCGGTGTGCAACGAGGTGATCGAGCGCGGCGCCCTCGTGAAGGGCTACGAGTTCCAGAAGGAGCAGTACGTCCGCTTCACCGACGAGGAGCTGAAGTCGCTCGAGGGCGAGGCGTCGAAGGTCATCGACATCGCGGAGTTCGTGCCCCTTCCCACCGTGGACCCGATCTACTTCGAGAAGACCTACTACCTGGGTCCCGACAAGGGGGGCGAGAAGCCCTACCGTCTCCTCGCCGACGCGATGGCCAAGAGCGGCCGGGTCGCCCTCGCCACCTTCGTGATGCGCGGCAAGGAGAGCCTCGTGCTGGTGCGGCCGGCCCAGGACGGGCTGATGCTGCACACGATGTACTTCGCCGACGAGGTGCGCGACTTCGGCGAGATCGAGAAGGGCAAGTCGGTGAAGCTCCGCGACGGAGAGCTCGAGCTAGCCGAGCGGCTGATCGGGGAGCTCTCGCACGACGAGTTCAAGCCCGAGCAGTACCAGGACGAGTACCGCAACCGGGTGCTCGAGGTCGTGAACTCCAAGGTGGAAGGCAAGGAGATCACCGCCGCCGCGCCGGAGGCCCAGCGCGCGCAGGTGATCGACCTGATGGACGCCCTCAAGCAGAGCCTCGCCAAGCGCGCGGGCGCCGAGGACCGGCCCGCCGCGGGCGGGGCGGCCGTCGGCAAGAAGCCGCCCGTCAAGGCGCCCCGGCGCGCCGCCGGGTCCGACAAGGACAGGAAGGCGCAAGCCGGGCGGAAATGACCGACTTCTCCACCCACGAGGTGGCGAAGATCCTCGGTCTGCCGGACTCGAAGATCCGCTCCTGCGCGCGCGCCGCGCTGCTCGCGCCCGTCCGCGGGCCCGGCGGGCGCCTCCGCTGGTCGTTCCAGGACCTGCTCCTGCTCAAGACCACCCGCGGCCTGCTCGAGGCCCGCGTGCCCCCGCGCCGCATCCGCCACATGCTGGCCTCGCTGCGTCGACAGCTGCCGGACGACCAGGCCCTCTCGAGCGTCAGTATCTACGCGGACGGCCGCCGGGCGATCGCCTGGGACGGCACCGCGCGCTGGCAGCCCGATTCCGGCCAGTTCCTGTTCGGCTTCGACGCCCGCGCGGTGGCGATCCCCGACGCGCCGTCGACGACCCGGCCCGTCGCGGCCACTCCACCTCCGCAGCCCACCCGCAGCGCGAAGGAATGGTTCGATCTCGCGTGCGAGCTCGATCCGGCTTCGCCCGACGAGGCGCGCCACGCGTACGAGCAGGCGCTGGCGCTCGATCCGGGACTGACCGACGCGCACGTCAACCTGGGGCGCCTGCACCATGGCGGCGGCGACGCGGCGCAGGCGGAGCACCACTACCGCGCCGCCATCCGCGACGCTCCGGGCGATGCCATCGCCCACTTCAACCTGGCCGGGCTGCTGGAGGAGACCGGCCGCGCCACCGATGCGGTCGCGGTGTACCATCAGGCGCTCGCCGCCGAGCCCGACTTCGCCGACGCGCACTACAACCTGGGCCTGCTGCTCGATGCACTGGGTCGGCGTCCCGCGGCGATGACCCACCTCCGGACCGCCCGCCGCCTCTATGCCCGCCGCTCCGCCTGATTAAGGGCTGCGGCCGGAGGTGCCCGCCTTGCGCGACGCGAGTGTCACCGGGCGTCAGATCAGTCACTCCAGATCCCGCATCCAGGATAGATATATCAGCTAGTTAGGTGCCTGGCCGCCTCATTGCATTACCTCCTGTTCGTTGGTCGCACTCATCCAGATAGGAGAACCGCAATGAGGACAATCATTGGATGGTCCGTGGGCGCGGCGTGCGCGACCGTGATCGTGACCGGCCTCTCCGCGCTCCCCGCACCCGCACAGGAAACCAAGAGCGATCGGCGCGAGATCCGGCAGGACTCCCGCGAGATCCGCGGTGACCGGAAGGAGATCGCCAAGGACACGCAGGAAGTCCGGGGGGACCGCAAGGACCTCGAGGCGTCCCGCCAGAAGCTGCGCGAGGCCTACAAGTCCGGCGACCCCGCGGCCATCAAGGCCGCCCGCGAGAGCTACCAGAAGAGCCGGGGCTCGCTTCGCGGGGATCTGAAGGATCGACGTCAGGACGCTCGCGACCTGCGCCAGGACAAACAGGATCGCGGTGAGGACGTCCAGGATCTCCACCAGGACCAGCGCCAGGCGCGCACCCGCCAGGCCAAGTAACCCGCAAGCGCAAAAGACCCCCCAAGGGGGAGCGGCCCGTCGGGCCCTCCCCCTTTCGGTTGTGCGCGGCTAGATCAGATCAGAGGGATGGCGATCGTGCCAGTTGGTCCGCGACTGGTAGGCGCACGCCGCGGCCAGGACCGTCGGCTCCTCCCACGCCCGCCCCATGAACTGCAGACTGGTGGGCAGCCCGCGCGCGCCGAGCCCGTTCGGCACCGCCGCCGCGGGCAGCCCCGCGCCGTTGCCGACCGCGCCCATCACGTCGCGCGCGCTGCCGCGGATGGCGCTGCGCACCTCGCCCGCGAGGAGGACCGCCTCCGACGGGCGGCCGGGGGCCACCAGCGCGTGGAGCGGGGCGAGGACGCGATCCGCCTCGCGCGCCATCACCCGGCGGAGCCGCAGGGCCTTCAGGTAGTCCTTGGCCAGGATCGCGTCGCGCGCGTAGGCGGTGTAGCGGTCCTCCGGCGCGGTGAGCCCGCGGATCGCGCCGCTCTCGATCAGGTCCTCGAAGGCGCTGGCCGCCTCCGCGAAGAGGATCGTCCGGGTGATGTCGTCGTAGGGCAGGTCCGGCAGCGTGACCTCCTCCACGGTGCCGATCTCCCGCAGCACGCCGAGCGACCGCTCGAAGTTCTTGCGCACCGCCTCCTCGCAGCCGTCGGTGGCCCCGCGGAGCACCCCGAACCGGAAGCGCCGCCCGGCCGGGCCCGCGGGCTCATGGCGGAACGGGCGGTCGACGGTGGTCGGGTCGGCCGGATCGCGACCCGCGATCGCCTCGAGCACCAGGCCGCAGTCGTCGGCGGTGAGGGCGAGCGGGCCCAGCTTGTCGAGCGTCCAGCAGAGCGCCATCGCCCCGTGACGGCTCACCCGCCCGTAGGTCGGCCGCAGGCCCGCGACCCCGCAGTTGCCCGCGGGCGAGAGGATCGAGCCCCACGTCTCCGAGCCGATCGCGAAGGGCACGAGCCCCGCCGCCACCGCCGAGCCCGAGCCGCTCGACGAGCCGCCGCTCCACGCGTCGCGGCTCCACGGGTTGACGCCGGGACCGGTGAACGCCGCGTTCGGCTGGCGATAGCCCATGCCGCCGGCCAGCTCCACCATAGCGAGCTTGGCGCAGAGCACCGCCCCCGCCGCCTCGAGCTTGACGATCGCGGTGGCGTCGAAGTCGAACACGCGATCCTTGAACGGCGCTGCGCCCCAGGTGGTGGGGATGCCGCCCGAGGTGGCGAGCAGGTCCTTGGCCCCGTACGGGATGCCGTGGAGCGGGCCGCGGTAGCCGCCGGCCGCGATCTCGGCCTCCGCGCGGCGGGCCTGCTCGAGCGCGCGGGCCCGCGTGACCGTGACCACCGCGTTGTAGCGCGGGCCCAGGCGCTCCAGCCGATCGAGGAAGGTCTCAGCCAGGGTCACCGGCGAGAGCCGTCGCTCGCGGATCAGCTCGCCCAGCCGGCGCACCGGGACGAAGACGACCTCTTCGGCCATCACGGATCCGCCCGGTAGGCCGCGAAGGGCTGGCCCGGCTCGTCGGCGTTGCTGAGGCGCACCGCGCGGAGGGCGTGCGCGGCCTGGACGATCCCCTCGATGGCGGTGCGCACCCCGGCCAGCTCGTCGGCGCTCAGCCGGCTGCCGTAGCGCTCGCGCACGAGCGCGAGCATAGTCTCGACCTCTGGGCGAATCGCCTCGGGCGGGCGAATCGCCTCGGGCGCGCGGATCGTCTCGGGCTCGCTCATCGCCCGGGCATTCTAGCGGAGGCGCGGGTCGAGCGCATCCCGGAGCCCGTCGCCCAGCAGGTTGAAGCCGAGCACCGCGAGGAAGATCGCCAGCCCCGGCAGCGCGGCCACGTGGGGCGCCACGTTCATGTACTGCCGGCTGCTGGAGAGCATGCTGCCCCAGTCGGAGGTGGGCGGCTGGACGCCCAGGCCCAGGAACGAGAGCCCGGCCAGCGCGGTGATCATCCCGCCCACGTTCAGGGTGACCGCCACGATGACCGGGGCCAGGCAGTTGCGCAGCACGTGGGTGAGCGACAGGCGCAGCTCGGAGACGCCGAGGGCCCGCGCCGCCTCCACGTACTCGGTCTGCTTCACCGCCAGCACGGTGGCGCGCACGATGCGGCCGTAGAACGGGATGTTCACGATGGCGACCGCCACCATGCCGTTGACGAGGCCGGGGCCGAGGGTGGCGATGATCGCGATGGCGAGCAGGAAGTAGGGGAACGCCATCAGGGTGTCGATCGAGCGCATGACGAGCTGGTCCACCCAGCGACCCACGAAGCCGGCCAGCAATCCAAACCCCGAGCCCGCCACCGCGGCGAGCGCGGTAGCGGCCAGACCGACCACCAGGGAGGTGCGGGCGCCGTAGAGCAGCCGACTCAGCAGATCGCGGCCGAACTCGTCGGTGCCGAGCGGGTGGCCGGGCGTGAGGGGCCGGGCCAGCCGTCGCGCGGTGTCGATGAGATTGGGATCGTGCGGAGCCAGCAGCGGCGCCAGCGCCGCGGCGGCCCCGAGCACCACCACCAGCACGAGGCCGAACAGCGCGCTCCCGCTGCGGCGGAACATGCGGGCCGCCTCGGCCACGCTCGACCGGCCCCTTGTGGCCACGCCCGGCGCCCGCGTGGTGCCCGCGCCGCTCACCCGGATCACGCTACTCATAGCGGATGCGCGGATCGAAGACCGCGTAGAGCAGATCGACGATCAGGTTCACCACCACGAAGGTGGTGGCGATCAGCAGCACCCCGCCCTGGACCAGCGGGTAGTCGCGCGCCTGGATGGCGCGCACCATCATGGATCCGAGCCCCGGCCACGAGAAGACGGTCTCGGTCAGGATGGCGCCGCCCAGCAGGTAGCCCACCTGCACCCCGACCACGGTGAGGATCGGATTGAACGCGTTCTTCAGCACGTGCCGGGCGATCACCGCGCGCTCGGCCAGGCCCTTGGCGCGCGCGGCACGCACGTAGTCCTGACGGATGATCTCGAGCACGCTCGAGCGGGTGAGCCGCGCCACCGCGGCCGCCGATGCGGTCCCGAGGGTGATCGCGGGCAGCACCAGGTGCCAGAGGAGGTCGCGGAGCCCGCCTCCATATGGGGACACCATACCCGCCGAAGGAAACCAGCGGAGCGACAGGGCGAACACCAGGATCAGCATGATCCCGGTCCAGAACACCGGCAGGCTCACCCCGGTCACCGCCACCGCCATGCTGAGCTTGTCGAGCCAGGAGTACTGCCGGGTGGCGGACAGGATGCCGGCGGTGAGGCCGAGGGCGATCGCGATCACCAGCGCACCACCGGTCAGCACCACGGTGGCCTTGAAGCGCAACAGTACCTCGGGCAGCACCTCGCGCCCGAGCGGGATCGAGCGGCCGAGATCGCCCTGCAGCACCCGGCCCATCCACTGGACGTACTGCACCGCCACCGGCCGGTCGAGGCCGAGGTCGCGGCGCAGGCGCTCCACGTCCTCGCGGGTGGCCTGGGCGCCGAGCATGATCGCGGCGGGGTCGCCGGGGGCCAGGCGCATCACCCCGAAGACGAGCAGCGAGACCCCGACCAGGACCGGCAGCGCGAGGAGGATGCGTCGGACGAGGTAGCCCTGGAGGCCGGCCCCGCCTACTGCAGCCACACCTGCGTCAGCACCAGATCGAAGTTGGGGTGGAGCTTGAACCCCTGTACGCGCTTCCGGTGCACGATCACCTGCTTGCCGTGGTCGACGAAGATCCACGGCGCGTCCTCCATCACGAGGCGCTGGGCCTCCCGGTAGAGCGGGATGCGCTCCTTGTCGTCGATGGTGGTGCGGCCCTTCCGCAGCAATTCGTCCACCCGCGGATTCTGGTAGAAGCCCGCGTTGAACGCGGGCGGGAAGCGGTCGGAGGAGAGCAGCATGTACATCATGTGGTCGGGATCGCCGATGGACGGGTTCCAGGACATCTCGGCCATGTCGGGTCCGTCGAGGTACTTCTTGAGGTAGGCGCCCCACTCCATGGTCTGGATCTTGGCGCGCACGCCCACCGCGGCCAGGTTGGCCTGGATCACGGTGCCCATCTCGACCGGCGACTGCATGCCGGAGCCCGACTCCGGCACGTAGAACGTCACGTCGAACCCGTTGGCGAAGCCGGCCTCCTTGAGGAGCGCCTTGGCCTTCTCCGGGTCGTAGGGATACCGCTGGGTCTTGTCCTCGTGGTAAGCGCCGTACACCGGCGAGAGCGGAGTGGTGGCCACGATCGCGGTGCCCTTCAGGATGTCGCGGATGATCGCGTCCTTGTGCACCGCGTAGTTGAGCGCCTGGCGCACCCTCCTGTCCTTCAGGGCGGGATGGCGGGTGTTGAGCGCCACGTACCAGACCGCGGAGGAGTTGGTCTCGGCCACCACCACGTCGGGATCTTTTCTGAGATCCTGGAGGCTATCCGGCGGCACGTCCATGGTGAGATCGATCTCGCCGGTCTTGATCGCCGAGAGGCGCGCCTGCGCCTCGATGATCGGCACGTAGATCGCCTGGCGGACCTTCGGCGCGCCGCCCCAGTACTGATCGTTGCGCGAGAGAACGACCCGCACCCCCGGCTCCCACGTCTCGAGCTTGAAGGGCCCGGTGCCCACCGGGTGCTTCACCACGTCCTTGCCCCACTTCTTGAGCGCCTCGGGGCTGTAGACATACAGCGAGTGATGAGCCAGGTATTGCAGGAACGGGGTCAGCGGGGCCTTGAGCCGGATCTGCACGGTGGCCGGGTTCACCACCTCCACCCCCGCCACGTTGCCGAGGAACCCTTTCACGTACGGGTAGGTGCCGGTCGCGTAGAACGGCCCCTGCTCGTTCATCTGGCGGTCGAAGCAGAACTTCACCGCCTCCGCGGTGAGCGGGGTGCCGTCGTGGAACGTCACGTTGGGGCGGAGGTGGAAGGTGTAGGTCAGCCCGTCCTTCGAGATGTCCCAGGACTGGGCGAGGCCCGGGATGATCTTGTAGGTCCCCAGCTCCTGGGCGGTGAGCCCCTCGAACATGCGCTTGATGACGCGCGTCGAGTTCAGGTCGGTGATCTGGGGCGGGTCCATGGTCACCGGCTCCGCGAGGAGGCCGATCACCATCGCGTCCTTCGGCGGCGCCGCGACCGCGACGGATACCAGCAGCACGGCCACCAACCCCAACCCCATTCCCCACGCGCGGCGTCTCGACATGCGGGCCTCCTCCGGGATAGTGAAATGCTCCGCATCTTGCCCCAACCACCTCGGCTTGGCAACGGCCCGGCGCGGCGCTAAGATCCCGGCCTGGGAGGACCTCCAGATGGCCAAGCGAATGCTCTTCATCGGCGCCGGCGCGATCGGCAGTTACCTGGGCTCGTTCCTCGCGCGGGCCGGCCACGACGTGACCCTGGTGGACCCGTGGCCCGAGCAGGTCGAGATGGTGCGCCGCCGCGGGATCTCGGTGACCGGCCCCCACGATCCCTTCGAGGCGCAGCCCACCGCGCTGCACGTCCACGAGCTGCAGCGCCTCGGCGCCGACTTCGACATCGCGTTCATCGCGATGAAGGCCTACGACACTGCGTGGGCCACCTGGATGGCCCTGCCCCACCTCAAGCCGGAGGGCTACGTGGTGTCGGCCCAGAACTGCTGGAACGATCCGATCGTGGCCTCGATCGCGGGGGCGGAGCGCTCGGTCGGGCTCATCATGTCCAAGATCGGGGTCGCGCTCTGGAAGGCGGGCGAGGTCGAGCGCGGCATGGAGAAGGGCCAGGGCGCCGGCCACGACGTCTTCCGCGCGGGCGAGCACAACGGGCGCATCACCGAGCGGGTCACCGAGCTGGCCGACATCATGAGCGTGGTCGACGGCGCGCGGCCCACCGACAACCTGTGGGGCGAGCGCTGGTCCAAGCTCTGCGCCAACTGCATGGGCAACCCGGTGCAGGCCATGACCGGGCTCGGCAGCAAGGAGATCGCGGAGCAGGCGCGCGGGCGCGAGATCACCATCCGCATCGCGCAGGAGTCGGCCGCGGTCGGCCTCAAGCAAGGCTACCGCATCCCCAAGTTCAACGGCCGCGAGGCCGAGCAATGGGCCCAGGCCGGCCGCCCCGACGTCTACGCCGAGCTCGACGCCGGGCTCAAGCCGAAGGAAGGGTCGGGCCGCAACTGGCGCGCGTCGATGGCCCAGGACGTGATCAAGGGCCGCCGGAGCGAGATCGACTTCATGAACGGCCGCGTGGTCGACAAGGGCCGCGAGCTGGGCGTGCCGACTCCGGTCTCGGCCGCGGTGGTGACGCTGATGCGCGAGGTCGACGCGGGCACCCGCAAGCCCGCCCCCGAGCACATCGAGCTGGCGCTCACGCGCGCGAGCGCCTGACCGGAGATCAGCGCAGCGGCAACAGCTCGACCACGCGGAGCTGACTGAACACCACCTCCATGCCCCGCTGGTCCACGTAGAGCGCCAGCGTGCCGGAGGCCTCGGTGGGCAGCTCGGCGGTGGCGACCGGGCGCCCGTTGACGTACGACACGATGCTCTTGTCGCGCAGCTCCACCGCCAGGGTATTCAGCGCGCCGTACTCGGTCTTGACGCTGCGGGTGGCGGTGGGCGGCACCGGGTAGGCCCACTTGCCGGTCCAGCTCGCCACCCGGTAGGTCCCGTTGGCGGTGAGCCCGAGGGTGGCGAAGGTGCGTCCCTCGCCTGCGCCGCGGCTCGCGAACATCAGCCCGAAAGCGCCCTCGCGCGTGCCCTTGCGCTGACGGGCCGAGACCTCGATGCGCACGGAGGCCGGGAAGACCGCGGGCTGCACCGGACCGATCAGGCACGGAGCGGCCGCCGCGATGTTCTCCACGATGTAGCCGCCGTCGCCATAGGAGGCCTTGCAGATGGAGCCGATGGCCGCCGGCCAGTTGCGGGGGGCGCGCAGGTCGTCCTCGAAGAGCACGCGGGGCCCGCCACCCACGATGGTGGTGCGGGGCTCGACCCGCGGCGGCCCGCACGCCGCGACGCCGAGCGCCGCCGACAGCGCGAGGGTCAGAGCGAGCCGGGACATCGAATGCCTCCCGTGATGGTGAGCGGTGCGTGCGTCTGGCCCAGAGCCACCACATCTTTTACACTACACCGGGTTCGAACGACAACGGCAGTCGGGGGGAGGCGTCCATGCGAGGCATCGTGTTCACGGGAAATCGCCAGCTCGAGATACGGGAGTTCCCCGACCCCACCCCCGGCCCCGGCGAGGTCGTGCTCGAGATCAAGGCCTCCGGCATGTGCGGGAGCGATCTGAAGTTCTATCGCGCGGCCGGCAACGAGGCCGCCTCCCTCGGCCTCGGCGGCAGCGGCAAGCAGGTCATCGCCGGGCACGAGCCCTGCGGGGTCATCGCGGCGGTGGGGCTCGGGGTCAGCGAGACCGAGGCCCGCGTGGGCCAGCGGGTGATGAACCACCACTACACCGGCTGCGGGCGCTGCAAGCACTGCCGGGTCGGCTGGTCGCAGCTCTGCCCGAGCGGCATCACCGTGTTCGGCGTCACCGGCGACGGCGCCCACGCGCGCTACATGAAGGTACCGGCCCGCACCAACGTGCCGCTGCCCGACGAGCTCAGCTTCGAGGAGGGCGCCGCCGTCTCCTGCGGGACGGGCACCGCCTACGGCGCGCTGAAGCGCCTGGACGTCTCCGGGCGCGACACCCTGGCCGTGTTCGGCCAGGGCCCGGTCGGCCTCTCCGCGACCATGCTGGGCGCCGCGATGGGGG
>DATGBR010000321.1:0-30655 GCA_035312605.1 Candidatus Methylomirabilota bacterium
CTGGATGGGCACGCGCTTCATCGCCACCCCCGAGGCGCACGGCCACGACAACTACAAGCGGAAGATCGCGGCCATCGACGAGGAAGGCACGGTGGTGACCCGCGCGGTATCCGGCAAGCCCAACCGCCAGATCCGCAATGCGTTCACCCGCGAGTGGGAGAGCCGGCAGGCCGAGATCGAGCCGTTCCCGATCCAGTACGAGCGGGTGGGCAAGCCCGCCTCGATCCGGGCGCGCGAGCAGGGCGACGTGGAGCACGGCAGCGCGGCGGCCGGGCAGTCGGCCGGGCTGGTCCGCGACGTGCCCCGGCCGGCCAGGTGATGGCGTCGATCGTGGAGGAGGCCGAGGCGATCCTCCGGCGCCTCGGCGCGCGGGGCGAGGCGTGAGCGGCCCGCTCGCGGGGCGGGTCGCGGTCGTCACCGGCGGCTCGCGCGGCATCGGCCGCGCCATCGCGCTCCACCTGGCCCAAGAGGGCGCCGACTGCGTGATCACCTACCGGCGCAACGACGCGGCGGCCGCGGAGACGGTGGCCGCGCTCGAGGCCACCGGCCGGCGCGCCCGCGCCGAGCGGCTCGAGCTGGCCGAGCCCGAGCAGGTAGGGCCAGCCTTCGAGCGCATCGGGGCCGCCTTCGGCCGGGTGGACGTGCTGGTGGCGAACGCGGCCGCCACCGCCTTCCGCCCGGTGCTCGAGCAGAAGTCCCACAACGTGCGGCGCACCTTCGCGATCACGGTGGACGCCTTCGTCGCGATGACCCAGGCGGTGGTGCCGCTCATGGCGGGCCGGCCGGGCCGCATCGTGCTGGTCTCGGGGATCGACAGCTTCCAGGCCATGGGCGGCCACAGCGTGCTGGGCGCGGCCAAGGCGGCGGCGGAGGGTCTCGTCCGCGGGCTCGCGTTCGAGCTGGGCCCGCTCGGCGTCACGGTGAACGCGGTCACGCCGGGCTTCATCCGGACCGACTCGTCCACCTACTACGTGACGGAGGGGCTCGGGCTCGACTACGAGCGGGCCACCGCCCGGCTCCGGGAGGCGACGCCGGTGCGCCGGCACGGAACCCCCGAGGACGTGGCGGCCCTGGTGGGCTATCTAGCTTCCGATGCAGCCTCTTTCGTCACCGGGCAGTGCATCGTGATCGACGGCGGGCTCACCATCACCTCGCCGATGACCCGCATGGGGGAGGTGCCCTAGAGGGGGTGGTTGGGGGCCCCCTTCGTGTAGACTGGGCGTCATGCCGTCGTCATGGTTCGAGCCCCTCCAGGCGCGCACGAGCTACCAGTCGGAGGTGGCCAGCGAGAGTCGCGCCGCCCTCGCCGAGGCCGCCGCGCTGGCGTGCTCGCGCGCGGCGCCCGCGCTGCTGGCCCGTCAGTATCCCGAGGGCTACTGGGTGGGGGACCTGCTGGCCGACTCCACCCTCGAGTCCGACTACGTGCTGCTGCAGCTCTGGCTCCACCCCCCGTGGGACGGCGAGTGGAAGCCGCCCACGTGGGAGCGGATCCTCCGGGCGCGTCGGGCCATCCTCGACCGACAGCGGCGCGACGGCGGCTTCGACATCTATCCGGACGGGCCCGCCGACGTCAACGCGACGATCAAGGCGTACGTGGCCCTCCGCCTCTCGGGGCTCGACGTCACGAGCGAGCCGCTGCGGCGGGCGCGCGACACCATCCTCGGGCTCGGCGGAATCCAGGAGGCCAACAGCTACGTCCGCATCAACCTGAGCCTCTTCGGCCTCTATCCGAAGCGGCACGTGCCGACCATCCCGGTGGAGCTAGCTTTGGTGCCGGGCGGCCTGATCTACGAGATGTCGTCGTGGACGCGCGCGATCGTGATGCCGCTCTCGATCATCCAGGCCAAGACCGACACCCGGCCGGTGCCGGCCGGCTTCAATCTCGACGAGCTGATGGTGCCCGGCAAGACCTTCAAGCTGCCGAAGCGCGATCGCCTCTCCGCGCTCTTCCGCCAACTCGACGTGGCCCTCAAGGTGTGGGAGAGCCGCGGCCCCGAGATGATCCGGAAGCCGGCCATCCGCGAGGCCGAGAAGTGGGTCCTCGATCACACCCGCAACAGCGACGGCCTCGGGGCGATCTTTCCCTCCATGATGTACCTCGTCATGGCGCTCGACGCGCTCGGGTATCCGCGCGACCATCCCGATCTCATCGAGGGCATTCGACAGTTCGAGGGCCTGCTGACCGAGACCCCCGACACCTTCTACTTCCAGCCCTGTGTCTCGCCGGTGTGGGACACCGGGATCGCGATGTTCGCGCTCGGGGAGATGGGCGCGGTCGCGCCCGCGCCAATGCGCCGGGCCGCAGACTGGCTCATCGCGCGGGAGATCCGTCGCCGCGGGGACTGGTCGGTGAAGCGGCCCGACCTGGAGCCGTCGGGCTGGGCGTTCGAGTTCGCCAACGAGCACTACCCGGACATCGACGACACCGCGATGGTGCTGCTCGCGCTGCAGCACGCGAGCGCCTCCGACGCGGCGGCCCAGGAGCGCTGCGAGCGCCGGGCGATCGCCTGGCTCGTGGGCATGCAGTCGAGCGACGGCGGCTGGGCCGCCTTCGACGCCGACAACAACTGGGCCTTCCTCAACCGCGTCCCCTTCGCGGATCACAACGCGATGCTCGACCCGTCGTGCCCGGACATCACCGGACGGGTGCTCGAGGCGCTCTGCCGGAGGGGCTTCAAGCTGTCGGACCCGCCGATCGAGCGTGGCGTGGGCTTCCTGCTGGAGACCCAGGAGCGCGACGGGAGCTGGTACGGCCGCTGGGGCGTGAACTACCTCTACGGGACTTTCCTGGCCCTGCGCGGCCTGCGGGTCGCCCAGGATCCTGGCGCCTCCAAGGCGATGTGGAAGGCGGGCAAGTGGATCGTCTCGGTGCAGAACGAGGACGGCGGGTGGGGCGAGAGCTGCGCGAGCTACAACGAGGGCCGGTTCGTGCCCGCGCCGAGCACGCCGTCGCAGACCGCGTGGGCGCTGCTCGGCCTCGTGGCGGCCGGACAGGGCGAGACCGAGGCGCTGGCGCGCGGGGTGCGGCACCTGGTCGACACGCAGAAGGCCGACGGCACGTGGGACGAGTCGCTCGCCACCGGGACCGGCTTCCCCAACGTGTTCTACCTGCGCTACACGCTCTACCGGAACTACTTCCCGCTGCTGGCGCTTACCCACGCGCGCCGGGCCCTCGAGGAAGCGGAGCGCTCGCTGCGCCTCGTGCAGGAAACGGAGCCGTCCCGCCCGATCCGCTGAGCGCGACCGGGCGCGACGGCCCCGACCCGCGCTATGCGCCCTGGACCGCCACCTCGATCACGGCCGGGTCGCCCGCTCCGGACTCCCCCGCCTCGAGCGCCACCGGCGCCGCGTAGACCGTCGCGGCGATCCGCACCGCGTCGTTGACGTGATCCGGGGTGAGCCCGCCCTCCGTCACCGTCTTCTCGTGGGCGCGCACACACATCTCGCACCCGTTGATCGCGCTCACCGCGAGGGCCATCAGCTCGAAGTCGGTCCGGTTGGTGGCCGGCTGCATCAGGCGGTTCATTCGGAGGCCGGCCGGCTTCTCGCCGTAGACCGGCTTGCCCACCATGTGGCGGAAGCGGTAGTAGCGCGCAGCTGCTCGAGCGCGTCCACGTCAGGCCACCGGGAGCGTTGGCTCGCCCGCCTTCCAGTTGCACGGGCACAGCTCGCCGGTCTGCAGCGCGTCCAGCGCCCGCAGCACCTCGTCGACGTTGCGGCCCACCGAGAGGTCGTTGACGCTGGCCCAGCGGATCACGCCCTGGGGATCCACGATGAAGGTCGCCCGGAGGGGCACGCCCTCGCCCCGATGCAGGGTGCCGAGCGCGGTCGACAGCTCGCGCTTGGTGTGGGCCAGCATCGGGAACGGCAGGCTCTTGAGGTCGGCGTGGTCGCGCCGCCACGCGAGGTGGACGAAGTGGGTGTCGGTGCTCATGCCCAGCACCTGCGTGTCGCGGTCCAGGAAATCGCCGTTCCGCTTGCCGAACTCGGCGATCTCGGTCGGGCAGACGAAGGTGAAGTCCATCGGCCAGGAGAAGAGGACCAGCCAGCGGCCGGGATAGCTCCGGTCGGTGATCTGCGCGAATTCACGGCCCTTCTCGAGGTCGACGGTGGCGAGCGGAAGGCGGGGGGCGGAGCGGGCTACGGCAGCGCGGAGGCCGCGGCCCGGGCCAAGGCCGGCAGCTCGGGATCGCGCGCGCCCATGATGAGCACGGTGTCCTCGGACCGAGCCTGGGCGCGGAGCCAGTCGACGACCGCGCGATGGTCGGGCGCGTAGCCGCAGTGCATAGCGGCCGGGAGGTCCTCCGCGAGCATGCGGCTCGACACGTCGCGGGCGACGGTGCCGCCCGCGTAGAAGATCTCCGCGTAGCAGAGGCGGTCCTGAGGCCGCAGCAGGCGCGGCATCATCTCGCGCAGCTCGGGGCGCAGGAAGCGCGCCGGCCCGAAGCCGTGCGGCTGGAAGACGGCGAGCACCCGGGCCGCCCCGGACTGCGCGGTGGTGATCGCGGCGCGGAGCTTCTCGCCATTGTGGGCGTAGTCGTCCACCACCCGGATGCCGCCCGCGGTGACCGCGATCACCTCGAAGCGGCGGGCGACCCCCGGGAAGCGCGCGAGGAGCGCGGCCACCGTGGCGGGCGCGAACCCGAGCTCCAGCGCGATGAGCGCGGCGGCGGCCGCGTTCTCCAGGTTGTGGCGACCAGGCTGCGGCACCTCCAGCCCGAGCGACCCGCCCGGGACGTGGAGCACCCCGGATGCGCGATGCGGCCCGACGCTCGTGACCTCGAGGCGAGCGTCCGCACCGGGGTCGACTCCGTAGGTGCGCGCGCCCACCCCGCGGCCGACCTCGGCCGCTTCCGGCGAGGCCGCGTTGACGAGCAGCCGCCCGCAGCGCTTGGCGAAGGTCTCGAACTGGGGCAGGAGCGCCTCCACCTCGCCGTGGTCCCGGCTGATGTTGTGGATCAGCCCGAGCGCGGCGTGATAGCCGGTGAGCGTGCCGTCGGACTCGCAGGCCTCCGCGGCCACCGGGCCGTCGGCCGCGCCGGGCAGGAAGCAGCCCGCCCCGCCCTCGCCAGCGAGCGCGGCGCCGCCCAGCACCGTCGCGGCCAGGCCCGCCTCCCGGGTGAGCCAGCCCACCATGCCGGTGATGGTGCTCTTGCCGCTCGTGCCGGCGATGGCCACGCCGGGGCGCCCCGCGTCCACCACCTCGGCCAGCAGCGCGGGCCGGGGCACGCGCTCGATGCCGTACGAGCGCGCCGCGCGTACCTCCGGCGTCTCGGCCTCCACCGCGGTGGAATAGACGAAGCGGTCGAGATTCGGGCTCACCGCGGAGCCGTCCTGCGGCTTGACCACGATGCCGAGCTCGGTGAGCCGGTCGGCCACGTCGAGGTTCTTGCCCTGGTCGAAGGAGCGGTCGGAGCCCTGGACGGCGTGACCGCGGGACCGCATGAGCTGGGCGAGCGGGTTCATCCCGACCCCCGCGATGCCCGAGAAGTGGTAGCGCACGTCCAATGGTCCCACGGATCAACCGGATATTTATTGATCACGATTGACCGGCGGATATTCGCCCACCTGCCAGGGCGAAGCGCCCGAACCGGCCATGGAAGTACTTGATTTGCTGAGTGGTTGACCGTGGCACCGGGTATGCGGTCACCGGCCCACCAAAGGAGGACGCCATGGACACGGAGACCGCCGAGGGCAGAGCCGTTACCGTGAAGAGCCGGTTCTGCAGCTCCCCGAACACCGCCAGCGGTGGCTACATCGCGGGACTTCTGGGCCGGCTGATGGACGGGCCCTCGCGGGTGAGCCTCGAGCAGCCGGTTCCGGTGGATCGTGCCCTCGGGATCGAGCGCCTCTCCGACGGAGCCCTCGTCCTGACGGATGGCGTGGGGACCTTGGCGCATGCGAGCCCGGCCGCGCTCCAGCTCGAGCCGCCCGCGCCGGTGACCTACGCAGAGGCCGAATGGGCGTCCGAGCGCTACCTCGGGTTCACCGAGCACTCGGCGCCGGGCTGCTTCGTCTGCGGCCCCGCCCGCCAGTGGGGTGATGGGCTCGCGATCTATCCCGGGCCCGTCCCCGGCCGGCGTCTCGTCGCGGCGCCGTGGGCTCCCGATCCGACCCTCTTCGACAAGCACGGGACCGTGCGTCCCGAGTTCGTCTGGGCCGCGCTCGATTGCCCGACCGGATTCGCGCTGCTGGAGGTCTTCGGCCGCCGCAAGGTCACGCTGAGCCAGCTCACCGCGAGCGTGATCCGCCCCCTGCCGGTGGGTGCGCGGTGGATCGTGATGGGCTGGCCGTTCGCGGCGGAGGGCCGGACGCTGCTGGGCGCCTCCGCGATCTTCTCCGAGAGCGGCGAGCTGCACGCTCTCGCCTCGGCGGTACTGGTCTGCGCCGACTGAGCTAGACCGGCGCCGCCGCGCGGCGCTTCAGGAGCTGCATGCTCACCATGGTGAGCACCGGCTCGCTGCGCTGGTTCACCGCCGTCCAGTGCAGACGTACGATCCCCCGGTCGGGCTTGGAGGCGGACGGGCGCTGCTCCACGACTTGCACGGTGGCCCGCAGCGTGTCCCCGGGCCGCACCGGCCGGAGCCAGCGCAGCTCGTCCACCCCCGGCGAGCCCAGGCTGCACGCCACGAGCGCGCGGGTCTGCGCAAAGAGGCGGAAGGTCAGCGCCATGGTGTGGAACCCGCTCGCAATGAGTCCCCCGAAGATCGTGCCCTTCGCGGCCTCTGCGTCGAGGTGGAACGGCTGCGGGTCGAAGGCGAGCGCGAAGTCGAGGATCTGGCTCTCGGTGACGGTCACGCCGTCGGTCCGGAATTCCCGGCCGGGCGTGAAGTCCTCGAAGTAGAGATCGTCCATCAGACGGGCGGCGGCTCCGCGCCGGTGCGCTCGACGATCAGCCGGTAGTGCTCCGGCCGGCGGTGGAGCGCGAAGTTGAAGATCGTCTCCTTGAACGAGCGCGTGAGGTCGAGGTCGCACCGCGCGGTCACGAGCTCGTCGCCGAGCGTCGCGGCGACGGCCACGATCTCGCCCGAGGGGGCGATGATCGCACTCTGGCCGATCATGTCGCAGCCCTCTTCCTTGCCGCACTTGGCCACTCCGACCACCCACGTGCCGTTCTGGTAGGCTCCCGCCTGCATCACCAGGTGGTTGTGGAAGGGCCCGAGCAGGTCGTGCTCGGGCGCGGGCGGATTGTGCACCGGGGTGTTGTAGCCGAGCAGGATCATCTCCACGCCCCGCAGCCCCATCACGCGGTACGTCTCGGGCCATCGGCGATCGTTGCAGATGCACATGCCGAGCACGCCGCCCAGTGCCCGCCAGACCGGAAAGCCCAGGTTGCCCACGTCGAAGTAGCGCTTCTCGAGGTGCTGGAAGGGCCGCCACGGCTCGTGCCGCGCGTGGCCCGGCAGGTGCACCTTGCGGTACTTGCCCACGAGGCGCCCGCCGCGGTCCACCAGGATCGAGGTGTTGTACCGGCGCAGCGCGCCCCCCTCCCGGCAGAGCTCGGCGTAACCCAGGCAGAAGGCCAAACCGAGTCGCGCCGCCTCGTCCCAGAGCGGCCGGGTCTCGGGGCCGGGCATCTCGCGCTCGAAGAACGCGTCGATCTCGGCCTGGTCCTCCATCCACCAGCGGGGGAAGAAGGTGGTGAGCGCCAGCTCCGGGAAGACCACGAGGTCGCAGCCGCGGGCGTGGGCCTGGCCGAGCAGATTCACGAGCCGCTTGACCACGTCGGACCGGCTCTCGCGGCGGGCGATCGGGCCGAGCTGGGCGGCACCGACCGTGATCACGCGGGACATGGGGCGGAGCCTAGCACGGGCGATCAGGTGAGGAAATGGAAGCAAGCGGCGGCAGCCGGCCCGGCGCGAACGCCGGCCGGCTGCCCGGAGACTACTTGCTGGAAGCGGCTTTCAGCTTGGCCTGGATCTGCGGCTTCGGCACGGCTCCGATGAGCTGATCCTGGACCTTGCCGTCCTTCACGAACAGGATGGTCGGGATCGACCGGATGCCGTACCGAGCGGCCAGGCCCGGGTTCTCATCCACGTTCACCTTCGCCAGCGTCACGGTGCCACCCGAGGTGCGGGCCAGATCTTCGAGAATGGGGCCGACGGCCCGGCATGGGCCGCACCACTCCGCCCAGAAGTCCACCATCATCACGCCTTCGGCGGCCACGAGCGCCTCGTCGTAGGTTTTCTCGTCCAGATGCAGCAGCCAGGGGGCTTCGTTGCTCATGTCCTCTCTGTCCTCCCGTGCTTGAGATGAGGGAACCGACCGGGGCGATGCAGCGGCATCATAGCGCCATTGATCGCCGGCGAGTCACTGCCGAGATGAGCGGCAAGGACTGACAGGCACCGTCACCGCTCGGTCGGAATCACCTCGTAAACTACTAATTCTATTGGCGGCAATCGTGGTCCGCTTCTTGAATTCTTGCTGCGCGGCGGGAGGGCCACGAGCACATGAATCTTGGCGAACTTGGGCGGATCTTCTCGAGCGACCTGGCGGTGGACCTGGGCACATCCAACACCCGGCTCTTCGTCCGGGGACAGGGCGTCGTTCTGGACGAGCCTTCGGTCGTCGCGGTCGACATGAGCGGCGCGGTTCAGGCGGTCGGCAACGAGGCCAAGGCGATGCTCGGCCGGGCCCCGGGCTCGGTCCAGGTCGTCCGGCCGCTCCGCCACGGCGTCATCGCCGACTTCGATCGCACCCAGAAGATGTTCCGGTACTTCATCAGCAAGACCCGCCGCCGCTGGAGCCTGGTGCAGCCGCGCCTGGTGATCGTCACTCCCTCCGGCATCACCCAGGTGGAGCGCCGCGCGGTCCGGGACGCCGCCCGCCAGGCGGGGGCCCGCGAGGTCTACCTGATCCAGGCCTCCATGGCCGCCGCCCTCGGCGCCGGCCTGCCGGTGGCCGAGCCCGGTGCGAGCATGATCGTGGACATCGGCGGCGGCACCACCGAGGTCGCGGTGATGTCGCTCTGCGGGGTGGTGTACTCCGAGTCGCTGCGTATCGCGGGCGACGACATGAACCAGTCGATCATCCAGTTCCTGCGCCGCAGCTACGACCTGCTCATCGGCGAGCGGCGGGCCGAGGACGCGAAGATCAAGCTGGGCTCGGCCTATCCCAAGGGCGACGACAACGAGGGGATGGAAGTCCAGGGCCGGGACCTGCTCGACGGCCTGCCCAAGACGGTGGTGGTCACCGCCCTCGAGGTGCGCGAGGCGATGCGCGAGCCGGTGGCGGACATCGTGACCGCGGTCCGGGCCTGCCTCGAGAAGACGCCGCCCGAGCTGGCCGCCGACATCAGCGACAACGGCATCGTCCTCACCGGCGGCGGCGCTCTCCTGCGCGGCTTCGACGCCCTGCTCCACCAGGAGACGGGGCTGTCGATCCGCGCCACCGAGGAGCCGCTCACCTGCGTGGCCCGGGGAGCCGGGATGGTCCTCGACCAGCTCGACATCCTGAAGCGCGTCGCGATCCCCGCCTAGCCTTCTAGGGCGACGGGGAGCTGGCGCCCGCCGGCTCCCGTTGCCTGCCGGCCCCTCGAGAGGATACGCTCGGGGCATTCCATGCCCCTCCGCGGAGCCTCTCATCGCGCCATCACCACCACGTCGCCACGGGCCCAGGCCTATTTCGACCAGGGCCCGAGGCTCGTCTACGGCTTCAACGACTACGAAGCCCTGGCCGCCTTCTGAGCCGACGGGATGCCGAACGATCGCTACGGTCTGTCGCTCACGACGACGCCCCCCACGGCCGCCGTGTACGTCGAGGCGGTGGATCGGCTGCTCGCCGCGCGCGAGGGGGCGCTCGAGGGATTCGATCGCGCGCTCGCCGCCGATCCCGGCTTCGCGCTGGCCCACATCGGCCGGTCGCGGAGCCTGCTGGTCGCCGGTCGCGGCCCCGAGGGGCGGGCCGCGGCGGCGGCGGCACTGGCGCGCGCGGGTGGGCTCGAGCGGCGCGAGCGGCGGCACGTCGAGGCCCTGGCCGCCGCCGCGACCGGCCCGGGCGACCGCGCGCTCGCCCTGATCCGCGAGCACCTGGCCGAGTTCCCGCGCGACGTGGTGGCCCTCGCCGCGGCCAACGGCATCTACGGGCTCATCGGTGTGAGCGGCCGGCAGGAGCGCAACGAGGACATGCTGGCGCTGCTCGACGGGCTCGCGCCCGCCTACCGGGAGGACTGGTGGTTCCTGGGCGCGCACGGCTTCGCGCGCACCGAGGCCCTCGGCTGGAAGGCGGGGGCGCCGCTGATCGAGCGCTCGCTCGCGCTCGAGGCGCGCAACGCCCACGCCGCGCACGCGTGGGCCCACGTGCTCTACGAGCGGGGGGACGACGAGAGCGGAGCTCGGTTCGTCGAGGGCTGGATCCCCGACTATCCGCGGGAGGCGGCTTTGCACTGTCACCTCTCCTGGCACCGGGCCCTCTTCGAGCTGGGCCGCGGCCGCCTGGACGCCGCGCTCGCGATCTACGAGTCGAGCATCGCCCCCGGCCGCTCGATGTGCTCCCCGTTCTCAACGGTGGTGGACTCGGCGTCGCTGCTCTGGCGGAGCGAGCTCGCGGGCGCCCCCCCGGCGCCGGAGGCCTGGCGCGCGGTGGCCCGGCACGCGGGCGACACGTTCCCGGCTCCCGGGCTCGCGTTCCTCGACGCGCACTGCGCGGTGGCCCTGGCCGCGGCGGGCGACTCCGCCGGGCTCGAGCGCTGGATCGCCCGGCTGCGGGAGGCGGACGCGGAGGGCCGGGCGCCGTCCGGTCCGGTGACGCCCGCGGTGGCCGCCGCGATGGGCGCGTTCGCGGCCGGGCGCTACGACGAGACGATCGCGGGGCTCGCCCCGGTGCTCGACCAGCTCGTTCGGGTGGGCGGAAGCTGGGCCCAGCGCGACCTGTTCGAGCACACGCTGCTGGCGGCCTACCTGCGCGCGGGGCGGCCTGCCGATGCGCGGGCGCTCCTCGCCCGCCGCGTCGATCGCCAACCGTCGGTGCCGGTGGTCGGGGCGCGATGACGGGGTCGGTCCGCGAGTACCACTACCGGGTGGATCGCGACGGGCGCGTCTTCCACGACGGCACCGAGATCGTCGACCCCGCGGTGCTGCGCTTCTTCCTGCGGGCCATGACCCGGACCGAGGCCGGCGGCTGCCTCGTCCTCTGCCAGGGCGAGCGGAACTGGTTCGAGGCCGTCGACACGCCCTTCGTGGTCCAGCGCCTTCGCCTCACCGTGGAGGACACAACCCTCCGGGCGGTGGAGCTCCACTTCGTGGGCGACTATCGCGAGCCGCTCGATCCGCGTACGCTCGAGGCCGAGCGCGACCTGCTCTTCTGCCGCGTCCGCGGCGGGTTGTTCCGGGCGCGCTTCGGCCGGGTGGCGCTGCAGCAGCTCGCTCCATTCCTGCTGGACACCGGGGAGGGCCTGGCCCTGCTCGTGTCCGGCGCCCGCCATCCGGTGCGGGCCACCGCGGCGGTCATCTAGCGTCACATCGAGTCGAGGAGCGACCATGAGCGAGCGAGTCGGATTCATCGGGCTGGGCACGATGGGGCTGCCAATGGCCACCAACCTGGCCAAGGGCGGCGTGACCGTGGTGGCCTACGACGCGAGTCCCGCGGCGCAGGCCGCGGCCGCGCGGCTCCCCGGCGCGACGGTGGCCGCGTCGGTGGCGGACGCGGCGGCCCAGTGCGTGGTGCTCTTCACCTGCCTGCCCAACGACGCGATCGTGCGCGAGGTCTATCTGGGCGCGGGCGGCGTCGCGTCCGCGGCGCGTCGGGGGCTCGTGACGTGCGACTGCTCGACGGTGAGCCCGGAAGTGACCACCGCGCTGCACGGGGCCCTCAAGGAGCGGGGCGTCGATCACATGGACACGCCCATGCTGGGCTCACAGCCCCAGGCGGTGGACGGGCAGATCTTCTTCATCGTGGGCGGCGAGGCCGGCCGCCTCCCCGCGATCGCGCCGTACCTCGAGATCATGGGCAAGATGCACATGTACGTGGGCGGCTCCAGCATGGCCAACCGGGTCAAGCTCATCCACAACGGCCTGGCCGCGGTGACCTCGGTGGCGGTCGCGGAGGCGCTCGCGGTGTGCGTGCAGTCCGGCGTGGACCCGGGCACGTTCTACGACGTGGTGCGCAGCGGCGGCGGCATGGCCTACGGCACCTACTTCGACCGGCGGGCCAAGCGGATCTTCGACGGCGAGTTTTCACCCACGTTCATGCTCGAGCTGATGCGCAAGGACGCGATGCTCGCGCTCGCCCTGGCCCGATCGGTCCAGGTGCCGGCGCCGATGCTGGAAGAGACGAAGCGCACCTACGACGAGGCGGTCGACAGCGGGTGGGGGCGGGAGGACTTCTCGGCGGTCACCCACGTGGTGGAGAAGCGCATCGGTCGCCGGCTTTCGGGGCGGTAGCGTCTCCCCCCGGCCGGGAGTAGGATGGGCGCCGGCGCGCGGCCGGGCGCCCATCACCTACCCAGGAGGCTTTCGGTGCCCCTCGTCGAGCCGGGACGCAAGGCCCCCGCCTTCGCGCTGCCCGATCAGGACGGCAGGATCCACCGGCTGCGAGATTACGCGGGCCGGCCGCTGATCCTCTACTCCTACCCGAAGGACGACACCCCGGGCTGCACACGGGAGGCGTGCGCCTTCCGCGACGCGCGGCCGGACTTCAAGGGCCGCGCCGCGGTGCTCGGGGTGAGCGTGCTCGACACCGCCAGCAAGGCGCGCTTCGCGCGCAAGCACGACCTGAACTTCCCGCTGCTCGCCGACCCGGAGCACGAGGTGGCCGACAAGTACGGCGTGTGGCAGAAGAAGAGTCTCTACGGTCGGACGTACATGGGCCTGGCCCGCATGACCTACCGCATCGGCCCGGACGGCAAGGTCGCGCGCCGCTGGGACCACGTCAAGGTCGACGGCCACGCGGCCGACGTCCTCCGGGCCGTCCGCGAGCTCTGAGAGGCCCCCCGATCGTGTCGGTCGTCGTCGGCGCGTACGAAGATGCCGCCTCCGCGGTGGAGGCGCTCGCCCAGGCGGGCGGCAAGCGGCCCGCCGCGGTGCTGCCGCGCGGAGCGGTCGACGACGAGGCCCGGCTGCGGCTGCGCCAGGCCCAAGTCGAGTGCCTCACCACGCTCGACGGAGGCGACATGGACGCGGCGCGGTGGCTCGCGGCCACTCTTGCCCAGGCCCAGGGCTGGGAGTCCGCGGATCCACGCGGGGCGCCCGCGGGCGCGAGTGCGCCCGGCGATGTGATCGGCTGGTGCGAGCTGCGCATCGGCTCGGGCGCGCTCACCACCGATCGCCCGATCACCCGGCTGCACGGAGCGCAGCAGTACATCGCCTCGTTCAACCTGCTCGGCCAGAGCCGGCTCAACCAGGCCTGTGGGGACCTGCTCTATCGCCGGTTGATGGACGACGGCATCGCGCTCGACGAGGTCTTCGACGTGGTGGTGTGCTCGGAGTCGAAGGCGGTGGGCATGGTGCAGGTGGTGGCGGAGTGCTTCGGCCAGGATCGCTACGTGGTGCTCCGCAAGGGCCTCAAGAACTACATGCCCCGCCGGCCGCGCGAGCCCCTGGTGGAGGAGGCGGTGAGCATCACCACCGCGGGGCGCCAGGCGCTGGTGCTGGACCCGCTCGACTGGCCGCTGCTGGAAGGCCGCCGGGTGCTGCTGGTGGACGACGTCATCGCCACCGGGGGCACCGCCCACGCGGCCAGCCGGCTGCTGGAGCGCGCGGGCGCGCGCGTGACCGCCGCGGCGACCGTGCTGCTGAAGGGCCCCGAGCCCGACCTGCCCCGGCTCGTGGTGCTCGCGCGCCCGCTGCTCTGAGGGGCAGCCATCTCTCCAATCTTCCGACGAGGACAAGGAGCCGATCCATGGGTCAGATGATCGATCTCACCGCCGAAGACAAGCACCGTCTCTCCGCCTACCGCGCGGCCCCGAGCGGGACCGCGAAGGGGGGCCTGGTGGTCGTCCAGGAGATCTTCGGGGTCAACCATCACATCCAGGCCGTGTGCGATCGCTTCGCAGCGGACGGGTACGTGGCGCTCGCCCCCGCCATCTTCGATCGGGTCGAGCCGGGCATCACCCTCGGGTACACCGCCGACGACATCGAGCGGGGCCGCTCGATCCGCGGCAAGGTCGACATCGCCGACATGGTCCGCGACGTGCGAGCCGCGGTGGAGGCCCTCAAGACGGAGGCGCTGCCGACTGGGGTGGTCGGCTACTGCCTGGGCGGCACCCTGGCCTGGCTCGCCTGCACGCGCATCGACGGGGTGAAGGCGGCGGTGGGCTACTACGGCGGTGGCATCGCAGAGACCGCGGGCGAGGTGCCGCGCTGCCCGGTGCTGCTGCACTTCGGGGAGACCGACCAGGGCATCCCGCCGGAGCACTGGGCGCGCATCCGCGCCGCGCACTCGGAGGTGCCGATCCACACCTACCCGGCCGGCCACGGCTTCAGCTGCGACGAGCGCGGGAGCTACCACGAGCCGAGCGCGCGGCTGGCCCGCCAGCGCACCCTGGGCTTCTTCACCGCCCTGCTCTAGCCCGCGGTGGGGGACCTTCCCGCGCCCTTCGACGCGTACCGGACCGTCGTCCGCCCCGAGTGGATCGACGACAACGGGCACATGAACATGGGCTACTACGTGGTGGTGTTCGACCTCGCCACCGACGAGTGGATGCGGTTCGTGGGCCTGGACCGGGAGCACCGGAGGGCGCGGGAGGTGACCACCTTCTGTCTCGAAGCGCACGTTACCTACCATCGCGAGGTCCGCGCGGGAGACCCGCTGCGCTTCACCACGCGGCTGCTCGACTTCGACGCCAAGCGCATGCACTACATCCACGAGATGTATCACGCGGACGCGGGCTACCTCTCGGCCACCAACGAGCTGATGTCGCTGCACGTGAGCCGACCGACACGCCGCGGCGCCCCGATGGCCCCCGAGGTCCAGGAGCGGCTCGCGCGCATCCGCGCCGCGCACGAGCCACTGCCGCGGCTGCCGCAGGTCGGGCGCGTCATGGGGCTCGGCGCGCGCCCGACGACGCGCTAGCGGCGGACGCGCGCGCAGGATCGTCCTGGCCCGACGAAGTCCGACCCGATGAAGCCCGACCCGACAACCCCAGCCCCGAGGAGGCTCCCATGACACGACGTGGTGGCGTGATGCTCCTGGCGTGGACCTCGCTGCTCCTTTCGCTCATCGGCGGGCTCGTGGTGCCGCCGCGCGCCGCCGCGCAGTGGGCGGTCTCGTCGAACGACAACAAGGTGATGCTCGACAACGGAGTGGTGAAGGTGGTGCCGAACCCGGCGCCCGACACCGCGACCATCATCGATCTCGGGGTGACCCCGCCCAAGGTGGTGGCCGAGTTCCCGGTGCCGGGCAGCGTGGTGGGACCGCCGATGAGCGTGGCGCTCACCCCCGACCAGGGCCTCGCGCTGATCACCGCGTCGACGAAGGTGGATCCGGCCGACCCCACCAAGACCATCCCCGACAACCGCGTCTCGGTGGTCGATCTGCGCGCGACGCCGCCTCGGGTGATCGCCACCCTCGAGGCCGGCGCTGGCGCGGCGGGAGTGTCGATCAACCGGCAGGGGACGCTGGCGCTGGTGGCCAACCGCGCGGCGGGCACGGTGTCGGTGTTCACGATCCAGGGCAAGACGGTGGCGCCGGCGGGCCTGATCCGGCTCGGCGACGACAAGTCGGGCCCGTGCCACGTGGTCTTCACCCCGGACGGTAAGACCGCCCTGGTGACGCGGGACGGGGACAGCATGATCTCGATCCTCGCCATCGACGGAACGAAGGTCGAGTACACCAAGCGCGACCTGAGCGCGGGGCTTCGGCCCTACGGCATCGAGATGAGCTCGGACGGGTCGGTCGCGGTGGTGGCCAACATCGGGCGAGGCGGCGGCGACAACGACACGGTGAGCGTCATCGACATGCGGGCCAACCCGATCCGGGTGGCGGAGACGGTGACCGTCGGCCAGACGCCGGAGGGGATCATGCTCTCGCCCGACGGCAAGCTCTGCGCCGTCCAGGTGATGAACGGGAGCAACAAGCCGAAGGACTCGCCGTTCTACAACGCCAACGGCAAGCTCCTGCTCTACCGGGTGGAGGGGACCCGGCTCCTGCCGGTGGGAGCGGCGTGGATCGGCCGGTGGGCGCAGGGCATCGCGTTCTCGGCGGACAGCCGGACCATCCTGGTGCAGAACATGGTGGAGCGGGACATCCAGGTGCTGCGGTGGGACGGGAGCACGCTCACCGACACCGGGCAGCGCATCAAGACCAACGGGGGCCCGGCCGCCATTCGCATCGCCCCCCGCTAGACGCGCCGGGTAGGCCGGACGGGGTCAGGTCGTGCATTCCGACATTTCCGGAATGCAAGACCTGACCCCTAGTTGTGGCCGTTCTTGGTGTGGCCGTTGGTGGCGGTGGCGGGGCCCCAGGGCGAGGTGGCCAGCAGCAGCGCGGGCACGCGCTCGCTGGCCATGGGCTTGGCGAAGAAGTAGCCCTGGCCGTGGTCGCAGCCGAGCGCGCGCAGGTGCTCGAGCTGCTCGGCGGTCTCGATCCCCTCCGCGGTGACCGAGAGGTTCAGGCTCTTGGCCACCGTGATGACCGCCCGCACGATCGCGCTGTCCTCCACGTCGTCGCCGATGCCCTTCACGAACGAGCGGTCGATCTTGAGGGTATCGACCGGGAACCGCTTGAGGTAGCCGAGCGAGGAATAGCCGGTGCCGAAGTCGTCGATGGCGAGCTGGACCCCGAGGGCCTTGAGGGCCTCGAGCTTGGCGAGCGTGGTCGGCGCGTCGTGCATGACCACGGTCTCGGTGATCTCGAGGCGCAGGTCGGCCGCGTCGAGCCGCGTCTCGCGCAGCACCGCCGCGATCTCTTCCACGAGGCCGGGCTGCTGGAGCTGCCGGGCCGAGAGGTTCACGCTGATCGCGAGCTTGCTGTCCGGGGAGGCGAGCTGCCACTGCCGCGTCTGCCGGCACGCCTCGTGGAGCACCCAGCGGCCGAGGGCCACGATCAGCCCGGTCTCCTCGGAGAGGCCGATGAAGTCGGCCGGGAAGAGGAGCCCGCGCTGCGGATGCTTCCAACGCACGAGCGCCTCCACCTCGCTGATGCGGCCGGTGGGCAGGTCCACCACCGGCTGGTAGTGCAGGACGAACTCGCCCCGCGCCACCGCGTTGCGCAGGTCGAGCTCGAGGTCCATGCGCTCCTGGGCCGGCGCGTTCATGCTCTTGTCGAAGATCTCGTAGCGCGCCTTGCCCTTGCCCTTGGCGTGATACATGGCGAGGTCGGCGTCGCGCAGGATGTCCTCGGGGGTCATGCGCCGCGCGGTGCTCATCGCGATGCCGATGCTCACCGTGATCACGACCTCACGTCCCTCGACCATGAAGGGCTGCTGCAGCTCGGCGGTGAGGCGGTCGGCCACCGAGGTCGGCCCCTTGTCGTCCTTCACGTCCTCGAGCAGGATCGCGAACTCGTCGCCGCCGAGCCGCGCGATCGTGTCCTCGGGACGGAGACAGGCGGCCAGCCGCTGGCTCACCCCGATCAGGAGCTGGTCGCCGACGCCGTGCCCCATGCTGTCGTTGACCACCTTGAACCGGTCGAGGTCGAGGAAGAGGACCGCGAGCTGCTCGCCCCGCCGCTCGGTGCGGGTGAGGGCGTGCTGGAGACGGTCCATGAACAGCGCCCGGTTGGGCAGGCTGGTGAGCGGGTCACGGAAGGCCTGGCGCGCGAGCTGGTCGAGCCGGCGCGGGAACTGGTTGATCTCGTCGGTCTGCTGCTCGATGGTGGCGAGCATCTTGGCGAACGAGCTCATCAACGTGCCGATCTCGTCCTTGCGGTTCGGGACCACCGGGATCTCGGACGCCTTGGTCGCGGTCGCCAGCTGGGCGGCCCGCGAGATGGCCGAGGCCACGTCCCACACCACGAACCCGCCGCCCGCCATGAGCAGGCCGGTGAAGATGAGCAGGGCCGGCATCGTGAAGGCTTCGGTGTACTGGGCGATCGGCCCCAGCATCTGGCGGACCGGAGCCTGGAAGGCGTAGGTGAGGATGAGGAGCGGGATGACCGAGGCCATCGTCAGCGCGAAGATGACCTTCTGCTTGACCCGCTGTCCCGCGAAGGCGATTTCCTGGTTCAGATCGTTGCTGCTCACGGTTCTCCCATCGTGTCGTTCGGGGCGTGGTGACGTTCTTGGGTCAGCGGCATTAGGGGAAGCAACTGAAATGCCATTCATTGCAGAGGGAGGAGCCGAGTCAAATCAACAAGTTGAGGCAGAAAATTCGCCTCTTGCGGCGCTGCAAGTGTCAATTTTGCGTAAGGCGATTGACGGTTTGGATGAAAGCCGACGTGAGGGGGTGAGGCTAGACACATGACGAGGGCTTGGGTGGTCGGACCGGACCGCTCGGATGTGTTATACTCCGCGGGGTTTGGAGTCATTCAGGGAGGTTGCCAGTGGCGGGGTATCTGCCGGTCTTCATCTATCTGGCGCTGATCGTCGCCTTCGCGGTGGTGTCGCTGGGTGCGGCCTTCGTCCTGCGCCCGGCCCGCCCCTACTTCTCCAAGCTCGAGAACTACGAGTGTGGGGCGGAGCCCATCGGAGAGGCGTGGGTGCAGTTTCCGGTGGGCTTCTACTTGGTGGCCCTCATCTTCGTGGTCTTCGACGCGCTCGCCATCTTCCTCTTCCCGTGGGCGCTGGTGCTCCGGAGCTTCGGGCTCTGGGCGATGGAGACCATGGGTCTCTTCCTGGGCATCATCTCGCTCGGCTGGGTGTATGCCTATAAGGAGGGGATACTCGAATGGAAATAAAGGCGCCGATCCCGCAGATCCCGCCCGCGATCTGGACCGAGTTCAAGGATCTCCAGGAGTGGGAGAAGTACCGCCAGGAGCGACCCGAAGGGGACAAGCACTCCGCCCTCTTCGAGCGCGTCACCGAGGGAGTATTCAACTTCCCGGGCGGCTTCGTGGCGACCGGCCTGGCCGACGCGGTGCTCAACTGGGCGCGGAAGTCTTCGGTCTGGCCGGTGACCTTCGGGCTGGCGTGCTGCGCGATCGAGATGATGGCCACCTTCGCCTCGCGCTTCGACGTGGAGCGCCTCGGCATGGTGCCGTGGGCCTCCCCGCGCCACTCGGATCTCATGATCGTCTCCGGCACGGTCACCATCAAGATGGCGCCGATGCTCAAGCGGATCTACGACCAGATGCCCGATCCCAAGTGGGCGGTGTCGATGGGCTCCTGCGCCAACTCGGGCGGCCCGTTCCGCCACGGCTACCACGTGGTCAAGGGTGTCGACCGGGTGATTCCGGTCGACGTGTACGTGCCGGGCTGCCCACCGCCGCCCGAGTCCCTGCTGAACGGGCTGCTGCTGCTGCAGGAGCAGATCGCGCACTTCCGCCAGACCGGAAAACGCGCCGCCCCCACCGAAAAAGTCGACTGAGCGCGTGACCCACGAGCCGGCGCGGGCCAGGATCCAGGAGCGCTTCGGTGTGGCTCCCGAAGGCGAGGGGAGCCTCCTCACCGTGACGGTGCCGCCGGACCGGTGGCGCGAGCTGGCCTCGTTCGCCAAGGACGGGCTCGGCTGTCTCTACTTCAACTTCCTGAGCGCGGTGGACTGGAAGGACCAGGGGCTCGAGGTGGTGACCCGCGTCGAGAACCTCGAGGTGGGTCTGGCCCTCATGCTCAAGACGCGGCTCGGCGCCGGCCAGTCCGCGTGTGCCTCGCTCGTGCCGCTGTACCCGGGCGCCGACTGGATGGAGCGCGAGTGCTTCGACATGTTCGGGATCCGCTTCGAGGGCCATCCCGACCTGCGCCGCATCCTGCTGCCGCAGGACTGGGAGGGCCACCCGCTCCTCAAGTCCTACGCGGTGGACACTCCTCACCCGCCGTACCGCTGACCGGAGGGCGACCATGATCTACGAGCTGCGCACCTACACCCTGATTCCGGGCAAGCAGGGGGAGTACCTCAAGCTCAACGGTGAGATCGGCCGCAAGATCCGCGGCGACAAGTACGGCAAGCTCGAGGGCTACTGGTCCACCGAGTTCGGCACCCTGAACCAGCTCGTGCACCTCTGGAGCTACGCCGACCTCGGCGAGCGCGAGCGCCTGCGCGCGGGTCTCGCCAAGGACGAGGCGTGGACCAAGGAGTACATCCCGAAGATCCGCCCGATGATGCTGGCCCAGGAGAACAAGCTCCTCTCCGCGGTGGTGCCGATGACGCCTCCCGCGGACACCGGCAACGTCTACGAGCTGCGCTGGTACCGCGCGCACGTGGGCAAGGCGGGGGAGTGGCTCTCCCTCTTCAAGGACATCCTGCCCTTCCGGGACAAGTTCACTCGCCGGGTGGGGCTGTGGCAGACCGAGGCGGGCCAGCTCAACGAGGTCGTCCACATGTGGGTCTACCGCGACCTGAACGACCGTGCGGCGGCCCGGGCCAAGATGGCGCAAGAGCCGGAGTGGCTGAGCTTCCTCGCCAAGGCCATGCCGCTGCTGGCCAACATGCAGTCCATCGTCCTCATTCCCGCCGCGTTCTCCCCGATGCGCTAGCCCGGCCACATGGATCCCGAAGCGCGCAAGGTCGTCGAGCTGGGCTACGGGGGCAGCGAGCGCCTCACCATGAACATGGGGCCGCAGCACCCGTCCGCCCACGGCGTCTTCCGCGCGATCCTCTCGCTCGAAGGCGAGACGGTGGTGGGGGTGGACGCGGTGATCGGCTACCTCCACCGCTGCCACGAGAAGCTCGGAGAGACCCTTACCTACACCCAGTACCCGTCGATCGCATCCAAGACCGACTACGTGGCCGCGATGTGCAGCGAGCTGGCCTATGTGCGCGCGGCCGAGGCGGTGGGCAAGATCGAGGTGCCCAAGCGGGCCCAGTACCTCCGGGTGATCGTGAGCGAGCTGCAGCGCGTCGCCTCGCACTGCCTCTGGCTCGGCACCTGGTGTCTCGACATGGGCGGCGCGCTCGGGGGCGGCGCCACCGTGTTCCTCTACTGCATCCGCGAGCGCGAGTGGGTGCTCGATCTCTTCGAGGCGCTGGTGGGGGCGCGGCTCCTCTACGGCTTCCACCAGGTGGGCGGCGTCCGCTACGACATCCCGGCGGGCTGGGCCCAGAAGTGCCGCGAGACCATCGCCCTGATCGAGCGGCGGCTCATCGAGTACGAGGACATGCTCGAGCGCAACGCCTTCTTCCAGGCGCGCACCCAGGGCGTGGGCACCATCTCGCGAGAGCTGGCCCAGACCGTCGGCCTCTCGGGCCCGCTCATCCGGGGCTCGGGGGTGAGCTACGACATCCGCCGGCTCGAACCCTACTCCTCCTACGAGGATTTCGACTTCAAGGTGCCGGTGGAGACCGCGGGGGACTGCTACGCGCGCTACCGGGTGCGGATGGTCGAGTTCCGCGAGTCGATCAAGATCGTGCGCCAGGCCCTCGACGGGCTGCCGGAGGGCCCGGTCTCCTCCCGCCCCGGGGTGAAGTCGGTCGGGCAGGTGCGGGTGGCCAAGGGCGAAGGTTACGCGCGGGTCGAGGGCCCGCGCGGCGAGGTGGGCTGCTACCTGATCTCCGACGGCTCCGCCAAGCCCTATCGCATGAAGTGGCGGGGCGCGTCCTTCTCCAACCTCTCGGTGCTGCCGCACATCCTGATCGGCACCAAGGTGGCCGACGTGGTCGCGATCATGGGCTCGGTCGACCCCGTCTTCGGCGAGGTGGACCGCTAGCATGCCCGCGCTGCCCCCGCTCGCCACGGAGGCGATCCACGCCTTCATCGTGGGATTCATCGTCCTCAACGTCATCATCGGCATGGTGACCTACGTCACCCTGCTCGAGCGCAAGTTCGCGGCGCGGATGCAGTCCCGCATCGGGCCCTACCGGGTCGGCCCGCACGGCCTGCTCCAGCCCATCGCGGACGCGCTCAAGCTGATGATGAAGGAGGACGTGGTCCCGCGGCAGGCGGATCGGCGGGTCTACAACCTGGCCCCGATCGTGTTCCTCGTGCCCTGCATGCTGATCTTCGCCACCCTGCCGTTCGCCCCCGGGCTCGGGGTCGCCGATCTCAACATCGGCATCCTCTTCTTCCTCGCGGTCTCCGCGATGGAGATCGTCGGCCTCTTCATGGGCGGCTGGGGGTCGAACAACAAGTACGCGCTGATCTCCGCGATGCGTGCGGTCAACCAGATCATCTCCTACGACCTGCCGTTCATCTTCGTGGCCCTGATCCCGGTGGTGCTGACCGGCTCGCTCCGGCTCTCCGACATCGCGGCGGCCCAGGCCGGGATGCCGTTCGTGCTCTGGGCCCCGTACTGGCTTCCGCTGGGTCCGCTCGCGTTCCTCGCCTACATCGTGACCACCCTGGCCGCCGAGAATCGGGTGCCGTTCGACATCCTGGAGGCCGAGTCCGAGCTGATCGCGGGCTTCCGCGTCGAGTACTCGGGCATGAAGTTCGCCCTGATCCAGCTCGGCGAGTACGCCCACGTGATCGGGACCTCGTTCCTGGGCGCGCTGCTGTTCCTCGGCGCGTGGTCGGGGCCGTGGTCGGACACGTCGGCCGGATGGGGCGCCACCTGGTTCCTGCTCAAGGCCATGTTCGTCTTCCTCCTGGTGACCTGGATCCGCTGGAGCTTCGTGCGCATCCGGGTGGACCAGATCCTCGCCATCTCCTGGAAGCTGCTCCTGCCCGCGAGCCTGGTGCTCCTGATGGCGACCGGTTTGGTGGTGGCCCTGCGGAGCACCGGCAATGGCTAGACCCCCGCTCGGCGAGAGCTTCTGGCGAGACCTCTACGAGCTGTGCCGCGCGGTGGCGCGCGCGATGAAGGTCACCCTGATCAACTTCATCCGGCGGCCGGTGACCGTGCACTACCCGACCAAGAGCCGGGCCTATCCGGACCGCTACCGGGGGCTGCTCGCGCTCACCTACGACAAGGAGACCGGCGAGGAGAACTGCATCGGCTGCCGCCTCTGCGAGTACATCTGCCCGCCCCAGGTCATCAAGGTGGAGATGCTCAAGGCGGAGAAGCGCAACTTCGCCAAGACCTTCACCCTCGAGCTCTACGCGTGCGAGTTCTGCGAGCTGTGCGTGCAGGTGTGCCCGACCGACGCCATCATCATGATGAAGTCGTTCGACATGTCGACCGCGGACCGGCGCGAGCTGCTGCTCGACAAGGACCGGCTGCACGACATCGGGCTCAGGTTCGAGCCGTCGTGGGCCACCGGGAACCTGCTGCGCGACATGCAGACGCCGCCGAAGGCGGCGAAGGCGGGAGGCCCCGCCGAGTGAGTCTCGAGTCGATCGCCTTCTGGGCCCTCGCGGTGGTGCTGCTGGCGTCGGCCCTCGCGGTGGTGCTGACCCGGAACCTGTTCCACTCGGTGCTCTACCTGGCGCTGGCGCTCACCGCGACCGCGGGGGTGTTCCTGTCGCTCGACGCGGAGTTCCTCGCCGCCATCCAGCTCCTGCTCTACGCGGGCGGGGTGGTGACGATCGTGGTCTTCGCGATCGTGGTCACCGAGCGACTGGTGGGCGACCGCATCACCCAGACCAGCCGGCAGATCGCGGCCGGCCTCGGCATCGCGGGCGCCCTGCTGGTGGCGATCCTGGCGATCTTCCGCCGGGCCCCGCTCACCGTCCCGCGGCCCGCGGTCTCCGGCGACCTCACCCGCGCGATCGGGCAGAGCCTGCTCACCACCTACGTGCTGCCGTTCGAGCTGCTCGGCGTCCTGTTCCTGGCCGCCCTGGTGGGCGCACTCTACTTCGCCCGGCCGGACGACTGACCGCGTGACGCTCCAGGCCTATCTCACGCTGGCCGCCATGCTCTTCTGCATCGGGTTGTTCGGCGTGCTCACCCGGCGAAACACCATCGGCATCCTGCTCGGCATCGAGCTGATGCTGAATGCGGTCAACATCAACCTGGTGGCCTTCGCCCGCTTCCTGGGCGACGTCTCCGGGATGATCTTCACCGTGTTCACCATCTGCATCACGGTGGCGGAGGTGGCGCTGGGCCTGGCCTTGGTCATCCTCATCTACCGGATCCGCCGCACCGCGGTGGCGGACCACCTGGACCTCCTCAGGGGCTAGCCTCACCATGGCCGCATCCGGCAACTTCGCGCTCTGGGCCTGGCTCGCGCCCGCCTTGTCCTTCGTCCTGCTGAGCCTGATCGTGCCGCTGCGCCGCTCCGGCAAGGCGGCCGCGTGGCTCTCCATCGTGCTCTCGGCGGGCGCGCTGGTCGCCGCGGTCTCCGCCTGGCGCGCGTCGGTGCCGGACATGGCGCGGCGGATGCTCTGGGAGTGGATCCCGGTGGAGGACGGGGTGCTGACCTCGGTGGGCGTGCTCGCCGATGCCGACTCCACCCTGATGCTGATCCTGGTGGCCCTCGTCTCCTTCCTGGTGCAGGTCTACTCGCTCGGCTACCTGGCCGACGAGCCGCCGGCCTCGCTCGGCCGGTACTACACCTACCAGTCCCTCTTCGCGTTCTCGATGATGGGCCTGGTGCTGGCGCCCAACTTCGTCCAGCTCTTCATCTGCTGGGAGCTGGTGGGTCTCTGCTCCTACCTGCTGATCGGCTACTGGTACGCCCGCCCCGAGGCGGCGCGCGCGGCGGTGAAGGCGTTCTGGGTCACCAAGGCGGGCGACGTGGGATTTCTGATCGGCATCGTCATGTTGTGGAGCCGCACCGGCACCTTCGACTTCTCCGAGCTGTTCGAGATGGCCCAGGGCGGGAGCGACGCCCTCACCGGTCTCGGCTTGGTCATGTTCTGCATCTACCTGGGCGCAGCCGGCAAGTCGGCCCAGTTCCCGTTCCACGTCTGGCTGCCCGATGCGATGGAGGGCCCGACCCCGGTCTCGGCCTTGATCCACGCCGCGACCATGGTCACCGCGGGCGTCTACCTGCTCTTCCGCACCGCGTTCCTCTTCGAGCAGGCGCCCGAGGTGCTGGCCGCGGTGGGCTGGATCGGGGCCTTCACCGCGCTGTTCGCGGCGACCCTGGCCTGCGTGCAGCGCGACATCAAGCGGGTGCTGGCCTACTCGACCGTCTCCCAGCTGGGCTACATGATGGCCGCGATCGGCGCCGGGTTCGCGAGCGCGGGCTTCCTGCACCTGCTGACCCACGGGGTGTTCAAGGCGCTGCTCTTCCTCGCCGCGGGCGCGGTCATCCACGCGGTCGGGACCAACGACATCTTCGGCATGGGCGGCCTCGCGCGGCGGATGCCCCAGACCTTCGTGATCTTCCTGGTCGGCACCCTCTCGCTGGCCGGCATCCCGTTCTTCGGCGGCTTCTTCTCCAAGGAGGAGATCCTGGGCGCGACGTGGGCGGGCGGGCTCACGGTGCCCTTCGCGATGCTGGTGGCGGCCGCGTTCCTCACCGCGTTCTACATGTTCCGCGTAGTGTTCGTCGCGTTCATGGGCGCGCCCGCCGGCTCCGCGGCCCACGGGAGCGGACCCGGCGGCCACGACGCGGCCCACGCGCACGACGCGCCCGCCATCATGACGGTGCCGCTCTGGATCCTCGCCCTGCTGGCCATGGTGATCGGCGTCGGCTTCGCGCGCTCGCACCCGGAGGCGGAGTTCGTGGCCCCGGACTGGCTCACCTCCCTCGCGGTGGGAGCGGCGCTGGGCGGCATCGTCCTGTCCGCGGTCGTCTACGCGCTCGGCTGGATCAGCCCCGCCTGGATCTTCCGGCGCCTGGCCGTGGTGGGCGACGCCGCGATGGAGCGCTTCTGGCTCGACGACTTCTTCGCGCTGCTCTACCGCCGCGGAATCCTGGAGCTCGCCCGGATCGTGGGCTGGGTGGATCGCTACATCGTCGACGGCGTCGTGAACGTGCTGAGCGCGTGGACCCTCACCCTGGGCGACCGGCTGCGGCGGATCCAGTCCGGCCAGGCCCAGGACTACGTCTACGGCATCGCGCTCGGCGTCCTCCTCCTGATGGTCTGGATGCGGTGGCCCCGGTGAGCGCGCTCAGCCTCTCCTCGTTCCCGGTGCTCTCGGTCATCACCTGGTCGCCCTTCGTGGGCGCCCTGCTGATCATGTTCCTCGCGCGGCGCAGCGCGCTGCTCGTGCGGTGGCTGGCGGTGGTGGCGACCGCGGTGCCGCTCGTCCTGTCGATCGCCATCTACGTGGCCTACGATCGCGAGGCGGCGGGCTTCCAGTTCTTCGAGGACGTGCCGCTGGTGCCCGCGCTCGGCATCAACTACCAGCTGGGAGTCGACGGCCTCAGCCTGTTGATGGTTCTGCTGACGTCGATCATCATCTTCGCGGGCGCGTGGGCCTCGTGGACGGTGAAGGTGCGCAGCCAGGAGTTCTACGCGCTCCTGCTCCTCCTGGTCACCGGGGTCTACGGGGTCTTCGTCTCCCTCGATCTCTTCGTGCTCTTCCTGTTCTACGAGATCGCGGTGCTCCCGATGTACCTCCTGATCGGTATCTGGGGCTCCACCGGCGAGGTGCGCCCGCAGGGCGTCTTCGGCTGGGCCTTCGGCCGCACCGGGGTCGGCACCAAGGAATACGCGGCGATGAAGCTGACCCTGTACCTGCTCTTCGGGTCCGCCTTCATCCTGGTCGGCATCCTGGCCCTCTACGTGGCGGGAGACTCGTCGTCCTTCTCGTTCCTCGAGATGGAGCTGACCCAGTTCGACCCCAAGCTCCAGTCGTGGGTCTTCCTCGCCTTCTACGTGGGTTTCGGCATCCTGGCCGGCATCTGGCCGCTCCACACCTGGTCACCCGACGGCCACGCCTCCGCGCCCACCGCGGTGTCCATGCTCCACGCGGGCGTGCTGATGAAGCTCGGGGCCTACGGGGTGGTGCGCCTCGGCATGGGCCTGCTGCCGGACGGCACGCTCCAGTGGTCGTGGCTGGTGGGGACGATCGCGTGCGTGAACATCGTCTACGGGGCGCTGAGCGCGATGGCCCAGACCGACCTCAAGTACGTCATCGCCTACTCCTCGGTCTCGCACATGGGCGTGGTCATGCTGGGCGCGGCCACCCTCACCGAGGTCGGGCTCAACGGCTCGGTCTACCAGATGTTCGCCCACGGGATCATGACCGGTCTCTTCTTCGCCCTGGTCGGCCTCGTCTACGAGAAGGCCCACTCGCGCGAGATCTTCAGGATGGGCGGCTTCGCCCGCTCGATGCCCGGCATCGCGACCGCGTTCACGATCGCCGGCCTCTCGTCGCTGGGGCTGCCCGCCACCGCCGGCTTCGTGGCCGAGCTCCTCACGTTCCTCGGAGCCTGGCAGTCGTCGCACGCGTGGTGGCTCTTCCCCGCGGTGATCGGCGCCTACCTCACCGCGATCTACGTGCTGCGCGTCACCAAGCAGATCTTCTGGGGCCCGCCGTCGACCGACCCGCACTTCCAGAACCTGCCGGACGCGCGCGGGCCGGAGTGGGCCGCGCTCTGGATCCTGGTCGCGGTGATCGTGCTCTTCGGGATCTGGCCGTCGCTGGCGCTGGGACCGGTGGACACCGCGACCATGCCGCTGCTCAATCGCCTGTGGGTGCTCCAGTGAGCATGCCCGAGGCGGGCAGTCCACTGCTGCTCGAGATCGGCCTCGGCATCCTCATGCTGCTGGTCTTCTTCGTCGGCCTCTTCACGCCCGGGGAGGACCGGCGCCGGGTCGGCGTGCTCACCGCCATCGGCCTCGTGATCCTCTTCGGATTCTCCTGGCGCGCCGAGGCGGGGGCCGAGCTGTTCCACGGCACCTTCGTGCAGGACGAGCTGGCCCTGTTCGCCAAGCGCCTCTTCTTCCTGGCCACCCTGATCGGGGTGCTCGCCTCGCTGCCGCTGCGCGCCGCCGCCTTCGCCCGGCGGGCCACCGAGTACTACCTGGCCATCCTGGCCTCGCTGCTCGGCATGCTGGTGCTGAGCTCGGCGCGCGACCTGGTCCTGCTGTTCGTGGCCTTCGAGCTGATGTCGATCCCGCTCTATTACCTGGCCGGCTTCCTCAAGCGGGAGCCGGAGGCGGTGGAGGCGGCGCTGAAGTTCTTCCTGATCGGCACCGTTTCCTCCGCGGTGCTCGCCTATGGGCTCTCGTTCATGTACGGCATCGCGGGCACCACCGACGTGCGCGGCGTCGCGCACGCGCTCGGAGCGGGCCACCCCATGCTGCTGCTCGGCATGCTGCTGGCGCTGGGCGGGCTCGGCTTCAAGATCGCCGCGTTCCCGTTCCACATGTGGGTGCCCGACACCTACGAGGCGGCGAGCACGCCGTTCGTGGCGTGGCTGTCGGTGGCCCCCAAGGCGGCCGGCTTCGTGGTGATCTTCCGGCTCTACCTCGAGGGCATGGGGGACCGCGTGCTCTACTGGGTGCCCGCCGCGGCCGCGCTCGCCACCGTCACCATCATCGGCGGCAACCTGATGGCGATCCCGCAGCACAACGTCAAGCGCCTGCTCGCCTACTCGGGGGTGGCGCATATCGGCTACATGCTGATGGGCTTCGCGGCGGTCTCCGCCAACGGCGCCGCCATGATGCTCTTCTACCTGGTGGCCTACCTCTTCGGGAACATGGGTGCCTTCCTGGTGGTCGAGGTGGTGGCGCAGTCGGAGGGCTCGGAGGCCATCACCGCCTATCGCGGCCTCGCCCAGCGCTCGCCGATCCTGGCGCTCTGCATGCTGCTCTTCCTGCTCTCGCTCGGCGGCATCCCGTTCGTGGCCGGCTTCTGGGCGAAGCTCTACGTCTTCTGGGCCGCCGCGGAGCAGGGGCTCTACTGGCTGGTGCTGGTGGGCGCGGTGCTGACGGTGGTCGCGCTCTTCTACTACCTGCTGGTGGCCAAGCGCATGTACATCGACGCGCCGGAGCGACGCGAGCCGGTCCCGGTGGCGCCGCTGCTCGCGTTCTGCATCTTCCTCTGCGTGCTGGGGGTGGTGGTCATCGGGATCTACCCGAAGCCGCTGGTCGTCGCCGCCCTCCGCGCCGTCGGCCCGCTGTTCTAGAGGCCGCGGCCTGATATCCGACCCTCGGGAGGACTGCGGCCTGCAGCGCCGCCGGTTCTGCCTCACGATCGTGCAGGGGCTCGTCGGCATCGCCGAGGGCGTGTTCCTCCTCGGCTGCTCCCCACCGGGCCGCGTCGGCTCGACGATCGGATCGGTGAGTGAGTCGGTCGAGCCCGAGGCGGTTCGGTCCGTGATGACGCGCGTGGCCGACTCGCAGCTCGAGCGCCCCGCCGAGTATCCGCCCTACGACTGGATCGTCGCGCCGTTCTGGGTCGGACTGCTGACCTTCGCTCCGCTGTCGAGGACGCCAGCCCGCTACCTCGAGTCGGCCCGTGCGAACGGCCGGCGCAACGGGTGGCAGCCCGGGCCGGAGCCGTTTCTCGCGGACGACCTCGCGATCACGCAGAGCTACTTCCTGCTCTATGCGGTCGATCGGGACCGAGCCGAGATCGCCCCGGCCCTGGCGCGCTTCGATGCCCTACTGGGCGAGCGGTTCGACGAATCGCTCGAATTCTCCCACGGCACCGCGCTGCGGGAGTGGGTATGGTGCGACGCTCTGTTCATGGCGCCTCCCGCCCTCGCGCTCGCTTCCCACGCGACCGGGGACCCACGTTACCGCGAGCTCATGCAGCGTCTGTGGTGGAAGACGACCGACTTTCTGTACGATCGTGAGACGCGACTCTACTACCGCGACAGCCGCTTCTTCGGTCAGCGCGAGCGCAACGGGGCCAAGGTGTTCTGGAGTCGGGGAAACGGCTGGGTGCTCGCCGGCCTCGCCCGTGTCCTGCAGTATTTCCCCCCGTACGACCCGGGGCGCGGGCGCTTCGAGGCTCTGTTTCGGGCGATGGCGGCGAAGGTCGCCGCCCTCCAGCGACCGAACGGCTACTGGTGCGCGAGCCTGCTCGACCCCGACAGCTGGCCGACACCGGAAACCAGTGGCACCGCGTTCTTCACCTACGCGCTCGCGTGGGGCGTGAACGAGGGCCTGCTCGAGCTAGGGCGTTACGATTCGGCGGTCCGCAAGGGCTGGGCCGCCCTGGTTCGCGCGGTCCAGCCGGACGGCAGGCTCGGCTACGTTCAACGCCCGGGTGACCGTCCAGCCGGTACGGAGCCGGACCACACGGAGCCATATGGGACCGGCGCATTCCTGCTCGCCGGCAGCGAGGTCTACCGCCTGGTGGTCCGCGCCGGCCAATAGGGAACTCTGCGACCTCGAGCGGCAACCCCCGGTGTGGCCAACCGCCTGCGCAGCAGAGTCTAAGTCGGCGATTCTATGGGCACGAATCCGTCTGGTGCGGACCTACTAGGCTATACTACGGGGGCCATGCCCGCCCTGGCCGTCGGCAAGCTTCCGCCCCAGCTCCTCGAGCGACTGCTCGGCAAGGTTCCGCTCACCGACCCGCGGGTCGTCATGGGCCCGCGGCTCGGCGAGGACGCGGCGGTGCTCGACATGGGCGACCGCTACCTGGTGGCCACCGCCGATCCCATCACCTTTGCCACCGACGAGGCCGGCTGGTACGCACTCCACGTCAACGCCAACGACATCGCGGTGCGCGGCGCGCGGCCGACGTGGTTCCTCGCCACCGTGCTGCTGCCCGAGGGCGCGGCCACCGAGGCCACGGTCGAGCGGCTCTTCGCCGATCTGGGTGAGGCGTGCGCCGAGCTGGGGGTGGCGCTGATCGGCGGCCACACCGAGGTGACCGCGGGCCTGCCGCGGGCCATCGTTTCCGGCTGCATGCTGGGCGAGGTCGAGAAGGACCGCCTGGTCACGACGGGCG
>DATGBR010000322.1:0-12103 GCA_035312605.1 Candidatus Methylomirabilota bacterium
TCATCCCCAAGCACCTCTTCGAGCCCTACATGGGCGAGAAGTCGCGGGAGGCGCCGAACAACCTGAAGCCGGTCGGCACCGGCGCCTTCAAGTTCGTGGACTTCAAGCCGGGCGACATCGTCCGCGGCGAGCTGAACCCGAACTACCACGTCCCCAACCGGCCCTTCTTCGACTCGATCGAGATGAAGGGCGGCGGCGACGCGGTCTCGGCGGCGCGCGCGGTCATGCAGACCGGCGAGTACGACTACGCCTGGAACATGCAGGTGGAGGACGAGATCCTCAAGCGCTTCGAGCAGGGCGGCCGCGGCAGGGCCGACATCGTCACCACCGGCAGCGTCGAGCACATCCAGTGCAACCAGACCGACCCGTGGACCGAGGTCGACGGCGAGCGCTCCAGCATCAAGACCAAGCATCCCTTCCTGACCGACCCGGCGGTGCGCCAGGCCCTGAGCGTGCTGGTCGACCGCGCCTCGGTGCAGGAGCAGATCTACGGGCGCACCGCCCTCACGACCGCCAACTTCCTGAACGCCCCGGCGCCGTTCGTGTCCAAGAACAACCGCTGGGAGTTCAACGTGGACAAGGCGAATCAGCTCCTGGAGGCGGCGGGCTGGAAGAAGGGCGCCGACGGCATCCGCGCCAAGGACGGCAAGAAGCTCAAGATGGTGTACCAGACCTCGATCAACGCCCCCCGGCAGAAGACCCAGCAGATCGTGAAGCAGGCGTGCGCCAAGGCCGGCATCGAGATCGAGATCAAGTCGGTCACCGCGTCGGTGTACTTCTCGTCGGACCCGGCCAACCTCGACACGTACCCGCACTTCGCCACCGATCTCCAGATGTACACGGTCACCGAGACCATGCCCGATCCCCAGGACTTCATGCTGCAGTTCACCCCCTGGGAGATCGCGTCCAAGGAGAACAAGTGGCAGGGTCGCAACATCACGCGCTGGCAGAGCGAGGAGTACGGCAAGCTCCACAAGGCGGCCGAGGCCGAGGTGGATCCGGTCAAGCGCGCGGCGCTGTTCATCCAGATGAACGACATGGTGATCAAGAACGTGGTGGTGATCCCGGTGGCCTGGCGGCCGCGCGTCTCCGCGGTCAGCAACAAGCTCAAGCTCGCCCAGAGCGGCTGGGACTCGGACTTCTGGCAGCTCCCGTTCTGGTACAAGGAGGCCTAGGCCCGGCGCCGAGAGAGGCCCATCTGCTTCGTTGGCGCCCTCGGCGCCGGGCAGACTGACACCATGTCAAAGTATTTGCTGAGGCGGGTGCTGATCATGATTCCCGTGCTCGCGGGGATCAGCCTCGTGCTGTTCACGGTGCTGGCCTTGGCCCCCGGCGACCCCTTCGAGGAGCTCGCGACCAACCCCAACGTGCCGCCCGAGGTCCGTGCCAACCTCCGCCATCAGTTCGGCCTCGACGATCCGATCCCGATCCGTTACGCGCGCTGGTTCACCTCGATGCTGAAGGGCGATTGGGGCTTCTCGTTCGTGAGCCGCATCAACGTGGGCACCCTGATCCTGCAGCGGCTGCCCACCACCCTCTGGGTGCTCGGGCTGGCCCAGTTCCTGGGTCTCCTGGTGGCCCTGCCGGTCGGGATCTACGCCGCGATGCGCCCGTACTCGCTCTTCGACCAGATCGCGACGACCTTCGCCTTCGTCGGCTTCTCGCTGCCCACCTTCTTCACCGGCATCCTGTTCATCCTGTTCTTCAGCATCTACCTCGACTGGCTCCCCTTCATCTACCGCGCCGACATCAGCGCGACCGGCTGGCGCTGGTACTGGGAGAACGCCCGCCAGGCGGCCATGCCGGTGGCGGTGCTCGGCCTGGCCCAGGGCGCCTCGATGACCCGCTTCGTGCGCTCCGCGATGCTCGAGGTGATCCGCCTCGACTACATCAACACCGCGCGGGCCAAGGGCCTCACCGAGAAGGTGACGATCCTCAAGCACGCGGTGCGAAACGCCCTGATCCCGGTGGTCACCCTGGTGGCCCTCCAGATCCCCGGCATCTTCACCGGCGCGGTCATCACCGAGCAGATCTTCCGGGTGCCCGGAATCGGCTCGCTGCTCATCACCTCGATCCTCGCCAACGACACCCCGGTGATCATGGCGATCACCTTCGTGTTCTCCTGCCTGGTGGTGCTCTTCAACCTGGTGGCGGACCTGCTCTACGGCTGGCTCGATCCGCGCATCTCCTTCCGTTAGCCCATGACCCCACCCAACGGCGTCGCGTCGGAGGCGGTCTCCCCCGCGGTGGCCCGCGCGCGCGTCCGCGGGACGACATCGATGCGGAGCGAGGCGTGGCGGCGCTTCCGCAAGCATCGCCTCGCGAGCGTCGGGGCCGCGATCCTGGTGGTGATGGTGATCGCGGTGGTGGCCGGCCCCTTCGTCTACCGGGTCCCGATCGACGAGATCGACTTCAAGGCGAAGCTGAAGGCGCCCTCGTGGGCCCACCCGCTCGGCACCGACGACCTCGGGCAGGATCTCCTCGCCCGGATGCTCTACGGCGGGCGCATCTCCCTCGCAGTGGGAGTGGTGGCGATGCTCATCGCGATCACCGCCGGGACGATGATCGGGGCCATCGCGGGACAGATGGGCGGCAGCGTCGACCACGTCCTGATGCGCTTCACCGATCTCTTCCTGTCCCTGCCCCAGCTCCCGCTGCTTCTGCTGCTGGCCTACCTCTTCCGCGACGCGCTGAAGAAGGCCCTGGGGCCCGAGATGGGCGTGTTCATGCTGATGGTGGTCGTCATCGGCGGCCTGCGCTGGATGCCGGTGGCCCGGCTGGTGCGCGCCCAGTTCCTGTCGCTCCGCGAGAAGGAGTTCGTGGAGGCGGCGCGCGGGCTGGGAGCCGCACCGCTCCGTCAGGTGATCCGCCACATCCTGCCCAACGCGGTGGGGCCGGTCATCGTGGCCGCCACCATCGACGTGGCCGCCGCGATCCTCGCGGAGTCCTCGCTGTCCTTCCTGGGCCTGGGCTTCCCGCCCGACATCCCGACCTGGGGGCGGATCCTCTTCGACGCCAAGGACAACCTCGACTTCGCGCCCCACTGGGCGATCTTCCCCGGCACCGCGATCTTCCTCACCGTGCTCAGCATCAACTACATCGGCGACGGCCTCCGGGACGCCCTCGACCCGCGCAAGGTCCTGTCATAGCCGAGGGTTGCGCCCGGCGCATCCTCGTCTCGCTCGCCCTGCTCGGCCTCATCGCGGGGGCGACGGCCGCGGCCGACCGGCTGATCGATCCGACCCGCGCCTTCGTCGAGGGATACGACCCGGCGGGGAACGACTTCTTCGCGAACGTGCCGGAGCGCACCGTCCTGCTCCGCATCCGCGCCGATTTCGACAACGACGGCATCGACGATCTCGCGCTCTCGGAGAGCTCGACGTGGGGCAACGCCGGCGGTCAGTGGCTGCTCTTCCGCGGGCAGCCGGATGGCAGCTTCGTCTACTGGGAGACCCTCTTCTTCAGCCCCGGCTCCGCCGCGCTTCGCCCGACCGCGCCCGGGACCGGCGAGCTCACCCTCTACGTGCGGTCCAGCGCCGCCCGCGGCGCCGCGCTGACCTACCGGATCACCGCTTCCGCCATCGAGCGAGTCGTCCAGGAGGAGCTGGATCTCGAGCGGGCGCCGGATCGCGCGCGCCACGAGCGGCTCCTCGGAAGCGGGCGCGCGCTGGCGGTCGAGTACTGCAAGCTCCCCGAGTACCGGCGGGCCGGCGACGGCTGCTGGCGCCCCGGTCTCGGACTACGCTGATGACGGCTTCCCCGGGCGCGCGTCAGGCGACGCCCGACGGGCCCCGTCGCAGCACCCGTCCCGGCCGCGCCCCGGTGTGCCGCCCGTCCTCCACGACCACCACCCCGTTGACGATCGTGGTCGAGATGCCCGCCGGATACTGGTGGGGCTCCTCGAAGGTGGCCCGATCGATGATCGTCGCGGGATCGAAGACGGTGACGTCGGCCCGGTAGCCCTCGCGCAGGAGCCCCCGATCGGCCAGCCCGAGCGCGGCGGCGGACCCGCCGGTCATCTTGAACACCGCGGTGGCGAGCGACATCAGGCCGAGGTCGCGGGCGTAGTGACCGATCACCCGCGGAAACGTTCCGTAGAAGCGCGGGTGAGGCCGGCCCTGTCCGGCCACGCTGTCGCGCGAGACCGCCCGGCCGTCCGAGCCGACGAGGGCCGCGGGCGATCGGAGCAGCGCCCGCACGTCGGCCTCGTCGATGGAGAAGACCGCGACGTAGGTCGCGCCCTCGTCGGCGGCGAGGAGATCGCACACCAGGTCGATGGGCGCGACCCCGGCCGCCCTCGCCAGCTCGCCGACGCTCTGTCCGGCGTCCCGCGACCGGGTCCGAGAGGTGCCGATGCTGACCGCGTCCCACGAGGGTACCCGGCCGAAGCTGGTGAGCCCGCGCTCCTCGATCTCGCGAGCGATGCGCCGGCGAATCACTGGCTCGCGGAGCCGTCCCAGCATGGGCGCGAGGCCGCCTTCCTGCACCCACAGGGGCAGCAGGTTGCGCAGCGGGTTGGACGCGAAGGTGTACGGGTAGACGTCGCAGTCGACCCGTACGCCGCGCGCCCGCCCGGCCGCGATCTCCTCGATCAACCGGCCGGCCTGTCCCCAGTTGTCGGTGCCCGACAGCTTGAGGTGGACGATCTGGACGTGGACCTGCGCCGCCTCGGCGGCCGCGATCGCCTCGCGGACGGCCTCGAAGACCCCGCCCGCCTCGTCGCGAATGTGGGTGGCGTACGTCCCGCCGTGGCGCCGCACGATCCCGAGCAGTCCGATCAGCTCCTCCGGCCGGGCGAAGGAGCCGGGCGCGGTGAAGAGCCCCGACGACAGGCCGGTGGCGCCCGCCGCGAGCCCTTCCTCGAGGAGGCAGCCCATCGCGGTCAGCTCGTCGCCGGTCGGGGCGCGATCCTCCATCCCGACCGTCATCAGGCGCAGCGTGTTGTGGCCGACCTGCATGATCGTGTTCACCGCGGTCGGCGGGAAGCGATCCAGGTAGCCGGCGAAGCTCGTCTCCTCGATCTCGATCCAGGGGGCGAAGCCGGCCAGGTACTCCTGGAGCAGCCGCGCGCGGCCCGGCAATGCCGGCGCCACCGACAGCCCGCAATGGCCGATCACCTCGGTGGTCACGCCCTGGAACACCTTGCTCTCGGCTCCGGGCGCGTAGGGCAGCGTGAAGTCAGAGTGCGTCTTGATGTCGATGAACCCGGGCGCCACCACCAGGCCGCGGGCGTCGATCGTGCCGCGCGCCGTCCCGGAGTAGCGCGGCGAGATCGAGGAGATCCAGCCGTCTCGGATCGCGACGTCGCCCCGGACCGCGTCGGAGCCGCTACCATCCAGCACCTCACCGCCGCGGATGACCAGATCGTCCAAGTCGGGCTCCCGTCCCAGGAGTGCGCTGCACCGGAGGCCCGTGGAGGGTACCACGGCTGCCCGAAATCCCGTCGGGCCTCGCGGGATCTGTGCTAGTTAGGTAGCAACCCGCACCGCCGAAGGAGATCCTCCGTGACCGACCTCGATCTGTGCTTCGTCCCCGCCACCGCCCTGCAGCGCCTCTACCGCTCTCGCAAGGCGTCTCCCCTCGAGGTCATGCAGGCGGTGCTGGCCCGCATCGACGCGGTCAACCCGCGGGTGAACGCCTACGTCACGGTGGCCCGCGAGACCGCGCTCGCCGCCGCCCGGAAGGCGACCGCCGCGCTCGGGCGCAAGGGCGCCGCGCTCGGGCCCCTCCACGGCGTCCCGGTCTCGATCAAGGACCTCACCCCCACCCAGGGCATCCGCACCACGTGGGGCTCGAAGGTCTTCGAGCACCACGTGCCGGACGAGGACGCGCTCTACGTGGCCCGGCTCAAGGACGCGGGGGCCATCGTGGTGGGCAAGACCAACACGCCGGAGTTCGGGGCCGGCGGCAACACGTTCAACGCGGTCTTCGGCGCCACCCGCAACCCGTGGAACCTCGCGCTCACCTGCGGCGGCTCGAGCGGCGGGGCCGCGGTGGCCCTCGCCACCGGCATGGGGCCGCTCGCCCAGGGCTCCGACCTGGGCGGCTCGCTGCGCACGCCGGCCGCCTTCTGCGGGGTGGTCGGCTTCCGGACCACGCCGGGCCTGATCCCGGTGTATCCCGCCGACCTCGGGTGGGACTCGCTCAGCGTGACCGGCCCCATGGCCCGCACCGTCGGCGACGTGGCCCTGATGCTCTCCGCCATGGCGGGCCCCGACGACCGCGCCCCGCTCTCCTACGACGTCGACCCGCGGCGCTTCCCGGCCGCGGTGAAGCAGCCGTCGATCAAGAGCTGGCGGGCGGCCTGGACCCGGGATCTGAACGGCCTGATCCCGGTGGACGACGAGGTGGCCGCGGTGGCCGAGCGGGCCACGTCGGTGTTCCGCTCCCTCGGGGTTCGCGTCGAGGAGGCGTGTCCCGACTTCGGCGAGGTCAACGACATCGTGCTGGCGAGCCGGGGGCTCAGCATGGTCGCGCGCCACGCCGACAAGCTCGGTCAGTGGGAACCGCTCATGCAGAAGGGCCTGATCTGGAACATCAAGCAGGGGCTCGCGCTGACCTCGGAGCAGATCGGCCGGGGCGAGATCCTGCGCACCCAGCTCTGGCACCGCGTGCGCGAGTTCATGGCCACCCGCGACCTCCTGCTCCTGCCCACCGTCGCGGTGCCGCCGTTTCCGGTCGAGCAGCCCTATCCCACCGAGATCAACGGCAAGCCGCTCGACAACTACACCCAGTGGTTCTTCCTGACCTACGGCATCACGGTGACCGGCCTGCCCGTCATCTCGGTCCCCTGCGGCTTCACCCGGAGCGGGCTGCCGGTGGGACTGCAGATCGTCGGGCGGCGGCGCCAGGAGGCCGCGGTGCTGCGGGCCGCCGCCGCCTTCGAGGCCGCCGCGCCGTGGGCGGCCGCGATCCCACCGGTGGTGTCCGGCGGGTGATCGCGGCGACCGCTCACTGGATGCCGATGCCCACCGCGAACAGGTTCATGATGAGCGCCAGCTCGCGGTTGGCCGCGAGCGACTTGGCGAGCTTCGCCTCCTCGTAGCGCTCCTCTTTACCGTCCGCGTCCCACGCCTGGGTGACCAGCTGCCGGTCCCGCACGTCGATCTGGGCGCGCTTGCGCCCGTTCTCGTCGCGCAGGGTCAGCGTGCCGTTGTCGGGCCGCGTCTCGCCGATCGCGCTCGCCTGCCCGTTCTCGTACCAGGCCCGGATCGGGCCGCGCGGGGTGCCGTCCACGAAGTGCAGCTCGAGCCGGCGGTTCCCGTTCGGATAGGAGCCCACCATGGGCCCGTGCCGGATCGACCCCCGGGGGTCGGCGCGCTCGCACCACTGGAGCTTCCCGGCCGGACTCTCGCTGCTGCCGAGCCTCGTGCCATCCGGGCACGTGATGGGCTGCGCGGCGGCGGGCCCGGCCACCGAGAGCAGCAGGCCCAGCGACACGGCCACGAGGACGAGGTGGGCCACGGAACCTCGGTCAGCGCGCCAGTCGGCGCAGCGGAGGCCCGGTGAGGCGGGTGAGGATCCACTGCCGCTTGAGCTGGGCCCCCAGGCGTCGGTAGAAGCGAATGGCGGGCCGATTCCAATCGAGCACCGCCCACTCCATCCGCCCGCACCCGCTCCGGACCGCGATGCGGGCTAGCGCGCGGAGCAGCGCCTTCCCGGCCCCCGCGCCCCGCTCCTCGGGCAGCACGAAGAGGTCTTCCAGGTAGAGGCTCGGCCGCGCGAGGAACGTGGAGTAGGTGAAGAAGTAGAGCGCGAAGCCCACCGGACGGCCGCCGCGCCGGCAGATGAGGGTCTGGAAGTAGCGGCGCGAACCGAAGCCGTGGGCGCGCACCCGCGCCGGGGTCGCCTCCATCTGGTGGGCGAGCCGCTCGTACTCGGCCAGGCCGCGGATGAGGGCCAGGATGGTCGGCACGTCCCGCGCGGTGCCGGCGCGGATGACGAGGGGCGCGCGCGCCATCAGGCCGCCGCCATGTCGAGCAGCATCTCGGTGTGACACCGCACGCCTTCGCGCAGGTTCTCGAGCGAGATCCGCTCGTCGTTGCCGTGGACCCGACGCCACTCGCTCTCCTCCAGGATGAAGGGGCTGAAGCCGTACCCGTGCAGCCCGCAGTTGCGAAAGACCCAGTTGTCGGTGAAGCCGACCAGGATGTCGGGCGCGACCACCGCTCCCGGGGCGCGGCGTCGGAGCGCCTCGCCGAGCGCCTTGTAGAGAGGCGTATCGGGCGGCGAGGCGTTAGGAATCTTCGGCGGCGGGTTGATCAGGCTCACCTCCACGCGCGGGTCCGCGATGGCGCCGCGCACCCAGGCGACGATCTCCTCCGGATCGTCGCCCCGGAGCATGCGGCAGTCGACGTCGGCGATCGCCTCGGGCGGGATCACGTTGCGCTTCTCGCTGCCCCGGAGCATGGTGACCGCGAAGGTGGTCCGCAGCATCGCGGCCTGGTGCCGGTCGGCCAGGAACGCGCGACGGAAGGCGGGGTCGTCGAGCGACCGGGCGAGATCCTCGTAGCCCTTCCCGGCGTCGCCCGCCATCACCGAGCCGAGCCGCTCGAAGTATTCCTGGATCTCCGGCAGCACGCGGAGCGGCCGCTCCGCCTCGAGCAGCCGGCCGAGCGCGCGGATGAGCCGGTTCGGCGCGGTGTCGGGCCACGGCATCGAGCCGTGCCCGGGCTCGCTGCGCGCGGTGAGCCGCAGCGGCAGGCCCGTCTTCTCGGACGTGACGATGCTCGCGAAGGGCGCCCGGTGCCCTCCGGCGGGATAGATGCCGCCCAGCTCGGAGAGGGCGTACTCGGCGTCGGCGAGCCACTCCCGGCGCCGGTCGGCCACCCACTGGGCGCCGAACCGGCTGCCCGCCTCCTCGTCCGCGGTCGCGAGCAGGACCAGATCGCGCTTGAGCGGCACCCCGGCCCGCTTGATCGCGAGCATGCCGGCGAGGTGGAGGATGCCGGTCGACTTCATGTCGAGCGCTCCGCGGCCGTAGAGGAAGCCGTCCTCGATCACGCCGCCGAACGGGTCCATCGTCCAGTAGCGGCGGTCCGCGTAGACCACGTCGATGTGGTGATGGAGCACGATGCCGCCCTCGGACCCGTCGCCCCGCAGGCGCGCGACCAGGTTGCCGCGGCCGGGCGCGGACTCCGCGGTCTCGCTCGCGATGCCGTCGCGCCGCAGCACGTCCTCGAGGAAGCGCGCGCCGAGCGTCTCGTTGCCGGGCGGGTTGGTGGTGTCGAGCATCAGGTACTGCCGGAGCAGCTCGACGGTCTCGCGGCCGAGGGCCTCCCAGTTCATGAGGCGCGCGCCCGCTCCCAGAAGTGGCCGGGGTTGGGCCGCTTGGCCAGGCGGCGCTCGAGCAGGGCGACCGCGCGGGGCTCGGAGCCGCGCAGGGCCGCGGCCAGCAGCGTGTCGTGAAAGACCTCGCGCTGGGCGTGGCTGCCGCCGACCTCGACGATGCGCGCCTCGACATGCTCGATGCGGGCCACCGCGGCCCCGTACTCGCCGCGCGCGAAGGCGTGAAGCCCCTCCATCAGCGGCACCACGACCTCGCCGAGCGTGGGGTTCCTCGACTTGGTCGCGCGCTGCCGGAGCCGGTCGAGCTGGAGCGCCGCGCTGCTCCAGTCGCCCGCGGCGGCCAGCGCCATCCCCACGTGCAGGTCGTGGAAGAGCAGGAGCGGCATGTCGAGCCAGCGCCGCGCCGCCTCCGCGAGCCGGGACCAGCGGCGCGGATCGGGCCGCCCGAAGAGGTCGAGGCGCCACGCGAGCGCCACCGAATCTTGCAGGTCGGAGGCGATCGCGATCGGGATGCGGCCGAACACGCGATCGAAGAGCCGCCCGCCGCGCTCGTAGTCGCCCTCGGCCAGGTGGAGCAGGGCCAGGTGCCAGAGCAGGTGGTTCCGGAAGTAGCCCAGGTGGTCGCAGGGATGGATCTGCCCCGGCAGGCTCTCGATACCGCGGCGGTTGTCGCCTCGCTCGTAGTGGACGTGGGCGATGGCGTGCACCGCCCACGCGTCCCGCGGGTTCCGCGCGATCGCCCGCTCGGCGAGCGGCAGCGCCTCGTCGAAGCGGTGGTTCTCCTCGAGCGCGAAGGCGTGGTAGCCCCACGTGTACCCGTCGTCGGCCAGGGCCGGCAGCACCGTGCGCGTCACCTCGAGCATCTCGGCCGAGCGACCCTGCCAGAAGTAGATGTAGTAGAGCCGCTGCATCAGCAGCACGTCGCGCGGGAAGTCGGCCAGAACCTCTTGCATGACCGCGATCGCGTCGTGGCCGCGCCCGCCCACGAAGAGGCGCAGGGCCTCCAGGTGCCGGCGCTCGCGCGCGGTGAGCGAGGCGGCCTGCGCGGCGCCGTCCGCTACCGCCCGCTCCATCTCGGGCCGCGCGGCGGGGATCTGCTCGTCGAGGTAGAGCGCCACCGCGAGGGCCGCGCGGCCCAGCGCGAAGTCGGGGTCGGCGGCCACCGCCCGGCGGAAGGACTCCACCGTGTCCGCCCCGAAGCCCAGGAGCGCGCGCACCCCGTCGTCGTAGGCGTCCACCGCGGCGCGGGACGAGGTCGACACCGGCAGGCCGTACGCGTCGCGCAGCACGGCGGTCATGGTAGCAGAAGGCGCCGGAGGAACGCGAGGGCGCGCCGCTCCGCCCACGACGAGCGGCCGAGTGGGCCGTCCAGGAAGCCCACGTGGCCACCCTGCTCTACGAAGGCCGCCTCGAGCCACCGCGAGCGCGCGACCTCCGCGGTGGGCAGGCGCTCCCCGGGCAGGAACGGATCGTTGGCCGCGTTGATCAGCAGGGTGGGACGCCGGATGCGCTCGAGATAGGGCGCGCTGCTCGCCCGGCTCCAGTAGTCGCGCTCGTCGGCGAACCCGTTGATCGGCGCGGTGAACCTCCGGTCGTACTCGGTGAAGGTCCGGGAGCGGAGCACCGCGGCCACGTCGATCCGGCCGTCGTAGAGATGGGTCTTGGCCCGGATCTTGGCCTTCATGGTGCGCAGGAAGCTCTCGGTGTACACCGTGCGGTTGAAGCCGCGGTCGAGCACCTCGGCGCACGCGGTCAGGTCGAACGGGGTCGAGATGGCGACCGCCCCCACCACCGCGCCGGGCGCGGCCTCCCCCTGCTCCCCGAGCCACTTCAGCACCACGTTGCCGCCGAGCGAGACCCCGATCAGGCCGATCCGGGCAAGGGCGTCGCGCTTCCGCAGGCCCTCGACCACCCACTCGAGGTCGCGCGTGTCGCCCGAATGGTAGAGCCGCGGGAGCCGGTTCACCTCCCCGCTGCACGAGCGGAAGTGGAGGACCGCGCCGCGCCAGCCGAGCCGGGCCGTCTCGCGCAGGAGGCCGCGCGCGTAGTGGGACCTCGACGACCCCTCGAGGCCGTGGAGGATGAGGATCAGCGGGCCGGATTCGGGGGCCCCGTCGAGCCAGTCGAGATCGACGAAGTCTCCGTCGGGCGTCTCGAGCCGCTCCCGGCGCAGCGGGGCCCGCCGCCAGTGACGCAGCAGCGGCCCCCACAGCGTCTGGAGATGCCGGCCCCGGTACCAGAACGGGGGCCGGTAGGGGGCGTCCTCAGGCATTCACGGCGGTGGCGGACACTCGCTTACTTCCTCAAGCTCTTCAGCTGCGGGGGCCCCGACATGGCCCCCGCACTCCCCCACTCGGCGGACACTGGCTTACTTCCTCAAGCTCTTCAGCTGCGGGGGCCTCGACATGGCCCCCGCGCTCCCCCACTCGGCGGACGCTCGTTTACTGCCTCAAAGCCCTTCAGCTGCGGGGGCCTCGACATGGCCCCCGCACTCCCCCACTCGGCGGACACTCGTTTACTTCCTCAGGCCCTTTCGGCGGACGCTCGTTTCCGAGTCTCGTTCGGTGCTTTCTCTGGGCCTAGCGTTCTTGGCCTTTGAGCAGCAGTCGCACCACCTCGGGGGCGATGGCGCGGGCCCGGGCGTCGAGCTCGGCGCCGGTGAGGTTGGCGATCGGGTGCGGGACCGAGAGGAACTTGTACTCCGGGACGCCCCACGACTGGGCCATGGCGTGACCGGTGCTCTCGAAGACGTCGGTCACGATGGACGCGGCGGGGACGCCGATCTTCTCGAACAGGATTCCGTCGAGCACACTGC
>DATGBR010000323.1:0-9516 GCA_035312605.1 Candidatus Methylomirabilota bacterium
AGAGCGAGCCCACCGAGTAGCGCCCGAAGATGTTGGCGGTCAGCGTGGTGGTGGGCGGGACGGTCGAGATGTAGTTGAGGCCGAAGATGGCCGCGAAGATGTGCAGCGACGGCACGTTCCACACGTAGAGCAGGAACAGCAGCGAGAGGCCCCGCACGCCGTAGTAGAAAGCGAGCGGCCTCTTGCGGCCGAAGCGGTCGCAGATGAAGCCGGAGGCGACCGTGCCCAGGATGTTCATGGCGCCCATCACGCCCAGGGCCTGCGCGGCGTGCATCTCGGAGAAGCCGTGCTCCGCCGCGTGCGGGACCAGGTGCGTCAGCACGAGACCGTTCGACGTGTAGCCGCAGATGAAGAAGGTGCCCGCGAGCAGCCAGAACGCCGGTACCTGCATCGCGTCGGCGACCCGGGTGCGGCCCTCCGGCGGCGCCTTCGGCTCGCCGGCGCGCGCGGCCTGGCCGGCGCCGTACGCCTTGAGGCCCTTCTGCGCCGGATCGTCCCGGATGAAGAGCAGGGTGAGCGGCAGCGCGATCACGAGGAGCAGGACGCCCAGGTAGAGGAACGACTGCCGCCAGCCGTAGCGGAGCGTGAACCACACCGCGAGCGGGACGATCACGAGCTGCCCGGCGGACATCGCGCCGCCCACCAGGCCCATCACGAGCCCGCGCCGGGCCTCGAACCAGCGCGCGGCCAGGGCCGCGCCGGTGGACATGCCCACCCCGCCCGCGCCCAGCCCCATCAGCACGCCGCAGGTGATGTAGATCTGCCACAGGGCCGACACGCGCGCGGAGAGCATGGCTCCCAGGCCGAGCAGGATCGCGGAGACGAAGATGACGCGGCGCGGGCCCCACTGGTCGGCGAGCCAGCCCACGATCGGCCCGGCCGCGCCCAGCAGGAGCAGCGAGATGGCGGCGGCGCCGGAGAGCGCGGCGCGGTCCCAGCCGAAGGTGGCCTCCATGGGCTTGATGAACACGCCGAAGACGGCCCGGAGGCCCGAGCCCAGCAGCATGACCACCACCAGCGCGCCCAGGACGACCCAGGCGTGGTGCAATCCGCCCCGCGTTGCCTTCATGCATCCTCCCCGCAAGAGAGAAACCCGCCCAGCTTGCGCCGGCGTCCCTTGAGATGGCAATCCGGCCTCCGCGGATTCCGCCGGCGGGATGGTAGAGTGTCGTCCGAGAGAGGACCCCCGGGGCCCTGGCGATCCGGCGCGTGCTGATCGTGGACGACGAGGCGGAGGTGCGCAGCGCGCTCACGGACATCCTGCGTGCGATGCGCTACACCGATACCCTGGAGATCGAGGCGGTGGCCGATGGCCAGGCGGGTCGCGCGTGCCCATCATCGTGATCTCCGCCACCGACGACAGCAAGGTCGCGGCGGAGGCCCTGCGCGGCGGAGCGGTCGCGTACATTCCCAAGCCGTTCGACGCGCGCCACGTCGAGATGCTCGTCGCCACGTTCTTCGACTCGCTCCGGCGCCGCGAGGCGAAGCCGAGCGCTTCGTAGCCGCCGAAGCGTCTGCGTGCGCACGATCTGCGTGCGCGGAGCGCCAGATTCGTATCGACGGAGGGTCGACGTCCGTCCTGTCCGGAACGCAACGGCGAGCCCTCGCCCAACTCGCCAATCCCGCCCAAATCCGCCCGACCGCGAGTCACCTCGATCTGGAACGGGCCTTGCTCCGTCATTCCCCGGCGGAGCCCATGTCGACCAAGCGAGTGCTCGTGGTGGATGACCAGACGCCGGTGCGGGAGCTGGTGGCGGCCGTGCTCACCGCGGACGGCCACGTGGTCGAGACCGCGCGCGACGGCGCGGACGCGCTGCGCGTGCTCGACGGGCACGGGGCGTTCGACCTCATCGTCAGCGACCTGAAGATGCCGGGGCTCGACGGGCCGAGCCTCTACCTCGAGCTGACCCGCCGCTGGCCCGACACGCGCCCGCACCTGCTCTTCATCTCCGGCTTCGTGGAGTCGCCCGAGTACGCGGGCTTCCTGCAGGGAACGAGCGTGCAGGTGCTGCTCAAGCCGTTCGACGTCGACGACCTGTCCAGCGCGGTCACCGCGATCCTGGCCGGCGCCTGAGGCGCCGGCCAGGGCCGGTCAGCGCTTGCGGAAGGTGATCGTGTCGCCCTTGGCGTCCGCGACCACCGTATCGCCCTCGCCGAAGGTCCCGTTGAGCAGCTCGAGGGCGAGCGGATCCTGGATCATGCGCTGGATGGTCCGCTTGAGCGGGCGCGCCCCATACACCGGGTCGTAGCCCTCGCGAGCCAGCAGCTCCCGGGCCCCCGCGGTCAGCTCGAGCGTGATGCGCCGGTCGGCCAGGCGCTTCACCAGGTAGCGGGCCTGGATCTCCACGATCGAGGCGATCTCCTTCCGGCCGAGCGGCTGGAAGATCACCGTCTCGTCGATCCGGTTCAGGAACTCCGGGCGCAGGGCCTGCTTGAGCAGATCCGTGATGAGCCCGCGCACCCGCGCCGGGTCCTTCTCCTCGCGGAAGAAGTGGCTCCCGAGGTTGGAGGTCATGATGACCACCGTGTTGCGGAAGTCCACCGTGCGGCCCTGGCCGTCGGTGAGCCGGCCGTCGTCGAGGAGCTGCAGGAGCACGTTGAAGACGTCGGCGTGGGCCTTCTCGATCTCGTCGAAGAGCAGGACCGAGTACGGCCGCCGGCGCACCGCCTCGGTGAGCTGGCCGCCCTCGTCGTAGCCCACGTAGCCGGGGGGCGCCCCGAGGAGGCGGGCCACCGTGTGCTTCTCCATGTACTCGGACATGTCGATGCGGATCATGGCCCGCTCGTCGTCGAAGAGGAACTCGGCGAGCGCGCGCGCCAGCTCGGTCTTGCCCACCCCGGTCGGGCCCAGGAACAGGAAGGAGCCGATGGGGCGGTTGGGGTCGGAGAGGCCGGAGCGGGCCCGGCGCACCGCGTTCGACACCGCCACGATCGCCTCTCGCTGGCCGACCACCCGCTCGCCCAGCCGCTCCTCCATCTTCACGAGCTTCTGCACCTCGGCCTCGAGGAGTCGGGTGACCGGGATCCCGGTCCACTTGGCCACCGTCTCGGCCACGTCCTCCTCGTCGACCTCTTCCTTGAGCATCCGGCCGCCCTTCTGCAGCTCGCGCAGGCGCGCGTTCTCGGCCTCGAGGCGCTTGTCGATCGTCATCAGAGTGCCGTAGCGTAGCTCGGCCGCCTTCTGCAGATCGCCGCGGCGCTCCGCGTCGGCCATCGCGGCCCGCGCCGCCTCCCCCTCCTCCTTGATCTTGCCGATGGTCATGATCGCGGCCTTCTCGGCCTGCCACTGGCTCTGGAGCTGGGAGGACTTCTCGCGCAGCTCGGCCAGCTCGGAGTCGAGGCGGGCCAGCCGCTCGCGCGAGACCTCGTCGGACTCGCGGGCCACCGAGACCCGCTCGATCTCGAGCTGCATGATCCGCCGCCGGATCTCGTCCAGCTCGGCGGGCATCGAGTCGATCTCGATGCGCAGGCGGGAGGAGGCCTCGTCGATCAGGTCGATGGCCTTGTCGGGCAGGAAGCGGTCCGCGATGTAGCGGTGCGAGAGCACCGCCGCCGCCACCAGGGCCGCGTCCTTGATCTTCACCTTGTGGTGGACCTCGTACTTCTCCTTGAGGCCGCGCAGGATCGCGATGGTGTCCTCCACCGAGGGCTCGCGCACCATCACCGGCTGGAACCGCCGCTCGAGCGCGGGGTCCTTCTCGATGTGCTTGCGGTACTCGTCGAGCGTGGTGGCGCCCACGCAGCGCAGCTCGCCGCGGGCGAGGGCCGGCTTGAGCATGTTGGCCGCGTCGACCGCGCCCTCCGCCGCCCCCGCGCCCACCAAGGTGTGCAGCTCGTCGATGAAGCAGATGATCTCGCCGTTGGACTCGGTGATCTCGCGCAGCACCGCCTTCAGGCGGTCCTCGAACTCGCCCCGGTACTTCGCCCCCGCCACCATCGCCCCGATGTCGACCCCGACCAGCCGCTTGTTCTTGAGCCCCTCCGGCACGTCGCCGGCCACGATCCGCTGGGCGAGCCCCTCCACGATCGCGGTCTTGCCCACCCCGGGCTCGCCGATCAGCACCGGGTTGTTCTTGGTCCGGCGCGAGAGCACCTGGACCACGCGGCGGATCTCCTCGTCGCGGCCGATGACCGGGTCGAGCTTGCCCTTGCGGGCCAGGTCGGTGAGGTCCTTCGAGTAGCGCTGGAGCGCCTGGTACTTGTCCTCCGGGTTCGGGTCGGTGACGCGCTGGGAGCCGCGCACCTCCACCAGCGAGCGATAGATCGCCTCCGGGGCCACCCCCGCCGCGGCGAGCAGGCGCGCGCTGGCGCCGCCCTTCTCCTGGGCGATGGCGATCAGGAGGTGCTCGGTGGAGACGTACTCGTCCTTGAGGCGCTCCGCCTCCTCGCGGGCGCGATTGATCACGCCCTCGAAGCGCTGCGAGGCGTACTGCCGGCCGCCGCCCCCGCGGACGGTGGGCAGCTTGTCCACCTCCGCCTGGACCTGGCGGGCGAGCGTCTCGGGGCGCGCCCCGAGCTTGCCCAGCAGCGGGCCCACCACGCCCTCCTGCTGCTGCAGGAGCGCGAGCAGCAGGTGCTCGGGCTCGATCGCTTGATGATTGCCCTGGTCGGCCAGCGATTGCGCGGCCTGGATCGCTTCCTGCGCCTTGACGGTCAGCTTGTCTAGCCTCATCTCAGTTGGTCTCCGCTCTGAGCTTCTTCAGCTCCTCGAAGAGCTCTTTTTCTTTCGGGCTGAGCCCGCTCGGGATCACGATCTGTACCTTCACGAACTCGTCGCCGGCCCCGCCGCCCTTGAGATGCGGCATCCCGTAGCCGCGGAGCCGGAAGGTCTTGCCGCTGGAGGTCTCGGGCGGGATCTTCATCGAGACCTGGCCCTTCAGCGTCGGCACCGAGACCTCGCCCCCGAGCGCGGCCGCCGCCACCGGCAGCGGCAGGTCCAGGTGCAGGTCGGCGCCCTTGCGCTCGAAGCGGGCGTGGGGGGCCACCGTCACGCGCAGGTAGAGATCCCCGCGGTCGCTCCGATCGCCGCGCCCGCCGCCCGGCCCCTCCGCCGCCACCCGCACCCGCGAGCCGGTGTCCACGCCGGCCGGGATCTTCACGTCCAGGTTCCGGGTGGTCTTGGTCCAGCCGCTGCCTTGGCAGCGCGGGCAGGGGCGGCCCTTCACGTTGCCGGACCCGCCACACTGGGGGCACGGCTCGTCGAGCTCGAGCGCGATGGTCTTGCGCGCGCCGTTGAAGGCCTCCTCGAGCGTCAGCTCGATGGCCGCCTCCACGTCGCTGCCGCGCCCCATGCCGCCACCCAGGTCGCCCCCAGGGTCACCAAAGCCCGAGAACTCGAAATCGGTCCGCTCGCCACCCGGCTCGCCCCGACGGAAGCCGCCCAGATCGCCGCCGAAGATGGTGCGGAAGAAGTCCGAGAACCCGCCCGCGTCGCCCTCCTGGGTGAAGCGGACGTCTCGACCCCCGAAGGGGCGGCCCTCGAACGGGGATCGCCCCCCTGCCGCGGCGCCGGCGCCAGCCTGAGCATAGCGCTCCCAGTCGGGGCCGAGGGTGTCGTAGCGCTTGCGCTTCTCCGGATCGGAGAGGACGGTGTAAGCCTCGCTGATCTCCTTGAAGCGCTCCGCGTTCCCCTTGTTGACGTCGGGGTGGTACTTGCGGGCGAGCTTGCGGTAGGCGGTCTTGATCGCCTTGTCGTCGGCCCCGCGCTCGACCCCGAGGGTCTTGTAGTAGTCTTTGAATTCCATGTGGTTAGACGACAAAGCGGCGCCGGGCTCGCGAGTCCGCGCCGCTCGAGTCGGCTAGGGGAAGTGTAGCAGACGGTTCGAGGGTTGGCTGGCGGCGCCGCATCTTTTCCGGGGCCGCGGCCGGGTCTACAATGGCCGGGCCCGTGGCCAAGACCTGTACGCTCGCCATCGACGTCGGCGGTACCTTCACCGACATCACGTTCACCGACGCGGCCACCGGAGCGCTCTGGGTGGCGAAGACACCCTCCACGCCGGGCGATCTCTCGACCGGGTTCGTCACCGCGGTCCGCAAGGTGCTGGCTCTGGCCGGGCGCGCTCCCGGCGACGTGCTGCGAGTCTTCCACGGCACCACCACCGCGACCAACGCGATCCTCGAGGGTAAGACGCCTCCGACCGCGCTGGTGACGACGGCCGGCTTCAAGTACGTGCTCGAGATCGGCCGGCACGACATCCCGCGCCACGGCAACCTCTACGGCTGGTCCAAACCCACGCGGCCCATCACTCCCGAGCGCGTCTTCGAGGTGACCGAGCGGCTCGACGTCGACGGCTCGGTGCTGACCCCGCTCGACGAGCCGGCGGCCCGGCTCCTCGCGCGCCAGCTCGCGCAGCTCGGGGTGCCGGCGGTGGCGGTGGTGTTCCTGCACTCCTACGCCAATCCCGCGCACGAGCAGCGCATGCAGGCGATCCTCGCCGAGGAGTACCCGGGCGTGCTGGTGTCGCTCTCCTCGGAGGTGCTGCCCCAGTTCCGCGAGTTCGAGCGGACCATGGCCACCTCCCTCAACGCGGCGGTGATGCCGCCGGTGAGCCGCTACGTGAGCGTGCTGCGCCGCGCCCTCGACGGCGAGGGCGTGCAGGCCCCGCTGCTCATCATGAAGTCGGACGGCGGCGTCACCAGCGCCGCCACCTGCGTGCGCCAGCCGGTGCAGACCGTGCTCTCGGGCCCCGCCGCGGGCGTGGTGGGAGCGGTGAGCGTGGGCCGCTCGGCGGGCTTCGGCGACATCATCTCGATCGACGTGGGCGGCACCAGCGCCGACATCTGCCTGGTGCGCGACGGGCGACCCGAGGTCACCAAGGACGGCATGATCGGACCCTTCCCGCTCAAGCTGCCGATGGTGGACATCCACACCATCGGCGCGGGCGGCGGGTCGATCGCGGCGGTGACCAGCGCCGGGCGCCTCACCGTCGGCCCGCGCAGCGCCGGGGCCGAGCCGGGACCGGTGTGCTACGGGCGGGGAGGCAGCGAGCCCACCGTCACCGACGCCCACCTCGTGCTCGGACGCATTCCGGCCGCGCTGCTCGGCGGCGAGCTGCCGCTCGACGTGGCCGCGGCGCGCGCGGCCATCGCGGCGCGCATCGGCCGGCCGCTGGGCCTCGACGTCGAGGAAGCCGCCGCCGGGATCGTCGAGATCATCGACAATGCGATGGCCCGGGCCATCCGCACCGTGTCGGTGGGGCGCGGCCACGATCCGCGCCGCTTCGCCCTGGTGGCCTTCGGCGGCGCGGGGCCGCTTCACGCCTGCCGGCTGGCCGAGCTGCTCGACATCCCCACCGTGGTCGTCCCGCCGCGCCCCGGCGTGCTCTCGACCTGGGGCCTGCTCGACACCGACATCCGCGCGACGTTCGTGAAGACGGTCGGCGTCGCGGAGCGGCGGCTCGCCGAGGCGGGAGGTCAAGTGGCCCGGCTCGAGGCCGCGTGGGCCGATCTCGAGCGCCAGGGCCAGGCCTGGCTCGCGGGCGAGCAGGTGCCGCCCGGGGGACAGCGGTTCGAGCGCGCGGCGGACCTGCGCTACGAGCACCAGAGCTTCGAGCTGACCTGCCCGATCGGGGAGGGGCCGATCAGCGCGGCGCGGCTGCAGGCGCTGATGGCCACGTTCCACGCCGAGCACCGGCGGCTCTACAGCTACGATCTGCCCTCGGCTCCGGTGGAGCTGGTGAACCTGCGGCTCACCGCGGTGGGCGCGCTGCCGCGCCGGGAAACGGGCCGGCCCGCCACGGGCGACGGGGGCCTCGGGCAGGCCCGCACCGGCAGCCGCCCGGTGTACTTCCGCGGCGTCGGCCTCGTCGAGACGCCGTCCTACGCGCGAGACCGCCTCTCGCCCGGCCTCACCCTCGAGGGGCCGGCCATCATCGAGCAGAGCGACGCCACCCCGCTGATCGCGCCGGGCTTCCGCGCGCGCGTGGACGCCGCGGGCCACATCCTCCTGGAGCGAATGTCGGCCTAGCCGGGTGCGGAATGCTGGGACCTTCTCGGCCGTCTCATCGGTAGAGGAGGTGCGCTATGCGCTATCTGAGGATCGCGTTGTTGCTCCTGGCGGTCACCTTCGGAACTCAAGCCTGTATTCTGCCGGTTCCGGTCGGCGGGGGTTGGCATTACCACCACCACGACTGGCGCTGAGCGGACGAGATAGCCGCTCCGTCATCGCCCGAAGGGGTTCGAGCCGCGGTCACGCGGCGGCCCCTTCGGGCTCTACTTCATCTGGCGTCGCAGCAGCGGCAGGATATCCCGCAGCCGGCGCCAGGCCGCCGCGCAGGAGGCGTGGAACCGGAGGGTTCGGCCGTCGGGGAGTGCGAGCTCCTGCTGCGGCTCGCTCGGGAGGACGGGAAGGTCGCAGCCGTCACAGTGCAGGTCGGTCCCGAAGCCCTCCCACACGCTGACCGGATCGGCGACGGCGGGCAGGATGCGCGCCGCGATCTTCTCCGCAATCCGCTGGGACGCGGTGTCCATGCGCGGCCTACTTGCGGCGCTCCAGGTCGAGGTCGTTCTGCCGGATCCAATCGAGATTCGTCTTCGTGCGCTTGCCGTCTTCCTCGCTGCGCCGCAGGCGGAGAAGCGCCCGGCGGGCATCGGCCTCGCGGACGAGCAGATCGGTGAGCGTCGCCTGCCAGGCACGCGCTTCGGCGTTCCGACGGCTGTGCGGGTACTGGATGAGCAGCTCGGTGAACGTCGCTCGCGCCGCGCGGTAGTCCCGGATGCCGCTCGTGGGATCGGCCTGCCGCACTCCGAGAAGGTAGAGCGCTTCGGCCGAGTCCGTCGAGACCTCTGGGCGGCTCCCCACGGCTGCGCGGGCGGTCGACCCCGGCTCGCGCGGCTCGTCGATCGGTCGCGCCACCTCTTCCGACCGCCACGGATGCGAGAGCCAGGTCGGCGACGCGCTGCAGCCCGTGGCGAGCAGGGGGAGCACGAGGAGGGTACGCACCAGCGGCGTGTTCATATCGTCGCCCGCACTCGCGCGACGGCGGCCAGGAGGTCCTCGAGCGAGAAGGGTTTGACCAGGACCGGAACGTCGAGAGGCGGATCGGGAGGCCGTTCGGTCATGCCGGAGACGAACAGGACGTGCGAGGCGGCGCGGGGCCAGCGCGCCAGCACCTCGCGATAGAGCGCCGGTCCGTCGATCTCGGGCATCTGCAGGTCGAGGATCAGCAGATCCCACGGTTCCTCCTCGAGCCAGCGGAGGGCTTCCAGGCCGTTCGCGGTTGCGCGCACGGAATGACCGGCCCCCGCGAGGACCATCTCGGTCACTTCCCGCACGTAGTCATCGTCGTCGACGACAACGATGCGTGCGGTGGTCGAAGACGAGATCGCGCGGCTCATCGAGTGTCCTCCGGGCTGGCGCCCCGCTGGGCTGGCTGGCTGCCTCGACTGAGCAACCGGAATGCCAGCGCCGAAAGCCGCGACTGGAGGATCGATTGAGTTCACCGCGGCGCGAACAATTTACATACGGGCCCCGCCGCGGTGACGGCGGTTGTCAGCCGGATGGCGGCCGTCGGCCGG
>DATGBR010000324.1:0-11127 GCA_035312605.1 Candidatus Methylomirabilota bacterium
GCCCGAGATCGACACCGGGTTGAAGCGCGGCACGTGCCGGGAGCAGAACTCGATGGTGTCGACCACCACCCGAACCGCGGACTCCGGCGGCGAGATCCACTCCTTCTGGGCGATGAACTCCTTCAGCATGTCGTTCTGCATCGTGCCGCCCAGCTTGTCCCAGCTCACCCCCTGCTTGTCGGCGAGCGCCAGGTACATCGCCAGCGCCACCGACGCGGTGCAGTTGATGGTCATCGAAGTAGTCACTTTATCCAGTGGAATATCCCGGAACAGGATCTCGAAGTCGGCGAGGGTGGAGATCGACACCCCCTCGCGTCCCACCTCCCCGCGGGCCCGCGGGTGATCCGCGTCGTAGCCCATGAGGGCGGGCATGTCGAAGGCGGTGGAGAGCCCGGTCTGGCCCTGCTGCAGGAGGTACTTGAAGCGGGCGTTGGTGTCCTCCGGGCGGCCGAAGCCGGCGAACATCCGCATGGTCCAGAGCCGCCCGCGGTACATCGAGGGATACGGCCCGCGCGTGTACGGGAACTCGCCGGGGTAGCCGAGCTTGTGCTCGTAGCGCCACCCGACCAGATCCTCCGGGGTGTAGAGCGGCTGCACCGGGATGCCCGAGAGCGTCTCGTACGGCACGTCCCGCTCCGGCGTGCGCCGCACGAACGGCCCGTAGGTTTCTCCCTCCCAGCGCTCCTTGTCGTCGGCCATGGACTCGCGCTCCCTCAGGCCGCCGACCCGGCGTCGGCGAGCAGGTGACGGGCGACGACCAGCTTCTGGATCTGGGACGTGCCCTCGTAGATCTGGGTGATCTTGGCGTCGCGGAAGTGGCGCTCGACCTGGTACTCCTTGATGAAGCCGTAGCCGCCGTGCACCTGGATCGCGTCGGTGGTCACCCGCATCGCGGTCTCGGAGGCGAACAGCTTGGCCATGGCCGCCTCGTGGCCGTAGGGCGCGCCCGAGTCCTTGCGCCAGGCCGCGCGCAGGGTGAGCAGGCGGGCCGCCTCGATGGTGGTGGCCATGTCCGCGAGCATCCACTGCACCATCTGGTGCTGGCCGATCGGCACCCCGAAGCTCTTCCGCTCGCGCGCGTACGCGAGCGCGGCCTCGTAGGCCGCGGTCGCGATGCCGACCGCCTGGGCCGCGATGCCGATGCGGCCGCCATCGAGGGCGCCGAGGGCGATCCGGAATCCCTGCCCGACCTCGCCGAGCCGCTGGGACGCGGGCACCCGGCACCCCTCGAAGAGCAGCTCGGCGGTGTCGGACGCCCGGATGCCGAGCTTGTCCTCGGTCTTCACCACCGTGAAGCCCGGTGTGCCCTTCTCCACGAGGAAGGCGCTGATGCCGCGGTGCCCGGCGGCCCGGTCGGTCTGGGCGAACACGAGCGCGGCGGCCGCCTCGCGCCCGTTGGTGACGAACACCTTGCGGCCGTCCAGCACGTAGGCGTCACCGTCCAGCCGCGCGAGCGTGGTCTGGTTGCTCGCGTCCGAGCCCGCCTCCGGCTCGGTGAGCGCGTAGCACCCGAGCTTGCGTCCCGCCGCGAACGGGGTGAGGAAGCGCGCCTTCTGCGCCTCGGTGCCGTGCTTCAGCACCGGATCGCAGTAGAGCGAGTTGTTGACCGACATGATCACCGCGTGGGAGGCGCAGCCCCGCGCGAGCTCCTCGACCGCCAGGGCGTACGCCACCGTATCGCTGCCGCTGCCGCCGTAGGCCTCTGGCACCGCGATCCCCATCAGCCCCAGCTCGGCCATGCGCCCCACGGTCTCGGTCGGGAAGCGCGCGTCCCGATCGATCGCGTCCGCGATCGGGCGCACCTCCTTGTCCGCGAAACCGCGGGCCAGGTCCCGGATCATGGTCTGCTCTGGCGTCAGGTCTAGCTGCACCGGCGCTCCTTACTCACGTTTACTTCTTTAGGCTCTTCAGCTGCGGGGGCCCCGACATGGCCCCCGCACTCCCCCAGGCTGCGGACCTCCGTTTACTGCTTCACCCCGACATGGCCCCCGCACTCCCCACTCGGCGGACATCCGTTTACTACTTCCGTGCTCGTTCTTGTCCCCTACTTGTCCAGGAGGTGTTTGAACTCTTGGGTGAGCAGGGGGGCGACCTCGAAGAGGTCGCCGACGATGCCGTAGTCGGCGATCTTGAAGATCGGCGCCTCCGGGTCCTTGTTGATCGCGCAGATCACCTTGGAGGTCCGCATGCCGGCCAGGTGCTGGATCGCGCCGGAGATGCCGAAGCCCAGGTAGAGCTTGGGCGAGATCGTGCGCCCGGTCTGGCCGATCTGGAACCGGTGCGGCCGCCAGCCCGCGTCCACCGCCGCGCGCGAGGCACCGACCGCCGCGCCCAGCACCTTGGCCAGCTCTTCCAGGATGACGAAGTTCTCCGGCCCCTTGAGCCCGCGGCCGCCCGAGACCACGATCTCGGCCTCGGTCAGCTCCGGCAGACCGGTGGAGGCTTCCTGCCGCTGCTCCACCAGCTTCATGGTCTCGCCCGGGATCGTCGCGGCCGGCTTCTCCACCGTGGCGCTCGCGCCCGCTTGCGACTCGGCGGGACGGAAGACGTTGGGCCGGAGCGTCGCCATCCACGGCGTCTTGGCCCACGTCGTCTTCGACAGCAGCTTGCCCGCGTAGATCGGCCGCGTGGCCACCAGCTTGCTCCCGTCGAGCGCCATGCCGGTCGAGTCGGCGGAGAGCCCGGCTCCGAGCCGCGCGGCCAGCCGCGCCATGAACTCGCGCTGCCGCGCGGAGACCGGCGCGAAGATGACCTGCGGCGACTCCTTGCCGGCCAGGTCCGCCACCACCGGGGTCCACACCTCTCCCCGGTACGGCGCGAACGCGGCGTTCTCGAGCAGCCAGATCCGCTTGGCGCCCCACTCCCCGAGCTGCTTGATCCCCTCGGGGGTCGCCTTGTCGGTCACCCACACCGCCTCGGCCTGCGCGCCCGCCTGCCCGGCCAGGCGCGAGGCCTCGCCCATCACCTCGGCCATCACCTTCTTGGGTGCGCCCTGCCGATCGTCCTCCACCATGCACCAGTACGCGCCGGCCATGTCTGATCCCTTCTACCGTTGTGGGCGTTAGATCGCTTTGGCGTCTTCGCGAAGGGCGCGGACCAGCTCCTTGACCGCCTCGGCAGGCTCGCCCTGGATGATGCGGCCAGGCGGGCGCGGTGGCAGGCTCTCGAGCTTGACCACCGAGAGCACGGGCGGCTCGGCCGCCATCCCCACGTCGGCGGCCTTCACTTCCTTGATCTCCTTCTTCTTGGCCCCCATGATGCCCTTCAGCGTAGGATAGCGCGGCTCGTTGAGCCCCTTCTGCGCGGAGGCCACCGCGGGCAGCGGGAGATCGAAGATCTCGAGCCCGCCTTCCACCTGGCGGCCCACCCGGATGGTCTTGCCGTCCGCGTCGACCGCTTCCTCCATGATCCAGGACGCCACCGGCCAGCCCAGCAGCTCGGCGACCTGCGCGGCCACCGCGCCCATGTCGTCGTCGATGGCCTGGCGACCGAAGAGCGCGAGCCCGGGCGCCTCCTGCTTGATCACCGCGGCGAGCGCGCGCGCGGTCATCAGGGTGTCGGCCGTGTCCCACACCGCGTCTTTCAGATGCACCGCGCGGTCCGCTCCCATCGCGAGGCACGAGCGCAGCGCCTCCTTGCCCCGCTCGGGGCCGAGTGAGACCGCGACCACCTCGCCCTGCCCGCGCTTCTCCTTGATCCGGAGCGCCTCCTCCAGCGCGAACTCGTCGTAGGGCGAGACGATCCAGGTGATGCCGGCGGTATCGATGGCTCGGCCGTCTCCGCCGATCTTCACCTGCGTGGCGGTGTCAGGGACCTGCTTGATCATCACGAGGATTTTCATTCGCTGAGCCCTCTGGTGGTGACTCGGTTCGGGGTTGCGCACTCCGATCGGGTGTCATAGCGCAGCTGGCGGGTGATGCGGAAGCGATCGCCCGGGATGAAGACCCGGTCGTAGACCACGGGGGTCCCGTCCGCTCCCACCGATACGCGATCGGAGCGGAACGCGGCGATGCCGGGCCGGCAGCCGAGCTCGCGGGCGGCCCGGCGCTCGAGGGACACCGCCGCGACCGTCTCGCGCGCCTCGGTGATCTCGATCCCGAGCTTGAAGGCGAGCACCTGCCGCAGCGGGGTCACGGCCAGATCCGCCTTGGAGACCTCGATCCCGAGGACGGCGGGGAGATACGAGGCCTGGAAGCTCACCGGCTCGCCGTCGACCAGACGCAGGCGCTCCAGCACGAAGACCTGGGCCCGCTCGGCGAGCCCGAGCGGCTCGGCCACGCGCGGATCCGCGGGCTCGGTGTAGCTGCGCAGGAAGCGGGTCGCCACGTCCTCGCCGAGGGCCGAGAGGTCTCCGGCCAGCGCCCGCAGGTGGAGGATGTCGTAGTCGATGGCGGGTCGCGCGACGAACGTGCCGAGCCCGTGCCGACGCGCGATCAGCCCGTCGCGCTCGAGCAGGTCCAGCGCCTGGCGGAGGGTCATCAGCGTGACGCCGAACTCGCGGGCGAGGTGGCGCTGGGTATCGAGACGCTGGCCGGGCCCCTGGCCCTCCGCGACGATGCGCTCGCGAAGCGTCTGGGCGATCTGGTGATAGCGCGGCACGCGACTGGCCAAGCGACGCCCCCTCGAGCTTACTGTTCTAGAACTCCGGTTGGCCGCTCAACGCCCTCGTCGAGCTTCGGGTCGGCAATCATGCAGGCACGACGGGCAGTTACCGCGACCGCCGTCATTGTACCCGCCCCGGGCGGCCGGGGTCAATGCCCGCAGGTCAGGCGGCCGGCTCCGCGGCCAGGCGGCGCGAGAGACCGATCAGGGCCTCGAGCTTGCCCGCCGCCGCGCCGGTATCGACCGACTGCGCGGCGAGCCCGACGCCTTCCTTCAGGTCGCGGGCCTTGGCTCCGGCCACGAGGGCCGCGGCCGCGTTCATCAGCACGATGTCGCGGCGCGGTCCCGGCTCGCCCGCGAGGACGCCACGGATGATCTGGGCGTTCTCCTCGCGATCCCCTCCCTGCAGGTCGGCGATCACGGCGCGCGGCATGCCGAAGTCCTCCGGGCGCACCCGCGTGGTGCGGACCACGCCCTCGCGCACCTCCGCGATGTCGCTCTCGCCGGTGTTGGAGATCTCGTCGAGGCCGTCGGCCCCGTGGACCACGAAGGCCCGGATCGTCCCCAGCTCGGCCAGCACCCGGGCGAGCGGCTCGGTGAGGCCGGGCGCGTACACCCCGATCACCTGGGCGTTGGCGCCGGCCGGGTTGGTGAGCGGGCCCAGCATGTTGAAGACGGTCCGGACCCCCATCTCGCGCCGCGCGGCCATGACGTGCTTCATGGCGGTATGGAGCAGCGGGGCGTACAGGAAGCCGATGCCCAGCTCGTCGATGCAGCGCGCGACCTTGGCGGGGGCCAGCTCGATGCTGATCCCGAGCGTCTCGACCACGTCGGCCGAGCCGCAGAGCGACGACACCGACCGGTTGCCGTGCTTGGCCACCTTCAGCCCCGCCCCCGCCACCACGAACGCGGTGGCGGTGGAGACGTTGAAGGTGCCGGACGCATCGCCGCCGGTGCCGCAGGTGTCGATCAGCATCTCGCGGTCGGTGCCGGTCTGGCCCACCAGATCCACGCCGTGCGCCCGCACCTTCACCGCCTTCTGGCGCATCACCTGGGCGAAGCCGATCAGTTCCTCGACCGTCTCGCCCTTCATGCGGAGCGCGGTCAGGAAGGCCGCGATCTGGGCGTTGGTGGCCGCACCCGACATGATCGCTTCCATGGCCGCGGCCGCCTCGAGTCGGCTCAGGTCGCGCCGGTCGACCAGGGAGCGGAGCGCCTCGGTGATGATCGGGCTGGTCACGCGGCCCCCGCTTCGCCCGCGCGCGCCCGTCCCGCACGCTGGATCGTCGCCATCGCGCGAAGCACGTCCTTGATCTGGAGCGGCTTCGACAGGACGAGGTCGACCCCGTTGGTGCGCAGCTCCGCCGGCTCGACCTCCACCCCGAATCCGCTCATCATCACCACGCCCACCTCCGGCGTCCTGGCCTTCACCGCACGCGCCACCTGCCATCCGGTCATGCCCGGCATCGCCAGGTCGGTGAAGACCAGATCGAATGGCTCGGCGGAGAAGAGATCCACCGCCGCCTGCCCGCTCCCCGCGACCACCGCGACGTGGCCGGCGGTGGTGAGGATGTCCGCCACCACCTCGGCCACCTCTTCCTCGTCGTCCACCACCAGGCAGCGCAGGACCACGGAGGAGTCGCTCGCCGGCGCGGGCTCGGCGGCGGCCTCCGCGACCTGGTCGGACGGGGGGAAGATGAGCCGGAACGTCGTGCCGCGCCCCTCTTCGCTCTCGACGGTGATGCGCCCGCTGTGGCGGGCCAGAATACCATACGCCATCGAGAGGCCGAGGCCGGTGCCCTTCGGCCCCTTGGTGGTGAAGAACGGGTCGAAGATCTTCTGCCGGATCGGCTCCGGGATGCCGGTGCCGGTGTCGATCACCTCGACCATGACCTGCCCCTCCGGGCTGCTCGTGCGCAGGGTGAGCTGCCCGCCCTTGGGCATCGCGTCCACCGCGTTGAGCACCAGGTTGGTGAAGGCCTCGCGCAGCTCGGCGGGATCGCCCGCGATATTCGGCAGGCGCTCGGCCAGATCGGTGAGGACGTCGATCTCGACCCCGCGGCGACGCGCGTCCTGCCGCCAGGTCGACTCGGTGGTCTCGAGCACCTGCTGCACCACCTGGTTCAGCTCCACCGCCACCGCGGGCTGGTCCCGCCGGATGCCGGTGAAGTCCTGGAGCCGGCGTACGGTGCGCGCGCCGTCCATGGCCGCGCGCTCGATGACCTGCAGCCAGCGGCGGAGCTTGACGTCCTGGATCCGCTCGAGGAGGAGCTGAGCCCGCCCCAGGATCGACGCGAGCACGTTGTTGAAGTCGTGGGCCACCCCGGAGGCCATCTCGCCGAGGGCCCGCAGCTTCTCGGTCCGCACGAGCTGATCCTGCGCCGAGGCCAGCTCCCCGAAGGCCCGCGTGCGCTCCTCGTAGAGGCGCGCGCTCCGGAGCATGAGGGCCGCGAGCTGGGCGATGTTCACGAGCAGCCGCTCGTCGGCCTCGCCGAACGCGTGATCCGGGCTGCGCAGCGAGAGCACTCCGAGCACCCGGTCGCCCGCGGTCATCGGCACGATCAGACAGTAGGGCATACCGATCGCGGCGGGCAGCGGGGGGACCCCGAGGCGGGCGCAGTCCGCGGCGTAGTCGGTGGTGCGGATCGGACGCCCGGTCTCGAACACCCTCCCGGAGAGGCCCGCCCCGTCGCGCGGGTAGAAGTGCGGCTCCTCGTCCTCGCACCGCTGCCCGTCGCGCACCCGCAGCACCACGTTCAGCCGGTTGTGCTCCTCGTCCAGCAGGACGACGGCCAGGCTGCGGACCTCGAGGACGCGCGCGACCTGCTGGTAGACCGTGTCCAGCAGTCCGCTCTGGTCGAGCTGACCGGTCACCGCGCGGGACAGCTCGTGCAGCACGGACAGCTCCTGGACGCGGCGCTGGTTGTCCTGGAAGAGCCGCGCGTTCTGAAGCGCCACCCCGGCCTGGCTCGCCACCGCCTCCATCAGCCGCAGCTCGGCCTCGGTCAGCTCGCGGGCCTCGGTCGCCCACAAGGCCACGAAGCCGCCGATCATCTGCTCCTGAGCCACAATGGGCACGAAGAGCTGGGTGCGCGCCGGTACCGCCCGCCGCATGTCCTCGGGGATGCGCGGATCGTTGACCGCGTCGGCGGAGACCACCGACCGGCGGTGGCGGGCCGCCTCGCCGAAGAAGGCGTCGCCGGTGAGGCGGATGCGCACTTGGCGGACCGCGGCCAGCCACTCGGGGGGCACGCGATAGCCCGCCAACGGGACCAGCCACTCCCGGTTGTCCTCGAGGAGCCACAACCCGACGGTGTCGGCGCCGAGGCCGCGCGCCACGTGACGCAGGAACTGACGGCTGAGCGCGTCCACGTCGAGGGTGGAGGCCAGGGCCTGGCTCACCGACAGGAGCGTCTCGGTCTCCTGCAGCTTCTGCTCGGTCTGCCGCGCCAGCTCGGCGTTCTCCATGCCGAGGCCGACCTGGGCAGCCACGCCCTCGACAAGGCGCACCTCGGACTCGCTGAACTCGCGGCCGGTCTTCCACCACGTCAGGAAGATCGCACCCACCATCTCGCCGCGGACGGTCGCGGGCGCGAACAGGCAGGAGCACGGCGGAATCCCCTCCAGCGATGCGGCGTCGAAGCGGGGATCGGCGTGCGCATCCCCGGTCCAGGCGGCCCGGCCGTCCCGCCAGACGTGGACGAGGTCCGGGGAGCGCGAGAGCACGAAGGGTCGCGTGACGAACCGCTCGAGCAGGTCCTTCGGCACGTGGTGACCGGCCAGCGGCATCAGCGCGTCGCGCTTGGCGTCGTGGGTGTAGATGCCCACCGTGTCCGCCCCGAAGGCCGCCCCCACCGCACGGGCGACAGCCCGCATCACGTTCTGGGGCGAGTCCGGCTGCGAGAGCGCGCGGCCGACCGCCACCAGCGCGGTCGTCTCCCGCAGCCGCTCCTGCACCTGGGTGTAGAGGCCCGCGTTGGTCAGCGACAGCGCCAGCTGGCCCGCGATGGCCATCGCGAGATTCACCTGCCAAGGCTCGAAGGGGGTCGCCCGCTCGGTGTAGTCCACGATCATGACGCCGATGACCTGATCCTGCCGGATCAGGGGCACCGCCATGGTCGACTTGACGTTGAAGGCCTCCACCCACTCGGGCGGCGTCAGCTCGCTCACCGAGACGTCGTCCAGGATGACGGGCCGCCGCGTCTCGATGGCGCGCAGGTGAAACGGCGGATTCCTGATCAGGTCCGAGGTCAGGTTTCGGTAGCGCTCCCAGAGCGCGGCATCCTGCCGCCCGTCGGCGTACTGAGACATGACGGGCACGACGCGGCCGTCGACCCAGCGCTGGATGGAGCACCGGTCCACCCGGCACACCTGCGCGATCTTGATCGCCACCTCCCGGAGCAGCCGCCTCGAGTCCAGGGTCGAGTTCAGGATCTCGGCGACCTCCAGGAGCGCGCGGCTCTCCTCGAGGCGACCCCGCGTCTCCCCGTACAGGCCGGCGTTGCGGATCGCCACGCCCGCCTGGGCCACGAAGGTGTCGAGGAGCTGCCGGTCGTCGGGGCCGAGCCGGATCGGCCCGCGGCCGTTCGCGGTGAGCACGCCCAGCAGCGAGTCCTGGACGATGATCGGCACCGCGAGGAGGCTCGGCAGCGCGTGGCTCGCCGCCCACTCCTTGCCTGCGAAGCGCGGGTCCTGCTGCACGTCCGCGATCTCGAGCGCCTCGCGGTGCAGCGCCACCCAGCCGGTCGCGCCCTCGCCGAAGGGCAGCTCCCGGTACTGCAGGCCCAGGCCGAGCCGATCGGAGACCGCGCGCACCGTGAGGCTCCGCGCCGCCTCGTCGGCGACCCAGAAGGTCGCGAGCGGCACCGCGATCAGCTCGGCGGCCGCCTCCGCGATCGCCTGGAGCACCTCGTCCATGTCGAGCGAGGACGACACGATGTGGGCCAGGCGCGTGAGGCTGCGCAGGCGCGCCGCGCGCACGTCGAGGGCCTCGTAGAGGCGTGCGTTCTCGAGCGCGGCCGCCACCTGGTTGGCGAAGACCGACAGGTACTCGACCTCGCGCTCGGTGAAGCGCTCGCCCGCCTGCCGGTAGGCCACCAGCGCGCCTTCGAGGTGCTCGCGGATGAGCGGCACCGCCAGGATCGCCCGCCCGCCGACCTCCTCGATCCAGAGGCGCGACTCCGGGCTCAGGTGGATCCGCGGGTCCGCGAGCACGTCGGGGGTCCACACCGGGCTCCGCTCCAGGAGGGCGCGTCCCACCACTCCCTCGTCCATCCGGAGCGGGCGGGCCCGATCCGTCAGCGGCCCCGAGAACTGCCCCTTCCCCACCGCGAACCGCATGAAATCGCTCTCGCCCTCCCGGAGCCAGATGGCGAGATCCGGCATCTCCAGCGTCTCCCGGGCGTGGGTGGCCACCAGCTCCAGCACCCGTTTCTCGTCCAGGGTCGAGACGAGCTCGCGGCCCAGCTCGGCCACCGCCCGCATGCGCTCGGCCTGCTCGGAGGCGTCGCGATACAGGCGCGAGTGGTCGATCGCGATGGCGGCCTGGCCCGCGAAGGTCTCGGCCAGCTCCTGCTCGCGCGCGGTGAAGGCCCGGCGCCCGCGGAAGACGAGCACCCCGATGGGCCGCTCGCCCACCAGAAGGGGAACCCCCAGGTAGTGCGTGTAGCCGAGGCGGTGCCCGGCCGCCTGGTGGTCCGGCAGTATGTCGGAGCCCTCGAGCTCGCACATGAGCGCCTGGCCCGACGAGAGCACCTTGCCGCTCAGGCTCTCCCCCGCCCGGATCCGCGGCCGCCGCATGGTCTCGGCCGCGGTGCCGTACAGGCCCGCCACCACCAGATCGTTGCCGTCGAGCAGCCGGAAGCCCGCGTTGTCCACTTCCAGCAGCCGGGCCGCCTCCTCGGCGATCGAGGTGAGCAGGGCTTCGGGGGCGGCGAGCGCCCCGATCTTCTTGTTGATCTCGAGCAGCGAGGACAGCGAGGCCTTGCGATCGCGCTCCTGGGCGAACAGCCGCGCGTTGTCGAGGGCAACCGCGGCCTGGCCGGCCAGCGCGGTCATGACCGAGATCTCGCTCGCCGACGGGGTATGGGGCTCCCACCAGTAGGCCGCGAGGGCGCCGAGCACCTCACCCTTGCTCACAAGCGGCACCGACAGCACCGCGCGATAGCCCTCCCGTTCGACCAGCGCACGCGTGCCCGGGCTCAGCGAGACCGCCGGGTCGTTCAGCACGTCCTCGGTCCAGGTCGGCTCGCGCAGCTGCGCCGCCCGGCCGGTCGTCCCCTCGCCCAGCCGCACCTGCAGCGAGGACAGGAACTCGGTGGAGAGGCCGCGACCCCGCTCGTAGACGAGGAGGCCGGTGGACCGGTCCAGGCGGGAGACGCCTAGAGCCGCCACGCCCAGCAGGGCCTGGCAGCGGTCCACGACCAGATCCAGCACGCGGTCGACCTCGAGCGTCGAGCTGACCACGCCGCTCACCTCGAGGAGCGCCTGGTACTGGGCCGCGTTGCGGGTGGCCTCGTCGAAGAG
>DATGBR010000325.1:0-7555 GCA_035312605.1 Candidatus Methylomirabilota bacterium
CCGCGAAGATCTTCCGCCCGCCATCGATCCGGCGCAACTTGATCTGCCCGTTTGCCACGAGGTGGCGAGCCGGAGGACATCACACGGGGAACCTTGTATAAGGTAGAGGCGCAATGGCCGACCCGACCACCGACACCCGGCTGGGCCGCCAGCTCGTCCTCGACGAGCTGTTCGATCTCTCCCTCTACCGGGCGCTGCACCGGATCGCGCCCGCCCCGCAGCGCGCGATCCTCGACCAGCTCATCCCGATCGAGACGCGCCACCACGCGTTCTGGCAGGAGTTCTTCAAGCTCGACCTTCCTCGGCTGGACTGGGGCCGCCGGCTCAAGCTCTGGCTGATGGTGGGCGTGGCCCGGCTCTTCGGGGCGCCCGCCATCCACCTCATCCTGGAGGCGATCGAGGTCTTCGGGGTGCGCAAGTACCTGACGGTGTGGCGGCGGTACGAGCACGGGCCGCTCGGGAGCGCGGTGCGCGAGGTCCTCGAGGACGAGTTCAAGCACGAGGACGCGGTGGTGATGGCGGAGGGCGAGCGGCAGATCAGCCCCCAGCGGGTGCGCGACATCTTCCTCGGGCTCAACGACGGCCTGGTCGAGATCCTCGGCGCGGTCAGCGGCTTCTTCGGCGCGTTCGCCAACGCCACCACCGTGCTGGTGGCCGGTGTGATGGTGGGCGTGGCCGGCGCGCTCTCGATGGGGGCGGGCGCCTACCTCGCGGGCAGCTCCGAGGCCGAGGTGCGCGGCACCGACGCGCGCCGGCGCCGCTTCCTAGGCGAGCCCGAGCCCCCGACCGATCCCTCGGACACCCCGATACGCTCGGGGATGCGGGTCGGCCTCAGCTACGTGGTCGGCGCGGTGGTGCCGGTGCTGCCGGTGGCCTTCGGCGCCCGCACCCTGCTGCCCTCGCTGATCGTGGCGGGCGGCGTCATCGTCCTCGTCTCCACCGTCCTCGCATTCCTCTCCGGCATGGTCGTGAGGCGGCGCATCGCGCTCAACCTGGGGATCATCGCGGCCGCGGTCCTGATCAGCTACGTGATCGGGCTGATCGCCAAGGCGGCCTGGGGCATCACGGTCTGATCGGCCGCCTCAGGCGGTGGCCACCCGGCTCCGCTCCCACATGCTGGCCCGCCACTTGATCCCGATGAGCACGGTGAAGAGCAGGCCGACCGCGGCGGACACGCTGATGGTGAGCGGGTAGCCGATGCGCTCGATGAGGGCGCCCGACGCCATGAGGCCGAGCGGCAGGCCGTAGACCGCCAGGGTCCGCACCCCCATCACCCGCCCGCGGAAGCGGCCGCCCGCCGCGGTGATCAGGGTGGCGGTCATCGAGATCATCGCCACGTTCTGCGCGAAGCCCGCCGCGAGCAGCAGCAGGAGCGCGGGGCCCACGCTCCGCAGGTGGCCGAAGCCCAGCAGCAGCGCGTACCACACCGCGGTGTAGACGAGGGTCGCGCGCTCCGGCCGCCGCCATCCGCCGGTGGTGACCATGGTCATCGACGCGAGCAGACCGCCCAGCGAGAAGCTCGCCACCAGCCAGCCAAGGCCGGTGGCGTCGACGTGATAGACGCTCCGGGCCACGTAGGGCAGGAGCCCACCCGAGGCGGGGTAGGCGGTCAGGTTGATGAGGAACGCGAGCCACATCGGGGCGAGGAGGCGGGGCGTGGTCAGCACGTATCGCAGGCCGTCCTTCAGCTCGCCCCAGCGCGTGGGCGCGGTGACTCGGTGCTCGGCGGCCGGCCGTTCGGTGCGCCCGCCGCGCGCGGCCGCGCTCGGGTCCGCCACCGGCGGCCGCCGCGCGACTCCGAGCGTGAGCGCGAGGCCGGCCAGGTAGAGGACGGTGACGAACACGTAGGTGGCGGGGAGCCCGAGCAGGGTGGAGAGCCCGGCGCCCGCGAGCGCGCCGCCCACCCGCGCCGAGTCCATGGTCGCGCGCGACATGCCGACCGCCTCCAGGAGGTGATCGGGCGGGATGGTCTCGCCGATGAGCGAGTTCCGCATCACGAGGTCGTTGGGCCGGAAGATCCCGTTGAGCCCCGCCACCAGGAACACCCAGCCCGGACCGAGCACGTCGGTGGCGGCCAGCACCATCACGAGCGCGGCGAGGCCCGCGTAGATGCCGCGCATCGCGCACAGCATGAGGCGGGCGCCCACCCGGTCGCCCAGCACCCCGAACATCGGCGCGGCGAGGGTGCCGAGGAACTGGAGCGAGCCGAAGACGGTGAGGAGGAGCACCGAGCCGGTGTGGACCATCACGTACCAGCCGAGGATGATCGACTCCATCTCGGAGGCCCACGACGTCAGGAGGTCGGCAGGCCACTGGTAGCGGAAGCTGCGGACGCGGAATGCGGCGAGGATCAGATCCGGAGCAGCTTGGCCGCGGTGTCACCCAGCATCGCCGTGCGCTCGGCGTCGCTGAAGCCGGGCGTGTCGAGGATGTGGTTCACCGACGTGCTCGTCCAGGGATAGGGATAGTCGGTGCCCATGACGATCTGGCCCGGGCCGGCCTCGGCGGCCAGGTGACGCAGGGCCTCCGGGGTGAAGACGATCGAGTCGTAGTACATCTGGCGCAGGTACTCGGAGGGCTTCTTCTTGAGCGGTACCCCGCACCGGGCCGGGACGACCACGCAGCCGGCGTCGGAGCGGCCCGCGTAGGAGGGGAGGAACCCGCCGCCGTGCGCGGCGCAGATCTTGATCGCCGGGAAGCGGTCGAGGGTGCCCTCGAAGATGAGGTGCGAGAGGGCGAGGGTCGTCTCGAGCGGGTTGCCGATCACGTTGTCGAGCCCGCCGTTGCCCTTGAAGCGGGTGGTGGCGTTCAGCTCCGCGGTGCCCTGCGGATGGATGAACACCACCACCCCGAGCTGCTCGGCCTTGGCCCAGAACGGGTGGAACCTGGGATCGGAGATCTCCTCGCCGTTGACGCTGCCCCCGATGGCGGCCCCGCGCAGGTTGTACTTCTTCACGCCCTCCTCGAGCTGGGCCGCCGCGAGATCGGGATGCTGCAGCGCCACGCTGGCGAAGGCCACGAAGCGCTCCGGGTTGGCCGCGCAGATCTGGGCGAGCTTCGCATTCTGGATCTCGCAGATCCGGGTCGCGACCTCGAGGTCCGCCTTGTACCAGTAGGGGTTGATGCTGAGCGCCTGCACGTCGATGCCCTGCGCGTCCATCAACGCGAGCCGCTCCTGCGGCGCGCCCATGAGCAGCTTCGGGAGGAGGCCGGGCGGGCTCGCGGGCGGGCTCATCACGGCGATCGCCTCGGGCACCGCGGCGTGCGCGTGCACGTCGATGGTCTTGACGCGACGGCCCGCCACCGAGACCATCCGGCGCGCGGCCTGCGCGGCGGCGGGGCGCGCCTTCAGGAGGTCGCATCCCACGAACGCGAGTCCCGCGACGGCGCCGGCGGCTTCGGCGAGGAACGCTCTGCGCGTGGTCATGAGTCTCTCCGTGGTGACGACGCTGTGCACGGCACGGATGGGGCGCGACGCGGGCGAGCCTATCACACGGTGACGCGGTCCGCGACCTCCCGCGCCCACCGGCGCATGAACGCGCGCGGGTCCGGCACGAAGCCGGTGATCAGGAACTGCCGCGCGCCCGCGTCCATCGCGCGCTCGACCTGGGCCACGCAGTCCGCCGGAGTGCCCGCGATCGCGAAGCGGTCGACCAGGAACTCGGTGAGGTCCCACCGGTCGGGCAGGCTCGCGTTGGCCGCGCCCGGGATCTCGTGGTGGTGCGAATTGTACTCGCGCTGGAGCGCCCGGATCTTCTCGTGCAGGTCGGGCGGCACACTCTTGCCCTCGAGGGTGAAGCGGAAGGCGTGGTTGGCGCTCGCGGCGAGCGCCATCTTGATGGGCTCGATCGCCTGCTCGCGCCGGTCGGCCAGGCTGGTCTTGGCGAACCACCACACGTCGACGTCGTCCAGGGTGCGGCCGGCCGCGCGCGCCCCGCGCTCGATGGCGGCGAGCGAGAGGCGCACCACCTCGGGGGTGAGGCCGAGCCCGACGATCACCCCGTCCGCGACGCGGCCGGCCAGCTCGAGGGTGCGCGGCCCTTCCGCGGCCAGGTAGATCGGCACGCGCCGGGTCGAGCGATGCACCCGCCAGGGCCGGCCGCCGCGCTCCACCGTCTCGCCCGCGGTGAGTCGCCCGAGGGTGACCACCGCGTCCTCGAGCCCGGCGAGGGTCGCGGGTGGGGCGCCGACGGTGTAGATCGCGCTGTCGCCCGAGCCCAGGCCCAGCACCGCGCGGCCGCCCGCGAGCTCGTCCACGCTGGCGATCGCGCTCGCGGTGACCACCAGGTGCCGCGTGAGCGGGTTGGTGACGAGCGGGCCCAGGCGCACCCGGCGGGTGTGGAGCGCGGCCAGGGTCAGCGCGACGTAGAGCTCGCGGAAGACCGACTGCGAGTCGGCCACCCCGAGCCACTCGAAGCCCGTGTCCTCCGCCTCGCGGCAGAGCTCGCCCCAGCCGGTGAGCGTCTCCGGGAGGAAGACGATGCCGAACCGCACCGCCGCGCCCGCCATGACCGACCACACCGTAGCACCGGCTCCGCCTTGACGTCTCCGGTTTTGGGGGGCAGACTTCCGGCGTGGCGAGGACGATCCCGCCGACGGTTACCCGGTCCCCCAAAGGAGGGCGCTCATGATCTACGAGTTCCGCACCTACACGCTCAAGCCCCGCAGCCTGGGCGAGGTCGAGAAGCGCTACGCGGAGGCCTACGAGTACCGGAAGAAGTACTCGCCGCTCGCGGCCTTCTGGCACACCGAGGTGGGGCCGCTCAACGAGATCATCCACGTGTGGGGCTACAAGGACCTCGCGGAGCGTGCCCGCATCCGGGCCGAGGCGGCCAAGGACGCGAACTGGCCGCCCAAGATCCGCGAGTTCGTGGTGGATCAGGAGGTGGAGGTGGTGAACCCGTTTCCGTTCATTCCCGACATCACCCCGGGCACCATGGGTCCCATCTTCGAGATCCGGCGCTACAGCCTCACCCCCGGCTCGCTGCCGGGAGTCATGAAGCGCTGGGAGGGGGCCATCGGGGAACGGGTCAAGCTTTCTCCCGTGGTCCTGGCCGGCGGGGTGGAGTTCGGCGGGGCGAACCGCTTCATCCACATCTGGGGCTACAAGAGCATGGACCAGCGGCTCCAGGTGCGGGAGCAGGCGCGCAAGGCCGGGATCTGGCCGCCGCCGGGCGGCGGGGACGAGCTGCTCGCGCAGTCGAGCAAGCTCGTCATGCCGTCGGCGTTCTCGCCGCTCCAGTAAGGAGGCGCCAATGCCACCGACCAAGCTCGCCCATCTCGTCTTCCAGACCAACCGCCTGCCCGCGATGCGGGACTGGTACTGCACGGTGCTGGACGGGCGCGTGATCTACGAGAAGCCGCACCTCTCCTTCGTGACCTACGACGACGAACACCACCGGGTGGCGTTCATCGACTTCGGCCCGCTCGCGGCCCGCGAGGTCGGGGGAAGCGACCTCCGCTACCGCGCCACCGACCAGCCCGGGCTGCACCACGTCGCGTTCACCTTTGGCTCGATGGGCGAGCTGCTCGACAACTACGAGCGGCTCGCCGCGCGGGGCATCCGGCCGTTCCGCTCCATCAACCACGGGCCGACCACGTCCATGTACTACGTCGATCCCGACGGCAACCGCGTGGAGCTGCAGATCGACAACTTCGCCACCGCGGAGGAGGGGCAGGCCTGGATGCACTCCCCCGCCTTCGACCAGAACCCGATCGGCGTCGAGTACGACCCCGACGACCTGGTCCGCCGCTTCCGGGCCGGGGTCCCGGTCGACGAGCTGGTGATCCGCGACTAGGGGTCGCGATGACATCCACCGCCCTGCCACCGTCGGCCGTCGCCGCGCTGCTGCACTCCGCGGCCGCGGTGATCCACGCGGAGCTCTCGGCGTTGCCCGCCCCCGCGCTGGGATTCCACCCGGCCGAGGGCGAGTGGTGCGCGAAGGAGGTGCTCGGTCACCTGATCGAGTGCGAGAAGCGCGGCTTCTCGGGGCGGATCCACGTCATCATGCAGACCGAGGCCAGCCCGCAGCTCGAGGGTTGGGACCAGGACGCGGTCGCGCGCGCCCGGAAGGACTGCGAGCGGGAGTGGCCGGCGCTCTACGACGAATTCTCCCGGCTCCGGAGCGCCAGCGTCGCGCAGGTGGCCGCCCTGTCGCCGGCCGACCTTGCGCGCCACGGGCAGCACCCCAAGGTCGGCGTCCTCACCGTGGCCGACCTCCTCCACGAGTGGGTACACCACGACCGCAACCACATCCGTCAGATGCTGGCCAACGTGCAGGCCTTCGCCTGGCCCCACATGGGCAACGCCCAGCGCTTCTCGGCGCCCTAGGCGCGCCCGCCGCCGATCGCGCGGCCGGCCTGCGCGACCGCGGCCTCGTCGATCTCCGGGCGGTGACGATCAGAACGGCCAGCTGCCATAGCGGCCCTGCAGCACCGGCGGGCGTCCCGAACGCGCGTCAAAGCGCTCAGATGAAAACGGCGCGGCGTCGACCACCGACACCCGGCCGTCAACCACCAGCTCCGCCACCATCTCGCCGATCACCGGCGAGTGCTTGAATCCGTGCCCGCTGAAGCCGAGGGCGTGGACGAGCCCGGGCACCTTCGGGCTTCGCTCGATGACGAAGTGCAGGTCGGGGGTGAGATCGTAGACCGAGGCGTAGCCGCCCACCGCCTCCGCGTCGGCGAACCCGGGGAAGCGGCGCGCCGCCGCCTCCGCGGTCCACGCCACGCGGTCCGCGTCCACCCGCTCGGAGAACGCGTCGGGATCGACCGGCGCGCTGACCCCGGCGCGATTGCGGGTGCCGACCAGGACGAGGCCGCCGGTCTCGGGCCGGTAGTACGCGCGGTCCACCATGTCCACCAGGACGGGGCGCGGGGCGGCCGCGTCGGCGCGGGGTCTCAGGATCACGAGCTGCTGGCGGCTCGCCACGATCGGCAGGTCCACGCCGACCGCGCGGGAGAGCGCGGCGCCCCAGGGCCCGGCCGCGTTGACCACGGTCGCCGTCGCGATGTCGCCGCCCGCGGTGCGAACGCCCGAGATCCGACCCGCCGTCACCGTGAAGCCCGACACGTGGGTGTCCTGGCGGATCTCCACGCCCAGCTCGCGCGCGCGGGCCGCGTAGGCCTGGCTGACGCTCGCGGGGTCGCCGTAGCCGGTGTCGGTCTCCCAGGCCGCGCCGCCGAGGCCGTCGACCGCGAGGCCGGGCACCACGCGCGCGAGATCGCGCGGGCCGATCTCCTCGACCTTGACCCCGAGGCGCAGCATCATCGCCACCGTCTCGCGCATGGCCGGCACGTCTTCCGGCCCGACCGCCATCACGAGCCCGCAGCGGGTGATCTCGGCCGGGCGGCCGGTCAGCTCCTCGAAGTTGCAGTACGCCTCGAAGGAGCGGGCCGCCATCCGGGCGTAGAGCTCGATCGAGTAGTGGCGGCGCAGGAGCGCGCTCGACCGCCCGGTGGGGCCGGAGGCGACGTGGCGCTTCTCGAGCAGCACGATGCGGCCGGCGCGCCGGCGGGCGAGCTGCAGCGCGATGGACGTGCCCATCACGCCGCC
>DATGBR010000326.1:0-13146 GCA_035312605.1 Candidatus Methylomirabilota bacterium
CTCGACATCGAGGGGCTCGACTCGGCCCACAAGCTGCAGATCCTGGCCACCCTGGCCTTCCGCACCGCGGTCGATCTGAAGGACATCTACACCGAGGGCATCACCGCGGTCGGCCAACAGGACGTGGTGAACGCGACCGAGCTCGGCTACCGCATCAAGCTGCTCGCGATCGCCAAGGCCTCCGAGGGAGCCCTGGAAGTCCGGGTGAACCCGACCATGGTCCCGGCCAGCTCCCCGCTCGCCGCGGTCTCCGGCGTGTTCAACGCGGTCTTCATCACCGGCGACAACGTGGGCGACCTCATGTTCTACGGCCGCGGGGCCGGCCAGCTCCCCACCGCCTCCGCGGTCTGGTCCGACACCATCGACATCGCGCGCCGGGTGGCCCACGGCATCCCCGCGCTCGACACCGATCTCCCCACGATCGGGCGCAACCCGCTGCCCCTGCGGCCGGTCGACGACATCCGCTCCGCCTACTACCTGCGCGTGATGGCGCTGGATCGGCCCGGCGTCCTCGCCCAGGTGGCGGGCATCCTCGGTCAGCACGACATCTCGCTGGCCTCGGTGCTCCAGAAGGTGCGTGCGCGCCACGAGGCGGTGCCGGTGGTGATGATGACGCACGAGGCGCGCGAGCGGGACATGCGCGCGGCCCTCGCCGCCATCGACAAGCTGCCGGTGGTGGCCGCCCGGACCACCATGATCCGGGTGGAGGCGTGAGCGGGCGGTCCGGCCGGTCCGGGCGCTGAGCCGCGCGCCCATGTCGTCGTACGCACGGCTGGGGAAGATCCTCCTCGGCCTCGTGGTGAGCGCCGGGCTCCTGATCTACTTCTTCTGGGACGTGGATCTCCGCGTCGTCGGCGCGCGGCTCCGCGAGACCCTCTGGGGCTTCCTGGCCCTCAGCGTCGCGCTCAACTTCCTCTCTCTGTGGGTGCGCGCCCGGCGGTGGCGCTACCTGTTCGCGCCGGGAGCGCACGCCGGCCACCTCTTCCGGGCCCTGATGGTGGGCTACATGGGCAACAACCTGCTCCCGCTCCGGGCCGGGGAGATCGTGCGGATCTACGTGGCGTCACGGCACGGCCCGCCGTTCTGGACCACCTTCGCCACCGTGGTGGTGGAGCGCGTCCTCGACGGGCTCGCGCTGGGCCTGCTCGTGGCCGGCGTCCTGCTGGTGGTGCCGGTGCCCAGCGAGATGCGCTGGTCGATCCTGATCTTCCTCGGCTTGGACGTGCTCGGGATACTGATCCTCGCCGCGATCGCGATCGCCCCCGGCGCGTGCCGCGCGCTGATCGAGGTCCTCTTTCACCGGGTCGCCTGGGTCGAGCGGCGGATGCTCAGCATGCTCGACACCATCACCGAGGGGCTGCGCGGCCTGCGCACGCCCCGCCACCTTCTACCGCTGACCCTCTACTCGGTGGGGATCTGGTTCTTCCTGGCCCTGTCGGTGTGGACCGCGCTCCACGCGGCCCACCTCGACCTCCCGCTCGCCGCCGCGTGGACCGTGCTCGCCTTCCTTGGCCTGGGCGTGAGCCTGCCGTCGAGCCCCGGCTTCGTCGGCGTGATCCAGGCCGCGACGGTGCTCGCCCTCGCACTCTTCGACGTGCCGCGCACCGAAGCGCTTTCCTTCTCGCTCCTCATGCACGCCTCCCAGTTCGTTCCGGTGACCGCGGCGGGACTGGTGTGCCTGTTCTTGGAACACATCCGGCTGACGGACGCCACCCGGGGCGAGGTGGGGCAGATCGCGTCTTCCCAACGGTGAATGGCGAACGGTGAGTGAGGAGCGGGGAGCGGGAAGGATCGCGCGGGCGCGGCGGCGCAGCTAGCGGCGACGGCCCCACCGCCGGCGCTCCACCCATTCGGTGAGCCGGTCGGTCAGGTCGATCAGCAGCACCGCGGCCCCGATCGCGACGATCAGCCAGCCGAGCCCTCGCAGGCTCGCGCCACCGGCCTCGATGAAGGCCGGCACCGCCGCCACCACGAGGATCGCCAGGACCGCCGCGCCAATCCACATGCCGCCAGCGTAGAGAGCCACCCCCCGGAACGCCAAGAAGAATAGGCGCCCGGCCCCGCGTGTAAACGCGGACCCACGCCACGGCGTCTCATCCAGTGATCGCAGCACCCCGGGGCTTCAACTCCAAAATCCCTGCAAATCCAGGAGGATACCGATGGACAAGCCCATGGGTTGGCTGGTACGGACGCTGGCGGTGGCGGCGAGCGGCGTGACGGTCGGGCTGCTCTCGACGGCCGCCTCGGCCCAGGAGATTCGGAACGACGCCCAGGACCTGCGGCAGGATCGGAAGGAGATCCGCCAGGACAACCGCGAGATCCGCGGAGACCGGCGTGAGCTGCGCGGCGACACGAAGGAGATCCAAGGCGACCGCCGCGAGCTGCAGGGCGACCGGCGCGACCTCCGGGACGCCCAAAAGTCCGGCGACCCGACCGCGGTCAAGGACGCCAAGCAGGACCTGCGGGGCGACCGCCGCGACCTCCGGAGCGACGTGAAGGACCGGCGGGCAGACGCGCGCGATCTGCGGCAGGACAAGCGCGACCGGCGCAGAGACGTGAAGGACCTGCGCCACGATCGGCGCGATCTGCGGAAGGACGTCGCGGAGAAGAGCGCGAAGTAGAGCGGTGGGCCGGGCTCCGGGAGCGGTTGGGATCGCTCCCGGAGCCCGGCCGCGAGCGGCGGGAGGCTTGGAGCCGAATGCGCGCGTATGGGAAGATCGGGGCGAGAGGCGCCCGTGGAGTCGAGCGATGAGGAGCTATGTCGTGCGGTGGCGGAGCGGAAACCGGGGGCCTTCGACCTCCTGGTCGAGCGCTACCAGGAGCGGGCCTACCGCATCGCCTGGTCCGTCGTGCGCGATCGGGAGGAAGCCCGCGACTGCTCCCAGGAAGCGTTCCTTCGCCTGCACGAGTCGGCCGGCTCCTTCGCGGGGCAGTCGAAGTTCTCGACGTGGTTCTACCGCATCCTGGTCAACTGCTGCCTCGACCAGAAGCGTCGCGGGCGCGGCTGGCGGCAATTGCTGGGCTGGCGCGATCGGCGCGACGACGGGCCCGACGAGCCGGATCCGGTCGAGCAGGCGCCCTCGCCGTTCGCGGATCCCGCGGATCACGTGGACACGGAGCGACGCATGAGCCGGGTGTGGGCGCTGGTGGAAGAGCTCTCGCCGCAGCAGCGCGCGGCGGTGACCCTCTCCTGCCGCGAGGGAATGGCGACCAAGGACATCGCCACCGTGCTGAGCCTGTCGGAGGCCACGGTGCGGGTGCACCTGCACCGCGCGCTCGCCACGCTCAGGCGGCGGATCGGAGATCAGGCATGACCGACGTGCACGTGGACGAGCTGCTGGTCGATCATCTCCGCGGCGACCTCGAGGGGCCCGAGCGGGCGCGGGTCGACGCGCATCTGGCCGCGTGCGCGGAGTGCCGCGCCTCCCGCGAGGGCTTCGCGCGGATCGTGGCCGCGCTGGCCGACACCGCGCCGCCCGCGCCCCCCATCCACTGGGGCGCGTACCGGGCCGAGCTGCGCGAGCTCATCGCGCGCGCCGGCGCCGGCCGCGGCGCGCGCGGGGCCTGGCTCGGGCGACCGGTGTCGGCGCTGGTCGCAGCAGCCCTGGTGGCCGCGCTGGTGGTGGCCGGGCAGCCCGGGCTGCGCGGACCGGGCGCGCCCGACCCGCTCGCGCTCGACAACACGATCCTCGCGAGCCGGCTCGACATGATCGCCCGGCTCGACGTGGTGCAGGACCTCGACCTGCTCGAGGACTTCAACGTCATCAACGAGCTGGACGAGCTGCCGGGGCCGAGCAAGAGCTGAGCCGTGAGGGCATGGCTCTGGCCCGCCGGCCTGCTCGTGATGACGCTGGCGGGAACGATCGCGGCGGGCGCGGCCGATCGAGGCGCGCCGACGAAGCGCGCCGGCGCGCCGGAGGCGGTGGACGCGGAGATGCTGAGGGACCTGGACCTGCTGAGCAGCCCGGACTACACCCGGGACCGCGAGGTGGCCCGCCGCATGGGTCTCCTCGAGCGCATGCGCATGCTCGAGACCCAGCGCGCGCAGGGGGCCGCCGGCGCCGCCACCGGTGCGTCCGCCCCCGAGCCCCCGCCGCCTCCGGCCCGGGACGGCCGTTGACATGACATCCCGGACCGCGCTCGTCCTGACCCTGCTGGCGCTGCTGGCCGGCCCCGCGGCGGCCCAGGCTCCGCCCCCGCCTCCCGCGGCCCCGGGCGCGCCCGCGGCGCCGGGCGCGGCGATCCAGGGGCTCGAGCGCCTCTCGCCGGAGGAGCGCGCGGTCGCCGAGCGCAACCTCGAGCGGTGGCGGAGCATGACCCCCGAGCAGCAGCAGCGCGCGATGGACAACTACCGCCAGTGGCGCAGCCTCTCCCCGGAGGAGCGCCAGAGCGCCCGTCAGAACCTCCAGCGCCTCCGCCAGATGCCCCCCGGCGAGCGCGCGCGGGTCATGCAGGACTTCCAGCGCTGGAACCAGCTGCCGGACGAGCGGAAGCGCGAGCTGGAGCGCGCCTACCAGCGCTACCAGCAGCTCCCTCCGGAGCGGCAGCGGCAGATCCAGCAGCGCTTCGAGCGTTACCAGTCGCTGAGCCCGGAGCAGCGCCAGCGGATGGACCGGAACCTCGAGCGCTGGCGGAGCATGACGCCCGAGGAGCGCCAGCGCGCCCGCGAGCAGATCCGCGAGAAGCGACAGGAGCGCCAGAAAGAGATCCGGCCGCGCGAGGACGCGCCGGCGCGCCGCCCCCGCTGAAGGGGCGCGACTTTACACTGCGCGCGGGGGTCGTGTACGATGGCCCTCTCATGGCGCAGCTGATCGTCCAGAAGTACGGCGGCTCGTCCGTCGCCGACCCCGAGAAGATCAAGAACGTGGCCCGGCGCGTGGCGGGCTATGCGCGTGAGGGACACCGTCTGGTCGTCGTGGTGTCGGCGATGGGCAAGACCACCGACGGGCTGCTCGCGCTCGCCGCCGCGATCACCGCGACCCCCGACCCGCGCGAGATGGACATGCTGCTCGCCACCGGCGAGCAGGTGACCATCGGCCTCCTCGCGATGGCCCTGCAGGCGCTCGGGCACCCCGCGTGCTCCTTCACCGGCTCGCAGGTCGGCCTCGTCACCGACCAGGCGCACACCCGCGCGCGCATCAAGCGCATCCGCGCCGAGCGGATCCACGCCGCGCTCGACGCGGGACGCGTCGCGGTGGTGGCCGGCTTCCAGGGCACCACCGAGGACGGGGAGATCACGACCCTCGGCCGCGGCGGCTCCGATCTGACCGGCGTCGCGCTCGCCGCCGCGCTCAAGGCCGACGTGTGCGAGATCTTCACCGACGTGGACGGCGTCTACACCGCCGATCCCAACGTGGTGCCCGACGCGCGCAAGCTGCCGCGCATCTCCTACGACGAGATGCTGGAGATGGCCGCCCTGGGGGCCAAGGTATTGCAGGCCCGCTCGGTCGAGTTCGCCAAGAAGCACAACGTGCCGGTCCACGTCCGCTCCACCTTCAAGCCGGACCCGGGCACGCTGGTGACCAGGGAGGATCACAGCATGGAAGACGTGGTGGTGACCGGCATCACCCACGACCGGGGGCAGGCCAAGGTCTCGATCCTGCGCGTGCCCGATCGGCCCGGCATCGCCTCGCGGGTCTTCGGCGGGCTCGGCAAGCAGAACATCGTGGTGGACATGATCGTGCAGAACATCAGCCGCGACGGCTTCACCGACATCTCGTTCACCCTGCCCCGCGCCGACCGCGCCCGCGCCGAGGAGGTGCTGGGCGCGCTGGCCCGCGAGATCGGGGCCCAGGGCGTGGTGGCGGACCACCGGGTGGCCAAGATCTCCATCGTGGGCGTGGGCATGCGCAGCCACGCGGGGGTCGCGGCCCGCATGTTCGAGACCCTGTCCGGCGAGGGCATCAACATCCAGATGATCTCCACCTCCGAGATCGCGGTCTCCTGCGTGATCGAGGACAAGTACACCGAGCTGGCGGTGCGGGCGCTGCACGACGTCTTCGCCCTCGGCGCCGAGCGGGGAGGTTGACCATGGCGACCACCGCGCGCGCCGCCGTCTTCTTCGGCCCCGGCAAGCCGTTCGAGATCAAGTCGGTGCCGATCCCGGAGGTCGAGCCCGAGGGCGTGCTGATCCGCGTCACCCACGCCAACATCTGCGGCTCCGATCTCCACTTCTGGCGGGGCGACGCGCCCCTGCGGCTACCCGACGACGGCTGGATCTTCGGCCACGAGATGACCGGGCGGGTGGCCCGGCTCGGCGCGCGGGTGAAGACCGACTCGCTCGGGCGGCCCCTCAAGGAAGGCGACCGCGTCGCCTACACCTACTTCTACCCGTGCGGCCGCTGCTACGCGTGCCTGCACCAGGAGCGCGCGGCCTGCCCGAACAAGATCGAGCGGCCGCTCGGCCCGAGCGCGCCGCCGCATCTGCACGGAGCCTTCGCCGACCACTACTACCTCCGCCCGGGCGGCGCGCTGTTCGCGGTGCCCGACGCGCTCTCCGACGAGGCGGTGGCCGGCGTGAACTGCGCGCTCTCCCAGGTCTTCTACGGCCTGCACGTGGCGGGCGTGCGCCAGGGCGACCGGGTGGTGATCCAGGGCGCGGGCGGGCTCGGCATCCAGGCCGCCGCGGTGGCCAAGGACATGGGTGTCGAGACCGTGATCGTGATCGACCAGATTCCGGGACGGCTCGAGCTGGCCCGGGCGTTCGGGGCCGACCACACCATCAACGTCAAGGAGGTCACGGACCGACGCGAGCGGGTCAAGCTGGTGCGCCAGTGGACCGGCGGGGTCGGGGCCGACGTGGCGTGCGACCTCGTGGGCTTTCCGGCGGTGATCCCGGAGGGCATCGAGATGCTGCGCTCGGGCGGCACCTATCTCGAGATCGGCACCATCAGCCGCGGGGCCAAGATCGAGCTCGAGCCGTCGCTCCTGGTGTGGGGCTCCAAGCGCATCGTCGGGGTGATCCAGTACGAGGCGTGGGTGATCCCGCGCGCGCTCGACTTCCTGGTGCGGACCCGCGAGCGCTATCCGTGGGACCGAATCCTCTCGCACAAGTACCCGCTCGAGCAGATCAACGAGGCCTTCGCCGCCTCCGAGTGGCACAACCGCGAGACCACCACGATCACGCGGGCGGCGCTCACCCCGTGAGCCGGACGATCGCCGACCTGATCCAGGATCGCTTCGGCCTGCCCACCGAGGCGGGGCGCGCGCGCCCCGCGGAAGGTCCCCTCGCCCTGCTGCTCTCCCATCGCACGCAGCGCCGCTACAAGCCCGATCCGGTGCCGGACGACGTGCTCGAGATGGCGCTGGCCGCCGCGCTCTCCGCGCCGTCGAAGTCCGATCTGCAGCAGGTGGGCATCGTCGTCGTGCGCGACCGCGGCAAGCAGGCCACCATTGGCGGGTGGATCCCCGACATGCCGTGGATCGCGCAGGCGCCGCTGTTCATGGTGTTCTGCGGCGACCACCGGCGGATGCGGCGGGTGAGCGAGCTGCGCGGGCGGCCCTTCCCCAACGACACCCTCGACATGTTCATGAACGCGGCGGTGGACGCGGGCCTCGCGCTGCAGGCCTTCATCACCGCCGCGGAGGCCCTGGGGCTCGGGTGCTGCCCGATCAGCGTGGTGCGCAACCACGTCGAGATGCTCGCCGCCCTGCTCGAGCTGCCGCCCGGGGTGTTCCCGGTGGCCGGCCTCTGCGTCGGCTACCCGCTGCAGGCGGGCTTCATCAGCCTGCGCCTACCGCCCGCGATCACGGTGCACACCGACCGCTACGACGACCGGGACCTGCCCGCCCTGCTCGCGGCCTACGATCAACGGCGCGAGGCGCGCCACGCCACCCCGAAGGAGAACCAGCGCTACGTGGAGCGGTTCGGCTACACCGAGCCGTACGGCTGGTCGGAGGACAAGGCCCGCCAGTACTCGACGCCGGAGCGGCACAACTTCGGCCCCTTCATCCGCGGTCACGGGTTCGGGCTCGCCTAGGGCCCGGGATCGAAGCAGGCCCCGCGCCGACCCTGCTCGCACGCGCACTCGAGCGGCCGGCCGTCGGGCCCCGCCACCATCACCAGCGTCCCGTGGCAGCCGGGGGCCCGGGAGAGCTGCACGGTCACCACCACCGTGACCATCGCGACCACCAGCGCCACCCCGATCAGGAAGACCCGTCGCTCGAGGCGCTGACTGCGCTTGATCCCCGCCTCGCGTCCAAACTGCGCGCGCCGCTCGACCCGCCACATGGTGGTGAACAGCACGAGGGCGCACCCGCCCGCGAGCGCGGCGATGACGAAGAGAATGACGAAGCTTTCGGCCACTGGGATCGGGCGTCGACGAGAACGTTGCCGCGGCAGCGGGCCGTCGTCGGCCCGGCGCGGCCATCGACCACCCGGCGCACTCTAGCACGATCGCGGGGCGCCCGAAACCCGCCCGGCCGCGCTAGAGCGTCCGAGCTCGAGGCGATGGGGCGAGCCGGCCGTCTCGACGACGCGGCCATCGGGACCGATCGGCTCGAGGCCGATCTGCACGCCTTGAGCCGCGTCCTCGACGACTCCCCTGGCGACGCTGAGCGAGTAGATCGAGTAGCCGTCGAGCGCGAATCCGCCCGGATACACTCCGGGGTATCCGAATTCGCACTCTAGCGGGTCGCCGCGCCCGCGTGCGACGGTGCGGGCGTGCTCTACCCCGGCCCCCAGCTCCGGCTGCTGATCCTCCTGGCCCTCACTCTGCTGATCGGGCTGGGCGTGCGCGAGTGGCGTGCGGGGTTCCCGGATGCGGCGGTGCGGCTCGAGCGCTTCGATCGCGAGGACGGCACGCCGCTCATGCCCGACGGCGGCCCGCCGATGAGCGGCCCGGCGGGACCCGCGGGGCCGGCGCCGCGTCGCTCGGGGCCGGCGCCTCCGAGCGCGCCCGCGCCGCCCCCCGCGCCGTCGCCTCCGCCGCCGGCCGAGCCGCTCGACGTCAACCACGCCGACGCGGCGGCGCTCGCACGGCTGCCCGGCGTAGGCGCGGGGCTCGCCCAGCGCATCGTCGAGGAGCGCGAGCGCCGCGGCCGCTTCGACTCGCCGGAGGCCCTGCGGTACGTGCTCGGCATGGGGCCGAAGAAGCTGGCCGCGATCCGCCCCTTCATCACGGTGCGTGACTGACCGGTCGCTCGCCGCCGCGCCGCTACTGCCGCCCGCCGCCGCCTTCGCGATCGGCATCGCGGCCGCGTCGTGGCTCACGCTTCCCTCGTGGGTCCTGCTGACGGTCGGGACCGTGCTGCTGCTCGCGGCGGCGGCCATCGCCGGGCGCGGCCCTCGGCTGTCGCTGGCGCTCGTCCTGGTCGCGGTCGTCACGCTCGGCGTGCTGAGGGCGGCGCCGCCGGCCCTGCCGGACGATCACGTGGCGCGCCTCGGGCGCGAAGGGGCGCTCACCCTCGAGGGCCGGCTCGCCCAGGAGCCGGTGCGCTGGGCGCCTGACCGCATGCGCCTCCTGCTCGACGTGGAGGCCGCGCACCTGGGACCGGAGCGCTTGCCCGCCACCGGGCGGGTGCAGCTCACGATCTACGGCGAGCTGGCGTCGCCACTGGGAGAGGGGCAGCGGGTGCGCGTGGACGCTCGCGTGCATCCCCCGATCGGCTATCGCAATCCGGGCAGCTTCGACTACCCGGCTCATCTCCGTCGCGAGGGCATCCTGCTCGTCGGGCACGCGCGCGCGGAGCGGCTCACCGCGCTCACCCCGGACGCGCCGCCCTGGCGGGTGGCGATGAAGCGCTGGGCGGTGGACGTGATCGCGACGCGCCTGCCCGAGACCTCCGCCGCGCTCCTCGCCGGGCTCCTGCTGGGGGAGCGCTCCACGCTGCCGCCCACGAGTGACGAGGCATTCCGGCGGGCGGGCGTCTATCACATCCTCGCGGTGTCGGGCTTCAACGTGGCGCTCCTGGCCGGCGCGGTGTTCGGCGGCCTCGCGCTCTGCGGGATCCCGCGCCGGGCGGTCGCGGTGATCGCGGCGGTGGTGCTGATCGGCTTCGCGCTGGTGGTGGGCGGCCAGCCCTCGGTGCTGCGGGCCACCGTGATGGGCCTGCTCCTGCTCGCCGCGCTCTTGCTCGAGCGGCAGTCCCAGCTCCCCAACGCCCTGGCGCTCGCCACGCTCCTCCTGCTGCTCTGGCGGCCCGGCGATCTCTGGGAGCCCGGCTTCCAGCTCTCGTTCGCGGCGACCGCGGGCATCGTCTACCTCACACCGTGGCTGACCGAGCGCCTGACCGTGCGGGGCTGGCCGCCCTGGCTCGCCGGCGCGGCGGCGGTCAGCCTGGGCGCGCAGGCCGCGGTCACCCCGCTCATGGCGGCGCACTTCAACCAGCTCTCGCTGATCGGCGTCGTCGCCAATCTCGCAGTGGTGCCGCTCGCCGCGGTGGCCACCACGCTCGGCATGGCGGCCCTGATGGTGGAGCTGCTCCCGGGCCCGGGGGGGCCCTTGCTTTTCGACTGCCTCTGGCTCGTTCTGCTGATCCTGCGCGCGCTCGTGGCCCTGGCCGCCGCGCTCCCGGGCGCGATGGTGCACTTGCCGGCGCCCATGCTCGCTGCGTCGCTCGCGTGGTATGCCGCCCTGCTGCTGGCGCCCGGGGTCGCGGGGTCGCGCCGCCGCCGCGCGCTGCTGGGCCTCCTGCTGCTCACCGTCGCGGCATTGTCGGCGTGGCCCTGGCTCGCCCTCACCGACCGTACGCTCCGGGTGACCTTCCTCGACGTGGGCCAGGGCGACGCGATCCTGATCGAGCTGCCCGACGGGCCACGCGTGCTGGTGGACGGCGGCCCGGGCGGGGCGCGCCGGCTCGACGTGGGCGAGCGCGTGCTCGCGCCGTTTCTCTGGAATCGGCCGATCGGTCACCTGGACGTCGTCGCCCTCTCCCACTGGGACGTCGATCACTCGGGCGGGCTGGCCGCGGTGCTCTCGCGCTTCCGGGTGGGCGAGTTCTGGGAGAGCGGCCGCGCGCCCGTCGGGGCGCTCGACACGGTGGCGGCGCTGGCCCGCGCGCGGGTGCCCCGGCGCGCGCTCACCGCCGGTCAGCGGATCTGGCTGGGACACGCGCTCCTCACCGTGCTCGGGCCGGCGCCGGGGCCGCCGCTGGCCGCCAACGACGAGTCGCTCGTGCTGCGCCTCGACTGGCGCGGCGTGTCCCTGCTGCTGCCGGGCGACCTGGGCGCGCGCGGCGAGGCGCTCCTCCTGGAGCGCGGCGGCCCGCTCCCGACGCTCGTGCTCAAGGTGGCCCACCACGGCAGCCGCTCCTCGACCGGCGCGCCGTTTCTGGAGGCGGCGCGGCCGCGGATCGCGGTGATCTCGGTCGGCGCGCGCAATCCGTTCCGCCATCCGAGTCCGGAGGCGATAGCCCGGCTCGAGGCGGCGGGGGCCCGCGTCTACCGCACCGATCGCGACGGCGCGGTGATCCTCGAGACCGACGGAACCGTGGTGCGGGTGACCGCGTGGGCCCGCCGCACCACCGACACCTTCCGGCTGGAGGACCACGAAAACACCGCGGCCCCCGGGTAACCGGAGGCCGTGGTGGGACGCGCGGGTAGCGGGAGGGAGACTACGTCTCGAAGCTGCGCTCGTAGTGCGCGCGCAGCCGCTCCAGCTCCTCGGGATCGAGACGCATGCCGAGGGAGAGCCCCATCTCTCCCAGGATGGTCTTGATCTCGTTCAGCGACTTCTTGCCGAAGTTCTTGGTCTTGAGCAGCTCCGACTCCGTCTTCTGCACGAGGTCGGCGATGGTCCGGATGTTGGCGGTCTTGAGGCAGTTCGACGCGCGGACGGAGAGCTCGAGCTCGTCCACGTTCCGGAAGAGGTGCTCGTTCACCTCGCTGCGCGGCGCCGGCTCCGCGCCCTGCTCGGTGCCCTCGGCCTCTTCCTGCGGCGCCACCGGGAAGTCGATCAGGAGCGCGAACTGGTCGTCCAGGATCCGGGAGGCGTCCCCGATCGCGATCTCGGGCGTCACGGTGCCGTTCGTCCAGAGCTCGATCACCAGCCGCTCCTGCCCGGAGGGCTGGCTCTCCACGTGGAAGTTCACGCGCTTCACCGGCGAGAAGTCCGCGTCCACCAGCATCGCGTTGATGGGCAGCGCCTCCGGCTCGCGCTTCTCGGCGGGCTGGTAGCCGCGCCCGCGCTCGACGCACACTTCCATCTCGAGGCTGCCGTCCTTGTCGAGGGTGGCGAGCGCCACGTCGGGGGTCAGGATCTCCACGTCGGGATCCGGCTCGAAGTCCCGCGCGGTCACCGTCCGCACCCCCTGCGCCTTCAGGCGGATCAGCTTCGGTCGGTTCACGTGCAGCGTGAACACGAGCTTGCGCAGGTTCAGGATGATATCGAGGGTGTCCTCGCGCACGCCGACCAGGTGCGAGAACTCGTGCAGCACCCCCTCGATCTTGACCCAGGTGGGCGCCGATCCGGAGATCGAGGACAGCAGCACCCGCCGGTAGGCGTTCCCCGCGGTCAGGGCGAAGCCCGGCTCGAACGGCTCGATGGCAATCTTCCCGTAGCCACGCTCACGGGCGAGCCACTCGTGACGGACTGGAAGCAGCAGCTCCTGCATTGGGTCTCCTCCTCGGGGGTGTCAGGGGGGGGCGCCCCCAGGCCGGTGATTATACCAGAAGCCCGCGGGGAGCCTAGATGGCCCCGATCCCGGGGCCGCCGCGGGCGGGGTCACCCCCGGCCGGCGCTCCCGCCATCCCCCGGCGCCAGCCGAGTGCCCCCAGGCCCACCAGGCCCAGCCCCAGGGTCACGTGCAGGAGGTCGTCGAGGGGCCGGTAGGCGAACAGGGCGGCCGGGAACAGGTCCACCGAGCCGGCCACGGCCTGGTAGAGGTCGATCAGCCCGAACGCCAGGTTGAACCCGACCGCGCCCCGGCCCCCGGCCCGGAGGACCAGGGCGATTCCGGCCAGCCCGCCGGCGATGTGGAAGAGGTTGTAGGCGGGCCTCCCGCTCAGGAGGGCCCAGTCGGGCGGCAGCGCGAAGCCGAGCGCGCCGGTCAGGACCAGCAGGGGTGCCAGGGCGCCCGCGACCACGAGGTTTCGGGCCTCCCAGATCGCGGGCGCGGACGGGCCGCTCATACGATCTTCTACGGGTGGACGACCCGGCCGGATTGCTCGGGCGCGGCGGGGGCCTGCCGGAGTTAGCGGGGCGCGCT
>DATGBR010000327.1:0-9673 GCA_035312605.1 Candidatus Methylomirabilota bacterium
GATCCGCGAGGAGAGCCGCCGCGCGGCCCGCAAGCCGGCGCGGTAGCGCGCGCCGTCGACCGAGAAAGGAGCGATCCGCCATGGTCCTTCGCCACGTCGTCTCGACCCTCACCCTGGAGCAGGCCACCACCATCGCCACCCGCGCCATCGCGGCCGGCCGGCGCGAGAAGATGCTCCCGCTCGCCGTCGTCGTCGTGGACGGAGGAGGGCAGCTCGTGACGCTCCAGCGTGACGACGGGTGCGGTACCCTCCGGGTGCGGATCGCCCAGGGCAAGGCCCGCGGGGCGCTCGGGATGGGCATCCCGTCGCGCACGATCCGGGACCGGCTGCAGAATCGTCCCGCGTTCCAGAGCGCGGTGGCCACCGCCTCGCAGGGGCAGTTCATCCCCGTGCCGGGCGGCGTCCTCATCCTGGACCGCGACGGCCGGGCCATCGGGGCGGTCGGCATCAGCGGCGACACGTCCGACCGCGACGAGTACTGCGCCATCGAGGGCGTGAAGGCGGCCGGCCTCGGGTGCGATCCGCCGGAGCCCGCCCCCGAGTGGCGGGAGTCCGGGCTCTAGCGCACATAATCGGATCGCCCCCCGTGTCGACGCCCGCGACCCGTCCGGATACCACGCGCCTGCAGCGCCTGGCCCACTCCTACCGCGACTCCGCCGCCCTCATGGCCGCGGTGGAGCTGGGCCTCTTCACGCGCGTCGCGCGCGGGGCGGAGACCGAGGCCGCGGTGGCGCAGGCGCTCGATCTCACGCCCACCAACGCGGAGCGGCTGGTCACCGCGTGCGTGGCCCTGGGCCTGCTCGTGCGCGACGGCGATCGCGTGCGCAACGCGCCCGACGTGGCCCGCTACCTCGTCGAGGGCGAGCCGACGTCTGCGGGGCCGTGGATGCTCTTCAGCAAGCCGGACTGGAACGAGTGGGGGCGGCTCGCCGGGCACCTCGGCCGTCGTGACGCGGTCGTGCTCGGCAAGTACGCCCACGGCTTCACGGTGGAGCAGGCGCGGAAGTACCACGAGGCGACCTACTCGATCGGCATGGGCGCGGCTCGGCGATTCGTCCGGCAGGTGGACCTCGCGGGCCGGCGGCAGATCCTCGACCTGGGCGGCGGCTCCGGCTGCTACTGCATCGTGGCCGCGCAGCGGCACCCGGAGCTGCCCGCCATCGTCTTCGACCTGCCGCCGGTGGTGGAGGTGACGCGCGGGTTCATCGCCTCCCACGGGCTGGCCGACCGCGTCACCGCCCAGGCGGGCGACTTCACCCGGGATCCGCTGCCGGCCGGCTCCGACGTCGTGATCATGGCGAGCAACCTGCCCCAGTACAGCCGCGAGATCGTTCAGACGGTGACTTCGCGGCGCTCTCGCCGGGCGGGGAGATGCACCTGATCGGCGAGATGCTCGACGACGGGCGCGGCGGGCCTCGCGATCCCGCCCTCTGGGGATTGGCCGAAGCCCTCTGGGGCAGCACCGGGGTCGCCCACTCGGTGGCGGAGTCCCGGGCCTACTTCGCGCGCGCGGGCGCGCGCGACGTGGCGGTCCACGAGTTCGTGGCCGGGGTGCTCACGCGCGTGACCGGGCGCCGGCCCGGGTAGCGCGGGACGATCGGCGCGCGAGCGCGAGAGGAGGCGAGCCGGTGCCGTACGACGTGATCGTGATCGGGGTCGGGGGAATGGGCAGCGCGACGGCCTATCACCTGGCCCGTCGGAAGAAGAAGGTCCTGGGGATCGAGCAGTTCGACATTCCCCACCAGCTCGGCTCCTCCCACGGGGTCAACCGGATCATCCGGCTCGCGTACGCGGAGCACCCGAGCTACGTGCCGCTGCTGCGGCGGGCTTACGAGCTGTGGCGCGAGCTGGAGAACTCCACCGGTGAGCGGCTCCTCGTCGTCACCGGCGGGCTCGACGTGGGCCCCGAGGACGGCACGCTGGTCGCCGGCTCCGTGCGCTCCTGTCACGAGCACGGGATCCCCCACGAGCTGCTGAGCGCGGCCGCGGTCGGGCGCCGGTTTCCCGGCTACCGGTTGGCGCGCGGCACGCTCTCCGTGTACCAGGCGGACGCGGGATTCGTGATGGCGGAGCGGAGCGTGGTGGCGCACGCCAACGGCGCGCTTGCCCACGGCGCGGAGATCCACGGACGCGAGCGGGTGCTCGACTGGAAGGTGGGCCGCGGGGGCGTCCGGGTGCGGACGGACCGGGGAAGCTACGAGGCGGAGCGGCTCGTCCTGACCGCGGGCGCCTGGAGCGGGAAGCTCGAGGGCGCGCTGGCGGGGGTGGCGAAGCCCGAGCGCCAGGTCATGCTGTGGACGCAGCCGCGCCGTCCGGAGCGCTTTCGGGTCGGGGCCTTCCCCGTGTTCAACATGGAGGCGCCCGAGGGACGATTCTACGGATTCCCCATCCACGGGATCCCCGGCTTCAAGATCGGCAAGTACCACCACCGCGAGCAGCAGGTCGATCCCGACTCGATCGACCGCGCCTGCGACGCGCGCGACGAGGCGGTGGTGCGCGAGGGGATCCGGCGCTACTTCCCGGATGCGGACGGGCCGACGCTCTCGATGGCGACGTGCATGTTCACCAACACGCCGGACGAGCACTTCATCCTGGACGTCCACCCCGACGCCGCGGAGGTCTCGATCGCGGCCGGGTTCTCCGGCCACGGGTTCAAGTTCTGCAGCGTGGTGGGGGAGATCATGGCCGATCTGGCGATCGCGGGGCGGACGCGGTGGAACGTGGAGCTGTTCCGGCTGGCCCGCGCGGCGCTGCGGTCGTCCGCGTCGGGCCGGCGCTAGCCTTCGACCGCGCCCGAGATCTCCACCGGCCGCCCGCGCAGCCCGGTGACGATCTGCCCGTGCCCGATCGCCAGGACCATCAGGGCGGCGATGAGGCAGACGAACCCGGCGCCGGTGAAGGCCACCTGGTAGGAGCCGAACCAGGTGCGCAGGACTCCGGCGCCGAAGGCCGCGGTGGCGGCGCCCATCTGGTGCGCGACCGCGATCCACCCGTACATGATGCCGACCCGGTGCTTGCCGAACAGCGTCTCGGTCAGGCGGACCGTCGGGGGAACCGTCGCGACCCAGTCGAGCCCGTAGAACACCGCGAAGAGGGTGAGGCCGAAGTACTCCGACCCGTACGCGTAGGGCAGCACCATGAGCGAGAGCCCGCGGAGGCCGTAGTAGCCGAAGAGGAGCCACCGGTTGTCCCAGCGATCCGAGAGCCAGCCGGAGACCGTGGTGCCGATGAGATCGAAGACGCCCATCGCGGCCAGCAGGCCCGCCGCGGTCACCGCGGGGATCCCGTGGTCCATCGAGGCCGGGATCAGGTGGGTGCCGATCAGCCCGTTGGTGCTGAGGCCGCAGATGAAGAAGCTGCCCGCCAGCAGCCAGAAATCCCGCGAGCGCGATCCCTCGACGAGGGCGGCGAGCGCGCCGGCGGGCCTCGGCGCCGGGCGGGCCGGGCTCACCGCGTCCGGCGTGTCGCCGAAGGCGCGGAGCCCGAGATCGCGGGGCCGGTCGCGCATGAAGATCAGGACGATCGGCATCAGGAGCAGGGCCACCCCGGTCATCACGAGGGCGGCCGCGCGCCAGCCGGTGTGCTGCACCACCGCGGCCAGGAGCGGGAGAAAGAGCAGCTGGCCGGTGGCGGTGCTCGCGGTGAGGATGCCGATGACGAGACCGCGCCGGGCCACGAACCAGCGATTCGCGATGGTGGCGGCCAGCACCAGCGCCATCGCGCCGGTCCCGATCCCGACGACCACGCCCCACAGGAGGACGAGCTGCCAGGGCGACCGCATCACGGTGGTGAGCGCCACGCCGACCGTCACCGCGCAGAGGGACAGGAGCGTTATGCGCCGCACCCCGAAGCGCTCCATCAGCGACGCGGCGAACGGACCGCAGAGGCCGTAGAGCAGGAGGTTGACCGAGACCGCGAACGAGACGGTGGCCCGGCTCCAGCCGAAGGTCTGCTCGAGGGGGACGATGAGCACGCCGGGGATGGCCCGGATGGCGGCGGCAGTCAGGAGGATCAGGAAGGTCACGCCCGCGACGATCCAGGCGTAGTGCACCCGGCCGCCGACCAGCCGCTCCGCGAAGGTCATCGCCCCCGGATTATACATGTATATGCATTCTGCCCGAGGGGGCCCGCGACCGCCGAGCCTCGGGGCGGCCCCGGAGGCCGCTCCGCAGTTCCGACTCGCGGGGACGCTCGGCCCCGGCGCGAAGGGCCGTGGCATAATCGCGTCGCGATGAAGCCCGCTCCCTTCCGCTACGCCCGTCCCGCCACCGCCGCGGAGGCGGTCGCCCTTCTCGCGTCGAGCCCGGGCGAGGCGAAGCTGCTCGCGGGCGGCCAGAGTCTCGTGCCGCTGCTGAACATGCGCCTGGCTCGCCCGTCGCTGCTCGTCGACCTCAACGGCGCGCGCGAGCTGGAGCGGATCGATCCCGCGCCGGACGGAGGCCTGCGGCTGGGCGCGCTGGTGCGTCACGCCGACCTCGCGGCCGCGCCGCTCGTGCGCGAGCGGGCGCCGCTCCTGGCCGAGGCGGCGCGCCACGTCGGCCATACCGCGATCCGCAATCGCGGCACGCTCGGCGGAAGCCTGGCGCACGCCGATCCGGCCGCGGAGCTGCCCGCCGCGCTGCTGGCGCTCGACGCCACGCTCGGGCTGCTGGGGCCCCGCGGGATGCGCCGGGTGGCCGCGGCCGAGTTCTTCCGCGGGCTCCTCGTCACTGCGCTCGTGGAGGACGAGCTGCTCGCCGAGGTCACCGTGCCCGCGGCCCCGCGGGGCTGGGGCTTCATGGAGATCGCGCGCCGCCCCGGTGACTTCGCGCTGGCCGGCGTCGCGGCCTCGCTCGACGGGAGGCACCACGCGCGCGTGGTGGGATTCGGCGTGGCCGACCGGCCGGTCCGTCTGCGCGCGGCCGAGGTGGTGGTGACCGCGGCGCCCCGGGACGTGGCGACCCCGGCCCGGGCGGGGGCAGCCGCCGCGGCAGACTGCGATCCGGCCACCGACGTCCACGCCTCGGCGGAGTACCGCCGCCACCTCGCCACCGTGCTGACCGAGGACGCCCTGCGCCAGGCGGTCGGGCGCCTCGGATCATGACGGCCGGCGCCCCGCCCGCGCCGGCCGAGCGCCTGCGAGTCCGTCTCACCGTGAACGGCGCGGCGGTGGAGCGCGAGGTGGAGGCGCGCCGCTCGCTCGCGGATTTCCTCCGGGAAGACCTCGCGCTCACCGGCACCCACGTGGGCTGCGAGCACGGCGTCTGCGGCGCGTGTACCGTGCTGATCGACGGGCGCAGCGCCCGGAGCTGCCTGCTCCTGGCCGTCCAGCTCGAGGGCGCGCGCGTCACCACCATCGAGGGGCTCACCCCGGCGGACGGCCTGAGCCCGCTCCAGGAGGCGTTCCGGGCGTGCCACGCGATGCAGTGCGGCTTCTGCACGCCCGGCATGATCGTGGCGAGCACCGAGCTGCTCGCGGCGACGCCCGCGCCCGACGAGGCGGGCATCCGCGAAGCGCTCGCCGGGAACCTCTGCATGTGCACGGGCTACGTCAACATCGTCCGGGCGGTCGCGCAGGCCGCCGTCCGGCTCGCGGTCCCGGCGCCGTGAGCGAGACCGCCGCAGGCTGGGTCGGCGTCGCCCTGCCGCTGAAGGAAGACGCGCGCCTGGTCGCCGGGCGCGGCCGCTTCCTCGACGACCTCGGCCGCCCGCACCTGCTTCACGCGGCCATGCTCCGGAGCCCGCACGCGCACGCCCGCATCGTGCGCCTGGACGTGCGCGCGGCCGCCGCGATGCCCGGGGTCCTCGCGGTTCTCACCGGCGCGGAGGCGGCGGCCCGCTCGGGCCCGATCCGCCCGCTCATCCCCACCACCGCCGCGGTGCCCGACCACTGCCTGGCGGTGGACCGCGTGCGCTACGTGGGCGAGCCGGTCGTGGCGGTGGCGGCGGTGGACCGCGCCACCGCGGAGGACGCGCTCGAGCGCATCCGCGTCGAGTACGAGCCGCTCCCTGCGGTGGTCGACCCGGAAGCCGCCATGCGCGCGGACGCCCCGCTGCTCTACCCCGCGCTCGGCACCAACGTGGTCTGGCACGACACGCTCACCTACGGCGACGTCGACCGCGCGGTCGCCCGCGCCGACGGGGTGCTGCGGGAGCGCTTCACGATCCAGCGCTACGCCTCCACCCCGCTCGAGACCTTCGGGGCGATCGCGGAGTACGACGCGGGCACCGACGCCTTCGAGTTCTGGACCAACGACCAGCGCCCGGGGCTGACCATCTCCATCCTGGCCGCCTCGCTCGGCGTGCCGCAGTCGCGGATACGCCTGCACTGTCCCGACATCGGCGGGGCCTTCGGCAACAAGCGCCGGCCGGCTTATCTCCTGGTGTGCGCGCTGCTGGCCCGCGCGGCCGGGCGGCCGGTGAAGTGGATCGAGGACCGCATCGAGAACCTCACCGCGCTGATGCACGCGTGCAACGGGATCATGGACGTCGAGCTCGCCTACCGGGCCGACGGCACCCTGCTCGCCCTCCTCGTCCGCGACGTCGCGGACGAGGGCAAGAACCTGCTCACCCCGACCCAGCACAACCTCATCAAGCTCGGCAACATCGTCAACGGCTACCGGATCCCCGCGGTGCGGTACGAGGCGTGGTCGGTCCTCACCAACAAGTGCCCGAGCGGGGCCAACCGCGGCATCGGCAAGCCGTTCATGTGCTTCGCGGTGGAGCGGGCCATGGCCCTGCTGGCTCGCCGTCTCGGGCTCGACCCGGCGGAGCTGCGACGGCGCAACTACGTGACCGCGGATCAGATGCCCTACACCACGCCGCCGGGGGCCCAGTACGACAGCGGCGATTACCCGGCCACGCTCGAGCGCGCCCTCGAGCGGTTCGACTACACCGGCTGGCGGGCCGAGCAGGCCCGCGCGCGCGCCGAGGGGCGGCTGCTCGGCATCGGCATCGCCACGTCGGTGGAGCCGGCGGGCACCAACCTCGCCTCCTACGAGCTGGTGACCGGGCGGCGCGCCGCGTCGGGCTCGGCGGAGGCGGCGATGGTCCGGGTGGAGCCCGACGGCCACGTGCGGGTGAGCCTGGGCGACCCGTCGAGCGGCCAGGGCTACGAGACGGTGGTGGCGCAGATCGTGGCCGACGAGCTGGGGGTGACGCCGGAGGGGGTCAGCGTCGCCCGCGGCTTCGACTCCGCGACCACCCCGTGGCTCTATCTCTCCGGGAACTACTCCAACAAGTTCTCGGTGACCGACGTGGGCGCGGTGGTGGGCGCGGCGGCGCGGGTGCGCGCCAAGCTGCTGCGGATCGCCGCGCATCGCCTGGAGATCGACGTGACGGATCTCGAGCTGCGCGACGGCGCCGCGGTGGTGCGGGGGGCGCCCGATCGAAGGCTCGCGATCGCGGAGCTGGCCCGCACCGCCTACGCGGACGTGCTCGGCCTGCCGCCCGGCGTGGACCCGGGCCTGGAGGCCCACCACATCCACCAGAACCCGCTGGCCCAGCCGGTCGACGCGGACCGTCGGGTACGCTCACAGCTGGTCTTCGCCAACGCCGCCCACTGCTGCCTCGTCGAGATCGACCCGCGCATCGGGCGGATCACGCTCCGGAAGTACGTGGTGGTGCACGACTGCGGCCGGGAGCTCAACCCCCTGATCGTCGAGGGCATGGTGCACGGCTCGACGGTGCACGGCATCGGCGCCGCGCTCCTCGAGGAGTTCCGCTACGACGAGACCGGCCAGCTGCTCACGTCGACCTTCATGGACTACCTCAAGCCCACCGCGGCCGACGTGCCCACCATCGAGGTCGACCGGCTCGAGCACCCGTCGCCGGTCACGCCGCTCGGCGCCAAGGGAGTGGGCGAGGGCGGCTCGATCCCGGGACCGGCCGCGGTGGCCAACGCGGTCGAGGACGCGCTCGCGCACCTGGGGGTCGTGGTCCGCTCGCTGCCGATCACGCCGGAGCAGGTCTGGCGCTGGCTGAGAGAGGCATGAACACCCGGCGCCAGTTTCTCGGCACGCTCGGCGCTCTGGCCCTGGCCGCACCGGTCATCGTGGAGGCGCAGCCCGCGGGGCGCGTCCCGCACGTCGCGGTGCTCAACCCGGGGAGCGCCACCGAAGCGCCGGCGGTGCAGCGCGGGCCGTTCGAGCGCGGTCTGCGGGAGCTGGGCTGGCTGCCCGGCGCGACGGTCGTGATCGAGTACGTGTACGGCGACGGGAGCGCCGGCCAGCTCGCCACCGTGACCGCGAACCTCGTCCGGCGGGGCGTCGAGGTCATCGTGGCCCGCGGCCCCGTGGCCATCCGCGCGGCCCGCGAGGCGACGACCACCGTCCCCATCGTGATGTCGGCCGCCGACGACCCGATCGCGGACGGCTTCGTCGGCACGCTGGCCCGACCGGGCGGCAACGTCACCGGCATCGCCAACATCGTCTCCGACCTGGACGGCAAGCGCCTCGATCTGCTCCGGGAGGCGGTTCCCGGCCTCGCGCGGGTGGGGGTGCTCACCAATCCCACGATGCGGCCCGGCCGGAATCGAGAGCTGATCGCCGGGCTGCACGCCGCCGCGCGAACGCGAGGGCTCGAGCTGCAGATCTTCGAGGTCGCTCGTACCGACGAGATTCCGGGGGCGTTCGCGGCCATCGCCCGCGCCCGGGTGGGCGCGCTGCTGGTGCGGGCCGACACCCAGGTCCTCGAGCCCAATCGATCCATGGTCGCGGCGCTGGCGATCCGGCATCGGCTGCCTGCGATGTACCCGTGGCACTTCTACGCGGAGGTGGGCGGCCTGATGGCGTACGCGAGCAGCATTCCCGACTTTCACCACCGCTCCGCCTGGTACGTGGACCGCATCCTGAAGGGAGCGAAGCCCGGCGACCTGCCGGTGGAGCGCCCGACCACGTTCGAGCTGGTGATCAATCTGAAGACCGCCGGGCTGCTCGGGCTCACGCTCCCGCCGTCGCTGCTGGCCCGGGCCGACGAGGTCATCCAGTAGCGGCCGGGGCCCGCCCCGCGTGTCGTCAGCAGCGACTCGTCAGGGTGATCGCGCCCTCGATGGTCGCGCCCAGATCGAGCACCCGGCGGCCGGTGTCCGCGCGCCCCGCATCGGCCAGGTTGAACGCGTCGGTCACGTGGCTGACCGGCTCCGCGCAGAAGAAGGGCCGGCCCGGCGGCGTGAAGATCACCAGGTAGTCGAGCGGGGGCCGGGCAGTGATGGCGAGGCTCGCGCCTCGCTCCGGCCACTCGACGACCGCGCGATGGCTCCAGCCCACGAAGCAGTTGTCGAGCGCCACCGCGTCCACCGCGACCCCTCGCGACGGATCCGCGGCGGGCGGTGGCGGGACCAGGGCGGTCGGCATGGTCTCCTCGTCGGTGAGCCAGACGGCGCGAACGTCCGCGCTGATCGTCGCTCGCGGCGTGCGGGGGAAGTACGGGTGCCAGCCGAGCCCGGCCGGCATCGGGGTGCCGCCCTCGTTGGTGAGGGTCAGCGCCACCGTGAGGCTCGAGGCCGTGAGGGTGAACCGCTGCGTCGCGCGGTAGGGCCACGGCCAGGCGGAGGCGGCGTGGCGATATTCGAGCTGCGCGTCGGTCGGGTCCACCGCGATCGCGCGCCAGGCCGATTGCCCGCCGTGACCGTGAATCGCGTGGCGCCCCCGACCGCGGGCGCGACCGTGAGCCCGGCGCCGTCCGCCCGCAGGGT
>DATGBR010000328.1:0-3131 GCA_035312605.1 Candidatus Methylomirabilota bacterium
CCGGTGAAGTTGGCCTGGAGCAGGGCGGTCAGGCGCGCCGGATCGGCGGCCAGCTCGTCCTGGCGGGCGAAGAGGCCGCCGGTGACCACGAGCGCGTCGATGCGCGAGAGCGCGCGATCCGCCGCGTCGAGCGCCGCCGCGAAGCCGGCGGGCTCGCCCAGGTCGAGCGGCGCCTGGCCCACCGGCAGGGGCGCGCCCCGGGCCTCCAGATCGCGCGCGGAGCGGCCCAGCTCGGCCTCGTCGCGGCCCAGCAGGAAGAGCGCGTCGCCGCGCTCGGCGAGCCGGCGGGCGAGCGCGCGCCCCATGCCGCGGGTGGCGCCGACGATCGCGACCTTCATGCGGGCGCGTCCCCGAAGAGTCGCACCGACTGGGCGGAGCGGAAGCGGTGCCCCGGGTCCCAGCGCTCCCGCACCGCCCGCCACTCGGCCAGGCGGGGCATCATCCGCGCGAAGTCCTCGGCGCGCGTCACCGCGTCCTTGGCGAGGTAGACCCGCCCGCCGTGCTCGATCACCGTCGCGTTCAGGTCGTGGACCAGCGCCTCGGTCACCGCGCCGCGGTTGGGCAGGTCGAGCGCGAGCGTCGTGCCCTCCATGGGAAACGACAGGTAGGCGTCGGAGGCGGGGCCGCAGTCCTTGATCACGGCCAGGAACGAGGCGGCCCCCGCCACCCCGAGGCGCTCGAGCAGGGCCGCCACCGGCCGGGGCCCCGCCGCGCGCGGCAGGACGCACTGGTACTGGAGGAAGCCCCGGCGGCCGTACAGGCGGTTCCACTGCCCGACCGCGTCGAGCGGGTAGAAGAACGCATCGTAGGAGACTACGCGGCGCCGGAGCGCGGTCCCGTGGCTCCACGCGTAGAGCCGATTGAACCAGCGCACGAAGACCGGGTTCAGCAGCCACTCCGGCGCGTCGAACGGCACCCGGAGCGGCATCGCGCGGCGGGCCCGGCGGGTGCCGGCCTCGACCTGGGTCGCGTGGCGGCCGCGCATGAGGATGCCCCGCCCGAGGTCCGCGCCCCGGGCGAGGCAATCGATCCAGCCCACCGTGTAGGGCCAGTGGGTCGCGCTCAGCCGCAGGCCCTCCAGCATCGCGTCGAGGCTCGCCATCCCCTGAGTCTCCAGCACGATCCACGGGCTCTCCACCCGTCGCAGCCGCAGGGTGACGTCCACGATGAGGCCGGTGAGCCCCATGCCACCGAGCGTGGCCAGGAACAGCTCGCGCTCCCGGTCGGGCCCGCACTCGACGAGGCGCCGGTCCGCGGTGCAGAGCGTGACGTGGTCGACGAAGCTCCCGAACGAGCCGTCGCGGTGATGGTTCTTGCCGTGGACGTCGCACGCCACGCACGCGCCGACGGTGACGAACTTGGTGCCCGGCGTGACCGGCGGGAACCACCCGCGCGGCACGAAGACGCGCAGGATCTCGGCCAGGCTCAGGCCCGCCTCGCAGTGCAGGCGCCCGGTCGCGGGCTCGAAGGAGTGGATGCGATCGGCGCGGGTGGTCTCGAGCACGAGCCCGCCCGGGCGCGAGGGCAGCGCCGCGTCGCCGTAGGCGCGACCGAGCCCGCGGGGTACCAGGGGCTCGGCGCCCGCGGGCAGCGCCAGGCGCTCCGGGCGCTCCACCCGGCCGCGCCCCACCGGATGGCGCCCCCAGCCCGCGACCTCTTCCTCCCCGGGCTCCACGCTCAGCGACTCCACCCGGCGATCCACGCGGGCCCCCACTCCGGCCCGTAGATGATCACGAGCAGCGCGATCATCCAGAGCACGGTGTTGACCAGCAGCGCGCGATCGTTGAGCAGGAGGTCGGAGGGATTGCCGCCCATCTCCCGGCGGTAGAGCAGGTAGAGGTAGCGGAAGATGCCGTAGAGGACGAACGGCAGGGTGACCGGGAGCAGGCGGGTGTGGAACTTGCCCACCGTCTCGGGCGACATGGTGTAGAGCGCATACGCGGTGACGGTGGAGGCGGTCACCACCGCCACCATCTGGTCGAGGAAGCCCTCGCTGTACTCGGCCAGGATCGGCCGATGGGCCGCCGCGTCCCCTTTCAAGGTCCGGTACTCGTGGCGGCGCTTGCCAAGGGCCAGGAACAGCGCGATCAGGATCGTGCAGATCACCAGCCAGCCCGAGATCTCGACCCCGATCGCGGCGGCCCCCGCCACCGCGCGCAGCACGAAGCCGGCGGCCACCGTGAGCACGTCGAGGATCACCATGTGCTTGAGCCAGACCGAGTAGGCGGTGAGCAGCCCCGCGTAGGCGGTGGCCACCACCCCGAAGGGCACCGAGAGGAAGAAGGCGGCGGTCAGGCTGCCCGCCAGCAGCAGGACCCCCAGCCCCGCGGCCGCGGGCAGCGGGAGCGCGCCGCGCGCGATCGGGCGATCGCGCTTGGTCGGGTGCAGGCGGTCCTTCTCGACGTCGGCCAGGTCGTTGAAGACGTAGATCGCGCCGGAGAGCGCGCAGAAGATCACGAAGGCGCCCAGGGCGGGCCAGACCAGCGGGGTGAACAGGCTCTGCGAGAAGATCAGGCCCGCGAAGACGAAGAGGTTCTTGACCCACTGCCGGGGCCGCAGCGCGGCGAGGACGGCGACGAGGGTGCTCACGACCGCTCGGCGGGACCGGTCAGAGACGGACCACGTGCGGGAACTCGCCGAGGGCGCCGGTGGCGTTGCGGGTGTCCACCACGAGCCGCGCGTCGGAGACCAGGCGCTTCGGCTCGAACTCCGCGTGGGCGGTCAGCAGCAGCACCAGGTCGTAGGCGCCGAGGTCCGCCTGCTCCCACGCCACCGCCTCGAGCCGGTGCGCGCGGATATCGCCGACCGCCGCCTTGTCTACCACCCCCACCGTCGCGGCGTGCGTCGTCAGGCGCTCCTCGAGCCGGGACCCGAGTGCGCCGAGCGCCGTCACCTCACATCACCTCGGCGACCGACCGCTTCACCGCCTCCACCACCTCGGCCACCTCGAGGTCGGTCAGCTCGGGGAAGCAGGGCAGGCAGAGCACCTCCGCGGCGGCCTGCGTCGCCACCGGGAACTCGCGATCCGCGTTGGGCCGCGAGAAGACCGGCTGGGCCGGGATCGTGCTCGGATAGTGGATCGAGGTCCCGACGCCGCGCGCGGCCAGGGCCGCCGCGAGCGCCTCCCGCTT
>DATGBR010000329.1:0-7387 GCA_035312605.1 Candidatus Methylomirabilota bacterium
GGTGTCGCTCGGCTACAAGCAGAAGTCGTCCGACCCGTGGGCCAACGTCGACGACCGGTATCCGGTCGGGGCCAAGGTCAGCGGCCGCATCGTGAGCCTCACCAACTACGGGGCCTTCGTGGAGCTGGAGCCCGGGGTGGAGGGGCTCGTGCACGTGTCCGAGATGTCGTGGACGCGCCGCGTGCGGCACCCTTCGAAGCTCGTCAACGTCGGCGACATGGTGGACGTCATGGTGCTCGAGGTCAACAAGGCCACCAAGCGGATCTCCCTCGGCATGAAGCAGGTGGAGAGCGATCCCTGGGCCACCATCACCGAGCGCTACCAGCCCGGCAATCGCGTGCAGGGCAAGGTGCGCAACCTGACCGACTTCGGCGCCTTCGTGGAGCTGGAGCCGGGGGTGGACGGGCTGCTGCACATCTCGGACATGTCCTGGACCCGCAACATCGGGCATCCCTCCGAGCTGCTCAAGAAGGGACAGCCGATCGACACCCAGATCCTCAACGTGGATCGCGACAACAAGCGCATCTCGCTCGGGCTCAAGCAGATCCAGCCCGATCCGTGGGACAGCGTGGCGTCGCGCTACCCGATGGGCTCCCGGGTCACCGGCAAGGTGGTGCGCCTCACCGACTTCGGCGCCTTCGTGGAGCTGGAGCCGGGGGTGGACGGGCTCCTGCACATCTCGCAGATGTCGAACCGGCCCATCGCCACCCCGGCCGACATCCTGAACGTGGGGGACGAGCTGACCCTCATGGTGATCCGGGTGGATCCCAACGAGCGCCGGATCGGGCTCTCGCTCAAGGAGCTGGCCGCGGTCATCGAGGAGCCGGCGCAGGCGGAAGGGCGGGGCCGTCACAAGGGCCGCAAGCGGCGCGGCGGTGACGACTACGACGACGAGGAGTAGTCGCGGGTGGCATCCCGCGGGCGGGTCGCCCTCATCGCTCTCGGCGTGGGGGCGGCCGTCCTCGTCGCGTTCGTGGTCACCATCTGGCTGCTCATCGCGGTGACCGATGACGGCCTCCCCGGCGGGGCCAAGGTGGCGGTCGTGGAGGTCGAGGGGATCATCGGGGCCGACGCCCCGCGGGGCCTCGACACCGACGGGGTCGTCCGCGTGCTCGGCGAGTACCGCGACGATCCCGCGGTCCGGGCGGTGGTGCTCCGGATCAACAGCCCGGGCGGCGTGGTCGCCCCGACCCAGGAGATCTTCACCGCGGTCCGGCGCCTGCGCGAGGCCAAGAAGCCGGTGGTGGCCTCGCTCGGCTCGGTGGCCGCCTCCGGCGGCTACTACGTGGCGGTGGCCGCCGACCGCATCTACGCGAGCCCCGGCACCCTGACCGGCTCGATCGGCGTGGTCATGCAGCTCGCCAACCTCGAGGGGCTCCTCAAGAAGGTGGGCGTCGAGTACGTGGTGGTCAAGGCGGGCGCCTACAAGGACGTGGGCAACATGGCGCGCGCCATGACCCCGGAGGAGCGCCGGATCTTGCAGTCACTCCTCGACGACGTGTACGACCAGTTCATCAGCGCGGTGGCCGACGGCCGGGGGCTCGATCCGCAGGCGGTGCGGAGCTTCGCGGAGGGGCGCATCTACTCGGGCCGGCAGGCCCAGAGCCTCAAGATGGTCGACGATCTGGGCGGCCTCGAGGACGCCATCGAGGCGGCCGCCAAGATGGCGGGCCTGCCGGCCAAGCCCAAGGTGATCTACCCTCGGCGCCGGTTCTCGCTGCGCGAGCTGCTGCGCAACGAGCTGGGGCTCGGCCCGGTCTCGCGCATCCTGCCCTCCCTCGAGACCCTGCGCACACCGCTCTACCTGATGCCGTGAGCGGCCAGGGGTGGGGGGTGTCCGCTAACTACCCAACCTGCTTGACTAAGTTTCACCTGCCGTGGTACGGTCGCTTCCGTGGATCGGGCCGGACCGCCGATGGTCACGACGGCCCGGGATCAGTGTCGGCCCTTCGAAGGGAGTCGCCATGACGAAAGCGGAGCTGATCGAGGAAGTCGCGAAGGTCGCGAGCTTGACCAAGAAGGAGACCGAGCTCATCGTCAACACCGTCTTCGACAACATCACGGATGCGCTCGGCAAGGGAGACAAGGTCGAGCTGCGGGGCTTCGGGAGCTTCCGCATCCGCCATCGCAACTCCCGCAAGGGGCGGAACCCCAAGACCGGCGACAGCGTGAGCGTCCCCGAGAAGCGCGTTCCGTTCTTCAAGGTCGGCAAGCGCCTACGCGAGCTCGTCAACACCTAGTCGAGTGCAGCGGCTCTGGGCCCCCTGGCGGATGGCGTACGTCTCGACCGCCGGTGGCCCCGAGGCCGCGTGCGTGTTCTGCGCTGCGCTGGCCGTCGGTGACGATCGGCGGGCGCTCATCCTCAAGCGTGGCCGGCTCGCGTTCCTGATCCTCAACGCCTTCCCCTACGCCTCCGGGCACCTCATGGCCGTCATCACCCGCCACGTCGGCACGCTCGAGGCCGCGACCGCGGAGGAGCTGGCCGAGGCCATGGCCCTCCTCCAGTCCGCGTCCCGCGCCGTCGGCACCGCCTACCATCCGGACGGCTTCAACGTGGGCTTGAATCAGGGCCGAGTGGCGGGGGCGGGAGTGCTCGGCCACCTGCACGTGCACCTGGTCCCACGCTGGAACGGCGACACGAACTTCATGCCGGTGATCGGCGAGACCCGCGTGCTGCCCGAGGCCCTCGAGGCGACCTACGACCGGCTGGCCGCCGCGCTCGCTCCGTGAGGGAAGTCGCCGAGCTCACGCCCATGATGCGGCAGTACGGGGAGCTGAAGCGCCGCTTCCCGGACTACCTGCTGCTGTTTCGCCTGGGCGACTTCTACGAGCTATTCAACGACGACGCCCACGTGGCGTCCCGGCTGCTCCAGATCGCGCTGACGTCACGGCAGAAGGGCGAGGGGGCGATTCCCATGGCGGGCATCCCGCACCACGCCGCCGACGGCTACATCGCCCGCCTCATCCGCGCCGGCCAGAAGGTGGCGGTGTGCGAGCAGCTCGAGGAGCCGGCCAAGGGCCGCAAGATCGTGCGCCGCGACGTGGTGCGCGTCATCACCCCGGGCACGATCACCGACACCCAGTTCCTCGACGGCGCCCGCAACAACTTCCTGCTCGCCGCCCACGCGACGTCCTCCGCGGTGGGCGTCGCGCTGGTGGACGTCTCCACCGGCGACTTCTGGGTGGGCGAGGAGCCGGGAGCGGGCAACGCGCTGCTGGAGACCGCGCTGCTGCGCCGCCCCGCCGAGATCCTGATCGCCCAGAGCGCGGAGCCCGGGTGGGTGGCCCGGTGGGCGCCGCCCGGCATCCCGCTGACGCGGGTGGACGGCGGAGCCTTCGGGGCCCGCGCCGCGCGCGAGGTGCTCGAGGCCCACTTCCGGGGCGCGAGCCTCGACGGCCTCGGGGTGGGCGGGCTCACCGCGGGGCTCCAGGCCGCCGGCGCGGCGGTGGCCTACGTGCGGGAGACCCAGGGCGACGCGCTGGCCCACCTGAGCCGGGTGCAGCGCCTGGTCACCGGGGAGGCCATGCTGCTCGACCCGACCGCGGTGGGCACGCTCGAGTTGTTCGAGACGGCCCAAGAGCGGACCACCAAGGGCTCGCTCTTCGCCACCCTCGACTCCACCGGCACCCCCATGGGCGCCCGGCTGCTCCGCCAGTGGATGCTGCGGCCCCTGCTGGACCGGGAGGGCATCCTCCGGCGCCAGGAGGCCGTGGGGGCCCTCGTGGACGCTCCGGCAGCCCGGGAAAGCCTGCGGCAGCGGCTGGGCGGGGTGGGGGACCTCGAGCGGCTCACCAGTCGCGCCGCCCTCGGGGTGGCCCACGCGCGCGACCTGATCGCGCTGCGGAGCTTCCTGGGACGTCTCCCCGGGCTCGCGGAGGCGCTCGGGGGGCTTGGCACCCCGCTCCTGGCAACACTCGGGGAAGAGATCACGCCGCTGCCCGACCTTCAGAAATTACTTGAAGAGGCTCTCGAGGACGAGCCCCCCCTCGTTCTGCGCGAGGGCGGGCTCATCCGGGAGGGGTGGAACGACGAGCTGCGCGAGCTGAAGCACGCCGCCCGGCAGGGCAAGGAGTGGATCGCCTCGCTCGAGCAGCGCGAGCGGGCGCGCACCGGCATCCCCTCGCTCAAGGTCCGCTTCAACCGGGTCTTCGGCTACGCCATCGAGGTGAGCAATGCGCACGGGGCGCGGGTGCCCGGCGAGTACCTGCGCCGCCAGACCCTGGTGGGCGCGGAGCGCTACGTCACCGCCGAGCTGAAGGAGTACGAGAGCCGCGTGCTCGGCGCCGAGGAGCGCATCGGCCGGCTCGAGTTCGAGCTGTTCGGCCAGGTGCGCGCCCGGGTCGCGGCCGAGGCCGCCCCGCTCCTGCGCACCGCGCGGGCGGTGGGCACCCTCGACGCCCTGGTCTCGCTCGCGTCGGTGGCTCACGAGCGCGGGTACGTCCGCCCGGAGGTGGACGACGGCCTCGCGCTCGAGATCGTGGACGGCCGGCACCCGGTGCTCGACGCGGGCGGCTCGCCGTTCACGCCCAACGACACCGCGCTCGATCCCGCGTCCTGCCAGATCATGATCCTGACCGGCCCCAACATGAGCGGCAAGAGCGTGTTCATGCGCCAGGTGGCGCTGCTCACCCTGATGGCCCAGATGGGCGGCTTCGTGCCCGCGCGCTCGGCCCGCATCGGGCTAGTCGACCGCATCCTCACCCGCGTCGGCGCGCAGGACAACATGGCGCGCGGCCAGAGCACCTTCCTGGTGGAGATGGTCGAGACCGCCAGCATCCTCCACCACGCCACGGAGCGCAGCCTCATCCTTCTGGATGAAGTCGGCCGCGGCACCTCCACCTTCGACGGGCTCGCCATCGCGTGGGCGGTCACCGAGGAGCTGCACGAGCGGGGGCGCGGCGCCAAGGTGCTCTTCGCCACCCACTACCACGAGCTGACCGCGCTGGCCGAGCGGCTGCCGCGGGTGCACAATTTCCACGTGGCGGTTCGCGAGTGGAACGACGAGATCATCTTCCTGCACAAGGTGCGGCCGGGCGGCACCGACCGCTCCTACGGGATCCAGGTCGCGCGGCTCGCCGGGCTGCCCCCCGCGGTGATCGCGCGGGCCAAGGCGATCCTGGGCGAGCTGGAGCGCGAGCGGAGCGGGCTCGAGGCCGCGGTCGCCCCCGAGCCGCCCGCGGGTGAGCCCACCCAGCTCGGCCTCTTCCCGCCCACCCACGACCCCCTGCTGCGCGAACTGGCCGCGCTCGACACCGGGGCGATGACGCCGCTGCAGGCGCTCAACCTCCTCGCGGAGTGGCAGCAGCGACTCAAGGCGCGCCGGTGAGCGCCCCGCGCATCCGCCGGCTGCCGGATCACCTCGTCAACAAGATCGCGGCCGGCGAGGTGGTGGAGCGGCCCGCCTCGGTGGTCAAGGAGCTGGTGGAGAACGCGCTCGACGCGCTCAGCACCCAGGTGACCGTCGACCTGCGGGACGCCGGCCGCGCGCTGATCCGGGTGACCGACGACGGGGTCGGCATGTCGACCGACGAGATCGACCTGGCCCTCCTGCGGCACGCCACCTCCAAGCTCGCCACCGACGCGGATCTCGACGCGATCACCACGCTCGGGTTCCGCGGCGAGGCCTTGCCCGCGATCTGCGCGGTCACCCGCTTCTCGGTGCTCTCGTGCCCGCGGGGTGCGGAGACCGGCACGCTCGTGCGCGGGGAGGGGGGCACGGTGAGCGAGAAGCTGCTGGTCGCGGCGCCCGCCGGCACCACCGTGGAGGCGCAGGACCTCTTCTTCAATACGCCGGCGCGGCTCAAGTTCCTCAAGAGCGCGCCCGCCGAGGTGGCCGCGGCCCTGCGCCTGCTCGAGGCCACCGCGCTCGCCCACCTCGAGGTGCACTTCCGCGTCTCCCACAACGGCCGCCCGGTCCTCGGCGCGCCGCGCGCCCGGACGCTGCGCGACCGGGTGGGCGCCCTCTGGGGCTTCGAGCGCGCGGGGCGCCTGCTCGACGTCCTGCGCAAGGACGGCCCGCTCGCGGTGTCGGGGCTGATCGCGCCGCCCCAGCTCGCCCGCGGCAGCCGCGACGAGATCGTGCTGATCGTCAACGGGCGCCCGGTGCGCGACACGCAGCTCGCCCAGAGCCTGATCGAGGCGTACCGGCCGCTCCTGTCGCGCGATCAGTTCCCGGTGGCGGTGCTCCACCTCGAGCTACCCCCCCAGGAAGTCGACGTCAACGTCCACCCGACCAAGGCCTGGGTTCGCTTCCGCGCGCCCCGCCAGGTGCAGGAGATGCTCTACCGCGCGGTACAGGACGCGCTGCGCCAGTTCCAGGTGGTGCAGACACAGCGGGGGCTCCGGACGGAGGGTGGTAGTGCGGTCGGGGCTGCCGGGAGTGGCGTTGCTGCCGGAAGCTTCTCTATTGAAAGCGGGGGCCCAGAAATGGCCCCCGCACTCCCCCAGTCCGCGGACAGCCCGTCCGGCGCGGACGACCGTGCTCCTGCCGGCCAAGCTTTACTCTTTCACGAGTCCCCGGCCCAGTTCGGCGCGCCCGCCTTCGGCGCGGTCATCGGTCAGCTCCAGGACACGTTCATCGTCTCCGCGAGCGACGACGAGGTGTTCTTCATCGACCAGCACGTGGCCCACGAGCGGGTGCTGTTCGAGCGCCTGCTGGGCGACCTGGATGCGGGACCGCTCGCGTCGCAGGAGCTGCTGTTCCCGCAGCCGGTGGAGCTGGGCGCGGGGCAGGCCGGGCTCGTGGCCGAGTGGGCGCCGACCCTCGAGGGCCTGGGCTTCGGCCTCGAAGGGTGGAGCGGGTCCACCGTGGTGCTGCGCGCGGTGCCGGCCTTGCTCCGCGGCCAAGAGCCGCGCCGGCTCATCGAGTCCCTGGTGGAGGACGTCAACCGCCCGCGCAAGGGCGAGCCGGTGCCGCTGCTCCACCGAGCGCTCTCCTTCGTGGCCTGCCACGCGGCCATCAAGGCCCACGCGGCCCTCCAGCGTGAAGAGATGGCCCGGCTCATCGCTGACCTGGCCGTCACCCGGACGCCCTACTTCTGCCCGCACGGCCGGCCCATCGTGAGCCGGTTGTCTTTGCGCGACATAAAACGCGAGCTCGGTCGGACGTGGTGAACCCAGCGTGGCGACGGCGGTTGCGCGACATAAAACGCGAGCTCGGCCGGACGTGGTGAACCCAGCGTGGCGGCGGCGGTTCCGCGACATCAAGCGCGAGCTCGGGCGGACGTGGTGAGGCGGCCTCCGCTGCTGGTCCTGGTCGGCCCGACCGCGGTCGGCAAGACCGCGGTCGCGGTGCGCCTCGGCGCCCTGCTCCCGATCGAGGTGGTCAGCGCGGACTCGCGCCAGGTCTACCGCGGGCTCGACATCGGCACCGGCAAACCCTCCGCG
>DATGBR010000330.1:0-9311 GCA_035312605.1 Candidatus Methylomirabilota bacterium
AAGAAAAAGCCGAAGAAGGAGAAGAAGTAGCGTCGCGTGACCCGATCGCTGCTCCTGAGCTGTGAAGCAGTCGGCAAGGCCTACGGCACCCGGTCCCTCTTCGAGGGGCTGTCCTTCGGGCTCTTCGAGGGGGACCAGGTGGGCCTTGTGGGTCCGAACGGCGCCGGCAAGTCGACCCTTCTCAAGATCCTCGCCGGCCTCGAGTCACCCGATCGCGGACGTCGCTCGGTGCGCGGCGGGGTGCGCGTGGGGTACGTGCCGCAGGATCCCGTCTTCCCTCCCGGCGGCACCGTCGAGGATATGGTCGCCTCCGCGCTGAGCGCGGTCGACGAGGCCGACCGTCCCGGACGCATCGCGCACGCGCTCGGCCGGGCCGGCTTCGCGGACGGCCGCGCGGAGGTGACCACGCTCTCCGGGGGCTGGCAGAAGCGCCTCGCCATCGCCCGCGAGCTGGCCGCCGAGCCCGACGTCCTCCTGATGGACGAGCCCACCAACCATCTGGACGTCGAGGGCATCCTCTGGCTCGAGGCGCTCCTGGCCGAGTGGGCGCGGGCGTGCCTGGTGGTGAGCCACGACCGCTACTTCCTCGAGCACGTCGCCACCCGGATGCTCGAGATCGACCGGGCGTACGCTTCCGGCCTGTTCGAGACCGACGGGCGCTACAGCGAGTTCCTCGTCCGGCGCGATGAGTTCCTCCGGGGGCAGGCCGCGTACGAGGAGTCGCTCGCCAACACCGTCCGGCGCGAGATCGAGTGGCTGCGGCGCGGGGCCAAGGCGCGCTCCACCAAGGCGAAGGGCCGCATCAAGGAGGCCGACCGGCTCATCGAGGAGCTCCGCGACGCGCGGACGCGGGGCGCCACCCGGACCGCCGGCATCGACTTCGTCGCCTCCGGCCGCCGCACCCGCGAGCTACTGGTCGCCCGCGGGCTGACCAAGGCCCTCGGGGGCCGGGGGCTGGTCCGGGGGCTCGACCTGATCATCACCCCGGGCGTGCGCGTGGGTCTCATGGGGCCGAACGGCAGCGGCAAGACCACGCTGCTCAACCTGCTGGCCGGCACCCTCGAGCCGGACGCGGGCTTGATCGAGCGCGCGGACGGCCTCCGCACCGTGCGCTTCGAGCAGCAGCGCGCCTGGCTCGACCCGGATCTGCCGCTGCGCCGCGCGCTCGCGCCCGAGGGCGACGCGGTCGTCTTCCAGGGACGCAACGTGCACGTGGCCGCGTGGGCCAAGCGTTTCCTGTTCCCGCCCGAGCACCTCGAGGTGCCGGTGGGCCGGCTCTCGGGCGGTGAGCAGGCGCGCATCCACATCGCCCGCCTCATGCGGGAGCCCGCAGACCTGCTGATCCTCGACGAGCCGACCAACGATCTGGACATCCCGACGCTCGACGTGCTCGAGGAGAGCTTGGCCGCGTTCGAGGGCGGCCTGGTGCTGGTGACCCACGACCGGTTCATGCTGGATCGCATCGCCACCGTCATCGTGGCGCTCGACGGGCAGGGCGGAGCGGAGACGTTCGCGGACTATGCGCAGTGGGAGGGGGCGCGGCGGGAGCGGGCCCTGACCTCGAGGCTCACCACCACCCCCCTCACCCCGCCCCTCACCCTGCCCTCTCCCCGGAGGGGAGAGGGAGAGAAGGGGAAGCGGCGCGGGTACCTGGAGCAGCGGGAGTGGGACGGGATGGAGGCGGCGATCGTCGAGGCCGAGACCGCGCTCGAGGCGTGCCGGCGGGCCGCGGAGGATCCGACGATCACCTCGGACCCCGCCGCGCTCCAGGCTCGCTACGCCGCGGTCGAGGCGGCGCGGGCCGAGGTCGACCGGCTCTACGTGCGCTGGGCGGAGCTCGAAGCCAAGGGAGAGACGCGATGAGCGAGACGCAGGCGGTGGCCACCGTGAAGATCGACAACGCGCAGGTCCGCGTGACCGAGTGGCGCTTCGCGCCCCGGGCGCACACCGGCCATCACCGGCACGAGTACGCCTATGTGGTGGTGCCGATGGTGACCGGCGCGCTCGCCGCGATCGGCGCCGCCGGGGAGACCACCAGCGCGCTCCGCGTCGGCGAGCCCTACTATCGCGACGCGGGGGTCGAGCACGACGTGCGCAACCCGAACCCCTTCGAGTTCGCCTTCATCGAGATCGAGCTGAAGGGCGCGCCGGGCGCCTGAACTCCGCCGCGAGGGGCGCGCACCGGCGTGCTATCGTAGGGCCTGCCTTCCATTGGGCCCCTTAGGGTGGCGCTGCGGGCGCCGAGGCCCACCGGCATCTGGCTCCATTGCCCTCATTCCGAAGGAGCACCATGAAGAAGGCCCCCGGAGTCTTCGCCCTTCTCGCCGCCGCGGTGGTCGGATTCGGTCAGCACGTCGCGAGCCTCTGTGCCACCGCCCAGGGACGCCTCTTTGGTCGGCCGGGAGGAAGTCGCCGCCGTCAGGGCCGGTGAGCGCCATGCAGAAAGACGTCGCGGTCTACACCGTGGGTGACTTCGTCCGGCGCGTGGTCGAGAGCCTGTTCCGGGCCGACTTCAGGGGCCGGCTGCTCTGCTCGCGCTGCCTCATCAAGCTGACGAAGGACAACCTGGACAAGAGCTACGCCAAGCGCGACATCATCCAGGTGATCGAGGAGCTGTTCGTGACCCCGGGTTCCATCATGCAGGTGTCGACCGCGCCGTGCGGGCAGTGCGCGAGGAAGAAGGCGCCGTGCCTCGGGATGCCGGCCGAGGGCCATTGATGTGCGTGTACTGCGTGGAGGACGCGGCCTGCGAGCACGAGCGTGACGCCTGCGCCGCGAGCGGGGGCCAGCCCTGCGCCCAGTGCGGTCACACCTCCGCGGCGCGGCCCTGGCAGCCTCCCGCGTTTCCCGGCCCCGGTCCCCGCTGGAGCCGACCCAAGCCGCGGCCGGCCCGGAAGCCGGCGCCCGGCCGGAAGCCGCGAAGCGGCTAGTCGCGGTCCGCGATCATCCGCTCCCGGATCTCCGCGGTGAAGAGCGCGAGGGTCAGGGGGCAGGGCGGCTCGTTCGCGTCGAGATACTGACAGTCCTTCTCGCTGCACCGCACGAAGAGCTTGCCCCGGCCCACCAGCGCGTTCCGTCGCCGCAGGACGATCGACACCGTCTCGGAGACGACCTCGCAGCGGAACGACTTCGACGGCATCCGGCTCACGCGGTCTCCTTTGCGACGACGTGACCTTCCCGCGAGATCATGGGAGGATGGCAGGGGCGCGATGACCTGCCAGGGTCTTCCGCGAAGACGCCCCGAGTATACCTGAGCGGGCCCGACCGCCGAGGCGCGATTTCAGCGCGTCGGCGTGACGAGCGAGCGGAGCACCGCGATGATCGAGGAGTTGTCGCGCTCGCCCCAGCCGCCCGCGACGCCGGCGACGAGGAGCTGACGGTGCAGCGCGGTGGCGAGCAGCGGCGCGCCCGCCGCGTGCCCGACCTCGAGCATCAGCTCGACGTCCTTGAGATGCTGGGCGAGCTTGCCCTCGGGCTCGAACCGATCGGTGAGCATGCGCTCGCCCTTGACGTCCATCGCGCGCGAGTAGGCCGCGCTGTCCTTCAGCACCGCGAGCAGATCGGGCCCGTCGAGCCCTGGCGGAGCCCGAACAGCAATCCCTCCGCGAGCGCGAGCCGGTTGAGGCCGAGCACCAGGTTGACCACGAGCTTGGCCCGGGCCCCCGCGCCGTTGCCGCCCACGTGGTGCGCGCGCCGGGCGATGGCGTCGAAGATCGGCCGGCAGCGCTCGAAGACCGGGCGGTCGCCGCCCACCACCACCGGCGCCTCGCGCCGGCGGGCCTGCCCGCTCGACCCCGCGACCGGCGCGTCCAGCATCGCGATCCCGCGGCGCGCCAGCTCGCCCGCGAGCGCGGCGGAGGCGTCCGGGTGGATCGTGCTGCAGTCGACGACGATCAGCCCCGGGCCCGCCGCGTCCAGCGCGCCGTCCGGACCCAGCAGGGCCTCGCGGACGATGTCGGCGGTCATGAGGCAGGTCAGCACGATCGCCGCGCCACGCGCGGCGTCGGCGGGGGAGCCGGCCGCGACGCCGCCCCGCTCGACGTGCTCGCGCACCCGCCCGGGCGCGACGTCGTAGCCGCGCACCGTGAAGCCGGCCCGGATCAGGTTCTCGGCCAGGGCCGATCCCAGCAGGCCCATGCCGATGCACGCGACGGTCTCGCCCATGTGCGCGTTCTCCTCCGGCGGCATGATACGGCATCGTGCGACGGCCCACATTGACACCATTTGACGGGCGGCGTAGGGTGCGCCTGAACAGGCTCGGCCCCGGCATCGGCTTCGAGGAGAAGGCGGACCTGGCCCGGCTGTTTCGCACCCTGCTGGACGAATGAGGAGACTGCCGATGGCCTACACGCTCGAGACCTTCGCCGCCGCCGCCCACGATCTCCTCACCGCCGAGCCCGGGCCGCCCGGGCGCGAGAAGGTGCGGAGCCTGCTCGAGTCGGTCCTGCGGGACGACGCCTTCGTGGCGCGGCACCTGACCGACGACGTGCCGGAGCGCAAGATCCTCTACACCGACCCGCAGCTCGGCTTCTGCATCCTCGCTCACAACTACCGGGACGCGCGGGAGAGCAAGCCCCACGACCACGGGCCGTCCTGGGCCATCTACGGCCAGGCCCGGGGCGAGACCATGATGAACGACTGGGCGCTCGTGGAGCCCGCGAGCGAGGCGCGGCCCGGCAAGGTGCGCCACGTCCGGACCTACCCGCTGAAGCCCGGCATGGCCCACGTCTACAACGAGGGCGACCTCCACTCCCCGCGGCGCGACGGCCCCACGCGGCTCATCCGCATCGAGGGCACCAACATGGACAAGGTCAAGCGCCTGTCCTACGAGAGGGTCTGATGAAAGACAACCTCCGCTTCGTCGACTCGGACATGCACATCATGGAGCCGCCCGATCTGTTCGAGCGGTATCTCGACCCGCGGTTCCGCGACCGGGTGGTTCTGCCGATTGGCGCGGACGGGCGCCCCAAGCGCGGCACCATCGTCATCGACGGGCTGCCGACCACGATGGACGCGGAGATGCAGCAGTACCGCAAGCGCAGCCGCGCGGGTGGCGCCGGCACCCACAGCACCCAGCCGCTCTCCGGCTCGCGCCTGCAATCCACCAACCGGCTCGACTTCGCGATCGAGCGCAACTACGACCCCGAGGCGCAGGTGATGGCGATGGCCATCGAGGGGGTCGACATCGCGGTGCTCTACCCGACCACCGGCCTCAGCCTGATCGCGCGCGACAACCTGGACCCGCAGCTGTCGCTCGCCCTGTGCCGGGCCTACAACGACTGGATCGCGGAGTTCTGCCGCCACAGCCCGGAGCGCCTCAAGTTCGTGGTGATGCTGCCGGTGCACGACGTGCACCTCGCCTGCCGCGAGCTGGTGCGCGGGGTGCGCGAGCTGGGCGCGGTCGGGTCGTTCATCCGTCCCAACCTGGTCAACGGGCACTACTGGCACTCCAACTACTGGGACCCGCTCTACAGCCTGCACGAGGAGCTCGACGTGACGTGGGGCTTCCACGAGGGCACCGGGGCCTGGAACTCGCACATGAACGTGCTCTACGGCGAGAACCGCTTCTACCGCCACGTGGCGAGCCACTGGATCGAGATGCAGCAGGCCCTGATCGCGATGATCGTGGGCGGGGTGTTCGAGTTCCACCCGAAGCTGCGGGTGGGCTTCCTGGAGGCGCAGAACTCGTGGGTGCCCGGACTACTCTCGCGCATCGAGTGGGACTACCCGCAGTACCGCGACTCCCACGCGCCCTACCTCTCCCTGACCCCGCGCGAGTACTTCCGCCGCAACTGCTGGGCCGCGGTGGAGGGGAGCGAGCCGGAGATCGAGGCCACCGCGGGGCTGATCGGGGGCGACCGGATGTGCGTCTCCACCGACTACCCGCACTTCGACTCCAACTTCCCGAACGTGTCGGACAACGTGCTCAAGCACTGCTCGCGCGAGACCGCGGCGCAGATCCTGGTGGGCGGCGCGCACCTCTACGGATTCAAGGACGCCGATTTCGAGAAGGCGGACGCGGCGGTGGCGCGCGCGGCCGCGGGCGCGAACGGCGGCGCGGGACCGCGCGGCGTTACGGTCGGCCGATGAGGCCGGCCGGGCGATGAGCGAGGTCCAGCACCGGGTCGTCGAGACGAACGGGATCCGGCTGCACGTGGCGGAGCAGGGCGAGGGGCCGCTGGTCCTGCTCTGTCACGGGTTCCCGGAGTCGTGGTACTCCTGGCGGCACCAGCTCCGAGCGCTGGCCGAAGCCGGCTTCCACGCGGTGGCGCCGGACATGCGCGGCTACGGCCAGAGCGAGGCGCCCACCGAGATCGAGCGCTACACGCTGCTGCACCTGGTGGGCGACATGGTGGGGCTGCTCGACGCGCTGGGCGCTCCGACCGCGGTGATCGCGGGGCACGACTGGGGCGCGCCGGTGGCGTGGCACGCGGGGCTGTTGCGCCCCGACCGGTTCCGCGCGGTGATCGGGCTGAGCGTGCCGTTCCGGCCCCGCGGCTCGACGCGCCCCACCACCCAGATGCCGCAGACCGCGGACACCGTCTTCTACCAGCTCTACTTCCAGGAGCCGGGCGTCGCGGAGGCGGAGCTCGAGCGTGACGTGCGGACCACCATCCGGCGCATCCTCTACTCGGCATCGGGCGACGGGGGGCGCGCGCAGGCGGGCCTGGGCAATCCCGAGGCGGTGGGCATGGTGCCGCGCCGTGGGGGGTTCCTGAGCCACACCGCCGACGTGGAGGTCCTGCCTCCGTGGCTGACCGAGGCGGACGTCGACTTCTTCGCGGGCGAGTTCTCCCGCGCGGGCTTTCGCGGCGGCCTCAACTGGTACCGCAACATCGACCGGAGCTGGGAGCTGCTGGCTCCGTTCGCGGGCGCGCGGGTTACCGTCCCCGCGCTCTACGTGGCGGGCGATCGCGACCTGGTGGTGGCCTTCCGCGGGATGGACCAGCTCATCCCGAATCTCGTCAAGTTCGTGCCCACCCTCCGCCGGACGATCATGCTCCCCGGCTGCGGCCACTGGACGCAGCAGGAGCGCCCGCAGGAGGTCAACGCGGCGATGATCGAGTTCCTGCGGGGCTTGTAGCGGCGCGGTCCGGCGGCGCGAGCGCGGGCACGACCTCGTCCGCGAACAGGCGCATCGACCGGAGCGCCAGGTCGGTGCGCAGCCCGGGCAGGGCCATCAGCAGGAGCACGCGCTCGTAGCCGGTGGCCTCGCAGAACTGCTGGAGGCCTCGGGTCACCTCGGCGGGCGTGCCGATCAGGGCCCAGCCGTCGTCCAGGTACTCGCGGAAGGCGCGCAGGCGGAGCAGGGAGCGGTCGAACGATCCCGGCACCGAGCCCCCGGTGGCGTCGGAGCGCAGCACCGCCATGCGCCGCTGGTAGCCCATGAACGGGCCCTCGGTCGCGTGGAGCGCCTCGTCGTGATCGGGGGCCACGTGCACCACCCGCATCCCCCAGGAGCGGGCCTCGAGCGCCTCGATCTCGGGGAGCGAGCGTCCGGCCGCGAGCGAGGCCTCGCGATAGAGCCGACGGCGCCGCTGCAGCTCCGGGACCGGCACGAAGAACGACGAGAGCGTGGGCAGCCCGAGACGCGCGGCGGACAGCACGCTCTCCTCGCTGTTGGAGGCGATGAACAGCGGCGGGTGCGGTCGCTGCACCGGCTGCGGGCGCACGTGGAGCTGCTCCGCGGTGTGGAAGCGGCCCGGGAAGTCGAACGGCGCGCCGCTCCAGGATCGGCGCATGAGCGCGACACCCTCCTCGACCCGCGCCCGGCTGTCGTCGCGGTCGGACTGGAAGGTCTGATAGTCCTGCAGCGTGCCGCCGCGGCCGATCCCCACGTCGAGCCGGCCGCCGCTCACCACGTCGAGGACCGCGAGCGACTCGGCCAGGTCGACCGGGTGGTGGAGCGGCAGCAGGCTCACCCCCATGCCGAGGCGCAGGGTGGTGGTGCGCGCGGCCACGAAGGAAGCCAGGACCGGCGGCGCGGGGCAGAGGCCGTAGTCGTTGAAGTGGTGCTCCGCGATCCAGACCGAGTGGTAGCCGAGCGCCTCGGCGGCCAGCATCTGCTCGAGGCCGGAGTGGTAGACCGCCTGCTCGCTCCACTGCTCGTCGCGCTGCATGAGGAAGAACAGTCCGAAGTCCATGGATCCTCCTGGGGTCAGTTCACATCCGGGCTAAAGATCGCGCGCAGGACGTCCGGGTCCAGCGCCCGATCGGGCAGGCCGGGGCCGAAGCGGGTCTCGAAGTCGGAGCGGCGCAGCTCCCGGTACTGCGCGGTCCCGGGGCGCCGCAGCCCCGAGTACACGTAGACGACCTCGGTGTGCTCGTCGGGCACCGCCACCGCGCGGGCGAGATCCAGCCACGTGGTGGTCTCGCCCCAGCGCGGGTCGAGGGCCAGCAGCCAGGCGCGCTCGTCCTGGCCCCCCGCGCGCGAGGCCGCGAGCGCGGCGTCGACCAGCTCGCGCAGGGCGGGCTCGCGCGCGAGCGCGGCGGCCACGTGCTCCCGGTGCGCGAGGTTGCGCGCCCGCGCGAGCCCGGCGGCGAGCCCGCGGAAGAGCGGGTCGGGCGGCGGGCTCGCGCCGTCCCACGTGGGAAGCGCGGCGCGCAGCTCGCGGAAGGGCTCGAGACGTCCCCAGCGCTCCGCGTCGCTCCAGCCCACCGTGTTGTCCCACGCGGTCACGAAGGCGAGCGCGTCGCCGCTCGCGTCGGCCGCCACGCGGCCGCTCACGTACTCGTCGAACCGCTCGGGATCGCAGGGATGATTGCGGGCGTTGCACCAGGCCGCGGTGTACACGCCACGCAGCCGGTCCACGTGGGCGCGCCGGATCTCGCGCAGCGGCCGCGGCGGGTAGAGCGCGATCTCCCCCGGCCGGCGGGCATCGAGGAGCGCGAGGGCCACCGGGTGGACCGAGGCGAAGTGGACCTGGTTCCGCTGATAGACGAGGCGGCCATCCGCGAGGGTGGCCACCGGCCACCCGGCGAGGACGGCGCGCACCGAGAGGTCCGGGGCCAGCACCACCGTGCACTCGGCGGACGGGTTGAGGTGCGAGCGGACGAGGAAGCCGGCCGGGAATCGCTCGATCGCGAGGCCGGACCGGCACCATTCCGGCTCGAGCGCCCTGGCCCCGCTTCCGTCCGCGGCCACGCTCCAGTCGAGCCGCGTGACCGTCCACCGCCGGGTGGCGCGCTCGAACCGCGCGGCCTGGAGCCGCGGCGCCGCGGCGGGCTGCCCGACGTAGACCACGAGCAGATCGCGGTCGTCGTCGAGGACCTGGTACGTCTCGAGGGGCTGGTCGAGGACCAGCCGGGAG
>DATGBR010000331.1:0-28545 GCA_035312605.1 Candidatus Methylomirabilota bacterium
TGTCGAAGGGAGCGGGAAAGGCGTTCGGAATGCTGCTGGCGACCTCGTCGGCCCGCGCCGGATCGCGCCCGTTGATCCCGACCGCGGCGCCGGCCGCCGCCATGCCGCGCGCGATCGCGAGCCCCAGCCCCCGCGTCGCGCCGGTGACCAGCACGACGCGCCCCGACAGCGAGAAGCGCTCGATCCCCGGCGTCTTGTCCATGTTTCCCCCGGATAATAGAATGCTCCTCCCGACATTGAAAGGGACAGGAGGGTCGCCGTGGCCACGAACGCGCGCAAGGATTTCCCGGTCTTCGACTGCGACAGCCACGTCGTCGAGCCGCCGGCGATATGGGACGAGTACGTGCCGGCCCGGAGCCGCGCCTGGGTGAAGACGCAGTTCTGCTTCCACACCGACAGCGATCTGCTCTTCATCAACGGCCGCGTGGTTCCGGCCGCGCGTGAGCGCTCGAACGCCGCCGAGGTCGGCTGGGCTCGCTGGGACAAGAAGGAGGTGGGCAAGCTGACCCCCGGCACCGCGGCATGGCAGAGGAAGTTCGGGCGCCTGCTCGGTTGTCGCGACCCGCAGGCGCGGCTCCAGGACATGGACGCGCTGGGCACCGACCAGGTGATGCTGTTCCCCACGTGGTTCGTGCGGCTGGCCCTGGTGCGCAGCGCCGAGGCGGCGACGGTGCTGGCCCAGGCCTACAACAACTGGGTGCTCGACTACTGCGCCGCGGACAAGCGCCGGCTCTTTCCCTGCGCGGTCCTGCCCTTGCAGAGCGTCGAGGCGTCGATCGCGGAGCTCCGGCGGGTCGCCAAGCTGGGCTTCAAGGCGGCGGCGGTGCGCCCCTGCTTCTGGAACGGGCGCTATCCCACGTTGGCCGAGTTCGACCCGCTGTGGCGCGAGTTCGAGGCCACCGGGACGGTGCTGGCCATGCACACCTTCCCCTCTCGCGAGGCGCTGACGCCGGAATGGGGCGAGCGCATGGCCCAGGCGCGCGGCCACTCGGGCCAGGGCCTGCTCTTCACCGACGAGGCGGTGGTCTATTCACCCGGCCAGTTCGTGTCGAACATCACCGCGGCCATGGATCCCGCCATCGACGCCTCCGAGACGCTCGGCTTCCTGCTGGAGGCGATGACCTGGGTGACGGTGGTGGTGCAGACCGGCTGGCTGGAGAAGTTCCCGAAGCTGAAGGCGGCAGTGCTGGAATCCAACGCTTCGTGGCTCCCGCTGGTCCTGTCGCGCTCCTCGAACTTCTCGAACCTCTTCGCCTTCCAGCGCGACAACCGGCTCATCCGTGATCCGGTCGACGTGTTCAACGAGCGGTGCTTCATCGGCTTCGAGTCGGACGAGACCCTGGTCTACCGCCTGTGGGACGTGTTCCAGGACGTGGCGATCTGGTCGTCGGACTATCCGCACCACGACGCCGAGGACGCGTGGGACGGGTTGCACCACATGGCCGAGTTCAAGGTGCCGGTCGCGGCGCAGAAGAAGCTGATGGGCGAGAATGCGCGCACGCTCTACGGCATCGAGCCGCTGTTGACGGTGGAGGAGCGGATCGCGGATTACGCGCCCGCGATCCTGCCCTGGTAGGCCGGGAAGCGAGGCGCCCGCCTACGCGCGCGCCCGCACGCTGAAGAGGCGGAGGGACTCGGTCTTGCCCCGCAGCTCTCGCTCCCCCATGTCCTCGATCTCGAGCTCCTCGGGGACCCGGCACCGGTCCAGCAGCGCCGCCGATACCAGCACGCGCCGCTCCAGCGGGCGACACTGCGCCTCGACCCGGGCCGCGGTGTTGACGGTGTCGCCGCTGTGGACGATGTCCTTCTTGATGTCGCCGATCTCGGCGGTGACGACGGGGCCCCCGTGGATGCCGGCCTTGAACTGGGGGACGACCCCATACCGAGCGAGATACCGATCCTTCCGCTCGTGGATGCGCTCGGTCACGAGGAAGACACAGCGGAGACAGTTGCCCTGGCGGAGCCCACGCTCGACCGTCCAGGTCACCACCGCCTCGTCCCCGACGTACTGGTAGATCCGGCCGCGCGTCTCGAGAATCGGCTCCGCGATGTCGTGGAAGAAGTCGTTCTTGAAGTCGTTGAAGCGGAGGGGACCCAGCGCCGCTGCGATCGCGGTGGAGTCGTTTAGATCGAGGAACATGAAGATGCGCTCTTCCGCGACGGGTCGGTGATACCGGCCCAGCAGGAGACTCACCAGGGTACCCGGACCGAGCATCCGGTTGAGCTGCCGGAAGAAGTTGATGAGAAAGCTCGCCAGCGTGAGGATCGCCAGCGCCACCAGGAACCGACCGCCCAGCACGAAGTCCCGGTATTGCTCGGACGTGTAGTACGCGAGCAGGCCCCCGTGCTCGGAGAGTCCGAGCAGGCTCATCGTCACGGCGTGGATGACCACGGCGCACAGGGTGACGTAGAAGAAGGTCCGGACGAGGAGGAGACCGCCGACGGTCAGCGAGCGCACGTGGCGCGGGATGAGGCGCAGCTCGAACCACGCGCTGCCGAGCCCGATGGCCGCCCCGGTGGCGGTCGCGGTGAGCTCACGGGCGAGGTGCGTCGGCACCCGCCGGACGACCCAATGCACGAGCAGCGCCGCTCCGATCCAGCCGCACGTGATCCAGAGAGCGGTCCGCGCGGTGTGGAGCGTTCGTGGGGAGACCACCGGTCAGATCTCGATCTCGATCCAGGCGCGACGCGGGAGCCGGCCGGTGAGCCGGGAGAACAGGTCGCCCACCCGGGCCTGCCAGCCGTATTTCGCCCGCATCGCGGCGTGCGCCCGCTCGATGACGCGGGGCTCGGTGACCACGCGCGCCTGCGCGTCCCACCACTCCCCGCGCGCGTTTCCGCGCGCGTCCGAGGGCGCGATCCGCGCGCGGGACGAGTGGCGCAGGCGCTTGACCTTGCCGGAGTCGCCGGCGCTGAACACGTAGAGCTTGCCGTCCATCGCCGCGAACCAGACCGGAGTCCTGACCTCGGCGCCGCTGCGACGGAAGGTCGCGAGAGCCGCGTAGCGCCGGCGGTCGAGCGCGGTGATGTCCTTCATGTCAGTGCGACCCTAGGCCAGCCCGATCGATCGGGCCACCGCGTCCAGGTTCTGGGTGGCGTCGCCCGCGTCCAGGGAGGCCGCGAGGATCCGCTTGTGGAAGAGGTGGAGCGGATGCTCCTCGCTGTAGCCGATGGCGCCCATGATCTGGTGGGCCCGGCGGGCCACGCGCAGCGCGGCCTCGCCGCCGTAGGCCTTGGCCGCGGCCACCGCGGCGTCGGCGTCGGGCCGGCCGGTGGCGAGCTTCCACTCCGCCTCCCAGGTGAGCCACCGCGCGCTCTCGACGTCCCGGTACGAATCCGCACATGCGTGCTGGATGGCCTGGTGGGCGCCGATGGGGCGGCCGCCCTGCGTGCGCACCCGGGCGTGCTCGACGCAGAGCTCGAGCACCCGCTGCGCGGCGCCCGCCATCTCCGCGCTGCGGGCGAGCGCGCCTACGCGCAGGGCGGGGGTGAGGAGCGCCCAGGCCTCTCCGGGCGCGCCGAGCAGGTCGTCCGATCGGATCTCGACGTCCGCGAGGACGAGCTCGAAGAGCTTGTCGCCGGTCATGCTGTCGAGCCGGTGCGCGGCGATGCCGGCGCGGTCCATCGGCAGCAGGAGCGCGGTCGGCCCGGCGGGGCCGCTCGCCAGCACGAGCACGTCGGTGGCCACGTGCGCGTCCGGGACGAAGAGCTTGCGGCCGGTCAGGCGTCCCGGGTCGAGTCCGGCCGAGCCCTCGAGGAGCGCGAGCGTGCAGATGCGCTCTCCCATGGCGAGAGAGGCGAGCAGGTCCCTGGCGCGCCGGCTCTCGGCCCGCCCGAGCGCGGTGGTGGCGACGACGGCGCTCGCGATGAACGGGCTTGGGAAGCAGGCGCGACCGAGCTCCTCGACCAGCGCGAGGGCGTCGGCGACGCTGCCGCCGCTTCCTCCGAGCTCTGGAGAGATCAGGAGCCCGGGCCAGCCGAGCGTCGCGATCTCCTTCCAGAGATCGGCCGCGAAGCCCCGGGGGTCGAGCGCCAGCTCCTGCACCCGCTCGGGTGGGCAGCGGTGCTGGAGGAAGGTGCGCGCCGACTGCTGGAGGAGCTGCTGCGCCGGCGAGAGGGCGAGATCCATCGGCGCGCCGCCTATCCGCGCCCGCGCGGCTCGGCGGGCAGGCCGAGAGCGCGCACCGCGATGGTCGTGCGCTGGATCTCCGAGGTGCCGCCGGCCAGGGTGTGGCCCCAGCTCGTCTGGTACTGATGCTCGATCTCTCCGCGGAGCCTGGCCCAGCGGGAGCCGGCGCGGAGCACGCCGTACGGGCCGAGCAGCTCCATGCCGAGCGACAGCACGCGCTGCCCCAGCTCGTCGGCCATGACCTTGGCGGCGGAGACCGGACCGGTGGCCGGCAGGCCCTGCTCGATGAGCCACGCCGCGCGATGGAAGAGGGCGCGGAGGGCGGCGATCTCGATGGCGGCGTGGGCCAGCCAGTGCCGCGCCACCGCATCGTCGGGCTTCTCGGCGCGCACGTACTCGACCAGCAGGCCCAGGATGCGGCGGAGGAACGGCGCCTTGTAGAAGCGCCCCCAGAAGCGGTCGGTGTCGAGCCCGTGCAGGAGCTGGCCGAAGCCCTCGCCCGGCTTGCCCAGGACCCACTCGCGCGGCACCCGCACCGCGTCCATGAAGACCTCGTAGTGATAGACCTGCCCGGTGAGACTGCGGATCGGCCGTACCTCCAGCCCGGGCAGCCGGTTGTCGACCATCAGCATGCTGAGACCGCGGCTGCGGGTCGACACGGGATCGGTGCGCGCGAGCACCGTGCCGTAGGTCGCGATGCCGGCGTGGCTCGACCAGATCTTGCGGCCGTCGAGCACCCAGTGGTCGCCGTCGAGGCGCGCCCGCGTCTCGAGGGCGAGGAGATCGGAGCCCGCGCCCGGCTCGCTGTAGCCCTGCCAGAACGTCGCGTGGCCCCGGGCTATCTGCGGCAGGATCTCCCGCTGCAGCGTGGCCGACCCGTGGCGGATGATCGATTCGGCCACCTGGAGGCAGCCGGCGAGCGGACCGAAGGGAGCGCCGGCCATGGCCAGCTCCTCCAGCAGCACGAGCTGGAAGCCCATGGGCCGCTCCTGGCCGCCGTGTTCCCGCGGCCAGGTCAGGCTGAGCCAGCCGCGCTCCCCGAGCGCGGCGGTGAAGGGGCGGGAGTGCGCGCCCGAGCCGTAGCCGGCGTCGGTGCCGTCGGGCGGAAAGGTGTCCGGGGGATGCGCCCGCAGGAAGGCGCGCACCTCCTCCGCGAAGGCCTGCTCTGCGGCGGAATACCCGAAGTCCATTGCGATGGGCCTAGCCGGCGGGGTCGCGGGTGGCCTTCAGGGAGAACATCAGCGGCAGGCTGCCGGGGCCCTGGGGCAGCCGGGCATCCGCGGGCAGGCGACACCAGCCGTCGGCGCCCTGCTCCATCCACGGGAAGAACTTCCAGCCGAGGAACGGGTACTCCTCGAAGGACTCGATGCGCAGACCGGCCCGGAGGAGCGAACCGATGATGGCCGACAGCGGGTGCAGCCAGACGTGCTCGACGCTCTCGATCGGCGCGTCGGGCGCGCTGTAGCAGCCGGTGCGCTCGTCGCGGATGGGCTCGGGGCCGTGGAAGTAGGGATAGAGCAGGCGTAGGTCCGGCTCGGGCAGGCGGTCGTTGAAGCACTGGAGGATCGGGTGCGCCTCGACGATGTAGAAGACGCCGCCCGGCGCCAGGTAGTGCGCGATGATCTGCGCCCAGCGCTCCAGATCCGGGAGCCAGCCGAGCACGCCGTGGGAGGTGAAGACCACGTCGAAACGACCGGAGAGGGTGGACGGCAGGTCGTAGAGATCGCTCTGCACGAAGGTGGCGGGTACGCCCATCCGCGCGGCGAGCGCCCGCGCCGCGGTGATGGCCTCCTCCGAGAAGTCGACCCCGGTCACGGTCGCGCCGTGGCGAGCCCAGCGGATGGTGTCCATGCCGAAGTGGCACTGCAGGTGGAGGAGCGTCTTCCCGCGCGCGTCGCCGGGTCCCGCCCGGGCGATCGGATCGAGGTCGCGTCCGCGCCCGGCCGCGAACGCCTCGACGTCGTACATCTCGGAGCGAAGATTGACGCGCGTCCAGGCGTCCCAGAGCCCGCGATTGGCCTCGCGGTACGGGTCCATCAGTCCAGGCGGTACACCCGGCGCGCGGTTCCCGCGAACATCGCCTGCTTCTCGGTGGCGGACGCGCCGGCGACGATGCGCTTGAACCCGTTCCAGAGCGCGGCCCAGCCGATGCCCATCTTGTCGACTGGGAAGTTGCTCTCGAACAGGCAGCGGCTCGGCCCGAACAGCTCGATGCCGGTCTCGAAGTACGGGCGCCAGAGCGCGGCCAGCTCGGTCGAGGTGGGCGGCTTCGGCTCGGTCCGGTAGTCGTAGGCGGCCAGGCGCATCATCATGCCGCCGAGCTTCAGGCTCACGTTGGGGCACTTGGCGACTTCGGTCATCTGCGCCTTCCAGGCCGCGAAGACCTCCTTCTGCTTGCCGGTGTAGGGGCCGTAGCCGAGCACGCCGCCCACGTGGCCCAGGATGACGTTGGCGTCTGGGTGCGCGCGGGCCAGCTCCGCCACTAGGCCGAGCTGCGGGTGGAAGACCCACGCGTCGAGCGAGAGGCCCAGCCGGGTCAGGCGCGCGAGGCCGGCGCGGAACTCGGGGCGCCGGTAGAGATGGGGGCCGCCGGCGGCCTCGCTGTTGCCGATGACCTCGCTCGCGTCCCACGCCGCCGAGTGGCGCACCCCGCGGAACCGCCCGCCGCCCGCGCGCAGCTCAGCTTCGAGCACCGGCTCGACGCGGTCGCCCAGGGTCAGGTCGGCGAAGCCCACGATGCCGGCGGCCACGCGGGTCGACCCGTACATGCCGCTGGCGCTCATCGCGGCCTGGCCGGTGACGAACTCGATCTCGCCCACCGGCCGCATCTCCGCGGGCCCGCCCGCGCGGTACATCGAGTGGCATTCGAGGAACACGGTGGCGACGACGTTGTGCCCGGTGGCCGCGTCGGCCAGGAAGTCGGGCAGGAAGTAGCGATGGCCGCCGCGGTCCCACAGGTGGTGGTGGGTGTCGATGATCGGGAGATCCGGCTCGAGGATCGGCTCGGGCGGGTTCCGGCCGAGCCACGCCTCGTCGGGCGGATGGATGCGGCCGAACTGGGTGGGACGGGCGGGCGCGGTGGTCATGAGAGGACCTCGTTCCACTCGCGGATGTGCCACCGCGCGACGACGCCGTGGAGCACGAATGGGTCGCCCTGCGCGAACTCCTCCGCCGCCTCGCGGGTGGTGAAGATGCCCATCGCGCCCTCACGCTCCGGATCGCCGAAGGGGCCCGACATCAGGAGCGTGCCGCGCCAGTGGAAGTCCTGCATGCGGGCCCGGTGGGCGGAGAAGTGGAGCGGCGCCTTCGCGCGCACGTCGGGCGACGACTCGTAGAGGAGCACGTACTTCACAGCGCGAGCCCGCGCAGCAAGGCCTCGCTCGCGGTGTCCGCCGGGAAGAAGCACTCCACCCGCAGCTCGTGCAGCGTGATGTCGTACGGCACGCCGAGGCTCGCGAGGGTGGAGAAGAACTTCACGTGGAAGTCGTCCTTGCGCATCTCGACGGCCAGGAACGGGACCGGGGTCACGTCGAGATCGAGGCTGCGCCACTTCTGGGGCACGTCGGGATAGGCGAGCAGCTCCGCGAGCAGGCGGCGCGTCTCGTCGTCGCCGACGCCGCGGGCCAGGTCGTGGTGCAGCCACTGGATGAGGGCCGCCGCGGTGGCCTCCCAGTTCACGATGTAGGGGCGCATGCCGCGCGGGTGATAGAAGAGCCGCAGCGCGTTCGGGCGGCCACCCACCGCGGCCATGTCCTCGGGGGAGACGAAGCGCGCCATCAGCCGCTGGGCGCCCTGGTTGCTCATCAGCAGGTTCCAGTGCCCGTCGACGACCAGGGCCGGGAAGGGCTCCTGCTGGCGCAGCGTGAAGTCGAGCGCGCGGCGCACGTCGCTCATCTGCGGGGCGTCGAGCGCGGTCTCCCGGTAGACCGGCGCGTAGCCCGCCGCGGCGAGCAGGTCGTTGCGCCCGCGCGGCGGCACCTCGAGGGCGCGCGCCAGGAGCAGGACCATGTCGCGGCTCGGCTGGGACCGGCCGGTCTCGATGAAGCTCAGGTGGCGGGTGGAGATCTCGGCGTCGACGGCCAGACTCAGCTGGCTCAGCCGCCGGCGCTCCCGCCACTGCTTGATCAGCTGGCCCACCGGGCTCGCCCGGGGCTTCTTGACGGGGGAGGTGGCGTGCCTCATGGCGGGGAAGGTACACCGGCGCCTGCCGCTCCGCCATTACCTTCGAGGTAATTGAACTGCCGCGCCGGTCGGGCCAGGATAGCCGGGGCCCGAGGCCCGGGGGAGGAACATCCATGGCGATCGATCCGAGTCACTTCAACGACCGCATGCAGGGCACCCTCAGCACCCTGCTGGGCTTGCGCATCGTGGAGGCGAGCCCGGACCGGGTGGTGGCCGAGCTGACCATCCGCGACGAGCTGCGCACGGTCGGCGGCGCGCTGCACGGGGGCACCCTGATGGCGCTGGCCGACACGGTGGGTGCGGCGGCCACCATCGTCAACCTGCCGGCGGGCGCGTCCACGACCACGCTCGAGTCCAAGACCAACTTCTTCGCGGCCGGGCGGAGCGGCGTGGTGCGGGCGGAGGCCACCCCGCTCCACCGGGGCAAGCGTACCCAGGTGTGGCAGACGCGGGTCACCGACGAGTCGGGGCGGCTGCTCTCGCTGACCACGCAGACGCAGATGGTGCTGATGTGAAGGTCGCCTTCGCGGGCGTCTTCGCGGGACAGATCGCGGACCGGGTACGCGCGCGGGTGCAGGTCCCGTGCGACGTCGTGCAGGGCGGGGAGCAGGAGGTGCTCGCGCGGCTCGGTGACGTGGACGTGCTGGTGAGCATGGCCTTCACCCGCGAGATGGCCACCGCGGCCCCGCGCCTGCGGTTGGTGCAGGTGCCCGGCGCCGGCCTCGACCGCGTCGATCGCGAGGCGCTCGGACCGGAGACCGCGCTGGCCAATGCCTACGGCCACGACGTCGGCATCGCGGAGTACGTCGTGGGCGCCATGCTCGCGCTCGCCCGGAGCTTCTGCCGGCTCGACGCGAGCCTGCGCCAGGGCCGGTGGGAGAGCGTCTGGTCCGGCGCGCCGGTTCCGCTCTGGTCCGAGCTGGCCGGCAAGACCCTCGGCATCGTGGGCTACGGGCGGATCGGCCAGGCGGTGGCGCGTCGCGCGCTGGCCTTCGACATGGAGGTGATGGCCATCCGCCGCGACGCGAGTCGGCCCGACCCGCATCGCCTCGCGTACCTGCGGGGGCCGGAGGCGCTCGACGACGTGCTGACCCGCGCGGATGTCCTGGCTCTCACCCTGACCCTCACGCCGGACACGCGGGGCCTGATCGACGCCCGCGCGCTCGCCCGCATGAAGCCCACCGCGGTGCTCATCAACGTGGCGCGCGGCGAGGTGGTGGACGAGGACGCGCTCTACGAGGCGCTGTCCGGGGGCGCCCTCGCGGGTGCCGCGCTCGACGTGTGGTATCGCTATCCGCAGGGGAGCACGCCGACCCTGCCCGGCCATCGCCCGTTCCACACGCTGCCGAACGTCCTGATGACCCCCCACGTGTCGGGCTGGACGGAGGGCATGATGGAGGCGCGCGCCACGGTCATCGCGGAGAACATCCACCGTGTCGCGCGGGGTGAGGCGCCGGTCAATCTCATCCGCTGAGACGTTCCGGTGCCTAAGCGCGGCAGCGCCGTTGCCGCGGCCGGGTAGGTGTACCGCCGGAACGCCGCCTAAGTGCCCGTGAGTCTTGAGGGGCTCCCTTGGCATTCCATTTGCGGTCCTTCTCGACCATGGCCAGTCGCCAGACGTCGCAGCAGATGCGCGGGGCGTGCCGGTGCGGGCACATGATGAGCATGCACTGCCACGTCGACGGCTCCGGGCCATGCGCCGAGCCGGGATGCGGCTGCGACGGTGCTACCATGATGGCCGGTGACGCCCACGATCGACCGGGAGAGGATCGAGCGGACTCATAGCCTGATCCGTCCCCACATCCGCCTCACGCCGGTGATGGAGCTGACCGGCGCCGACTTCGGCCTCCCCGCCTTCCCCCTCACGCTCAAGCTCGAGCTGTTCCAGCACGCGGGCTCCTTCAAGACGCGGGGTGCCTTCGCCAATCTGCTGACGCGCTCCATCCCGGCCGCGGGTGTGGTCGCGGCCTCGGGCGGCAATCACGGGGCGGCGGTCGCCTACGCGGCGATGCAGCTTGGCGTCCCGGCGCACATCTTCGTGCCCACCGTGTCCTCGCCGGCCAAGATCAGCCGCATCCGCGGCTACGGCGCCGACCTCGTGGTGGGCGGCGACCGCTACGCCGACGCGCTGGCCGCGAGCCAGGCATTCGCCAGGCCCCGGACCTCGACACCCTGCTGGTGTCGGTGGGCGGCGGCGGTCTCATCGGCGGCATCGCGGCGTGGTGCGCGGGACAGCCGCGCGTGATCGGCGTCGAGCCCGAGACCGCGCCCACGCTGACGCAGGCGCTCGCGGCGGGCAAGCCGGTAGATGCCGAGCGCGGGTCGTGCTCGTGCCCGACGCGGCCATCCGGCGGGCCCAGGAGGCGCTCTGGGACGGCCTGCGCCTGGCCGCGGAGCCCGGCGGGGCGGCCGCCTTCTCCGCGCTGCTCGGTGGCGGCTACGTGCCGGCTCCCGGCGAGCGGGTTGGCGTCCTGGTGAGCGGAGGCAACACGACTGCGGTAGACTTCGGGCGATGAGCAAAGGCGACCTCGCGACGGCCCTCGAGCATCTGGCGGCGGGGGAGTGGCAGCGCGCCCACGAGATCGTGCAGGAGGACAAGTCCGCGCTCGCGGCCTGGATGCACGGCATCGTGCACACGATCGAGGGCGACCTCGACAACGCGCAGTACTGGTACCGCAAGGCCAAGCGCGAGTTCCCCGGCCCGGGCGCGGTGAAGCAGGAGATCGACGCCGCCCGGGAGCGCCTGGGCGCCGGCGACTAGGTCGGGGCCGCCGACCCCAGGAACATCTCGCGCAGCCGCGCCCTCTGCACCTTGTCGCCGTGCGGGCCTGGGGTGCGCGGCACGTCGGCCACCACGCGCACGTGGCGCGGGACCTTGAACGAGGCGATGCGGCCGCGGCAGTGGGCGATCACCTCGTCCTCGGTGAGATCCGTGCAGCCGGGGTGGGGGATCACGTAGGCCACCGCGGCCTCGTTGGTGCGCGGGTCGGGCACGCCGATGACGAAGGCCTGCCGCACCTTCGGGTGGGTCTGCAGGTAGGCCTCGATCTCGCCGGGGGCGACCATGAAGTGGCTGATGCGCAGCACCTCGCGCAGGCGGCCGCGGAAGACGACGCGGCCGTCCGCGTGGCGTACCGCCAGGTCGCCGGTTTTGAACCATCCGTCGGCGCTGAACGCCCGCGCGGTCTCCTCCCGCTTCTGGTAGTAGCCCGCGGTGACCAGCCGTCCGCGCAGCCACAGCTCGCCGTCGCCGTCGATGGGCTGATCCCGGCCGGTCTCCGGATCGACCACGCGCGCCTCGAGGCCGTCGGCGGGCCAGACGCCCGCGACCGCGAGGCTCTCGGGCGGCTCGTCGAGGTCGTGGACGAGCGCCATCGCGTTCACCTCGGTCATGCCGTAGGGCTGGAAGGCCAGGCGCACGCCGAGTCGCTCCACCACCGCCTCGAAGAGGCCCTGCACGCCGCCGCCGGTCGCGGCGAAGCCGCCGGTGCGCAGGCGCGAGCGGTCGCGTCGCGCCAGATCGGGATGCTCGAGCATCGGCACCGCCATCGCGTCGACCCCGTTCCACACCGTGATCCGCTCGTCCTCCATCAGGCGCAGGGCCACCGCGGCCTCGAAGGTCTCCATGAGGACGAGGGTGGCCCCGTGAGTGAAGGTCGCCAGGGGGATGCAGAGCCCGCCCCAGGTGCCGGAGAGCGGTAGCGCGTGGAGCACGCGATCGGCCTCGGTCAGGCGCATGACCGCGCCGCACCACCAGCCGTGAGGCAGGCAGTTGCGGTGGCTGATGATCGCGCCCTTCGGGAAGGACGTGGTCCCGGAGGTGTAGAGGATGGTGAGTGAATCGTCGGGCGTGACCGCGGCGCGCGCGGCGTCGAGCGCGACGGCGGTCTCGGACGCATCGCCGAGCTCCTCGATGTCACGCCAGGCCAGGCAGCCGGGATACGGATCGTCGGCGTGCACGATCACCCGCCGGAGCGCCGGGAACTCCGCGAGGTCCAGCTCGCCGGGGACGGACGCGGCCAGGTCGGGCAGCACCTCGGCCAGGGTCTCGAGGTAGTCCACCGGCCCCGCGTGATCGGCGCAGACGAGCGTGGTCGCATCCGACTGCCGCAGGATGTACCGCAGCTCGTGGGCCTTGTAGCGTGTGTTGAGCGCCACCACCACCGCGCCGATGAGCGCGCAGCCGTGCTGGACCGCGAGCCACTCCGGGCGGCCGGGCATCCAGAGGGCCACCTTGTCGTCCTTCCGCACACCGCAGGCGAGCAGCCCGCGCGCGAGACGCTGGGCATCCCGGAAGAGCTCCGCGTAGCTGATGCGACGGTCGGTCGCGACGATCGCCTCGCGGTCTCCCACGCGCGCGGCCTGCGTCGCGAGCATGTCGCCCACCGTCGCGCGCAGGAAGGGGTTGCCCTCGCCGGGAGGCAGCATGGGCCACATGCTAACGCAGGGCTTTACAGCGCGTGCGAGATGTGGAAGATGGAGGGAGGATGAAGTGCCAGGACGTGCGCCGGGCTCTTCCGCTCCTCGTCGCGGGCGAGATGCCTCTCACGGAGTGGGCCCTTCTCGAGACGCACCTGGTGGAATGCGCCGAGTGCCGAGGGGAGCTGGATCGCCAGCGGGTCCAGGCCGCGCAGCGCGTGCGCATCCGGCGACGCAGCGCCACCGCGGCGGCCCTGGTGGCGACCGCGCTGGTCGTGGCCGGCGCCGGCTTCTACATCTACGAGGCCAGCTTTCCCGATCCCTATCGCCCCGGCACCGTCCGGATGCCGCCGCGCCCGTCGGCCCCGCCGATGACCGTCGCGCCGGTGGCCCCGTTGCCCGCGGCTCCGACCTTGCCTGCGCCTCCGGTCGCGCGCCCGATTCCGGTCGCTCCGCCCGCGCCCGTTCGGGCGACCCCGACGCCCCGGACGGTAGACACCGCCATTCCGCCGCCGGCGCGAATCCCGGCCGCGGCCTCGGAGACCGTGCCCCGCCCGGTGCGGGTTCCCCCTGCCGTGGCCCGGCCCGCCGAGCCGCCGACCGAGGAGCGCATGCCGACGCAGGCGCGCCCCCCCGCCACCGCGGTGACCGCGGGGCCGGGCGCAGAGGCGATGCCGACGCAGGGGGCGTCGCGCCCCGCCCATTGAGTCGCCCGCGCGATCGGTGGCCGGGATGATGCGGATGCGGGTGATCGACGGGCTGACCGCCCGGGACAGCGGGCGCTTCCTCACCTGGGAGGGCGCCGAGGCGCCCTGGTAGGCTCGCTCAGGCGCGCCCGGGCCGACTCTTCTCGGGCCGGCTCTTGAGGTACTTGGCGACCGCGTCGAGAAGCAGGCCCAGCGCTTCCTTCTCGGTGCGGCCGGTCACGCTCACCTCGGGGTAGAGCACCGCGGTGGCCCGGTAGAGGCCGCCGTCCTCTTCCACGAGCTCGACTTCTAATTTCATGGGAGTCTCACGGCCGGTTCGGTCGCGCGCGCTCGGCCAGGAACAGGTAGCGCGAGAGACTGAAGAAGTACTCGCCGCGCACCGCCTGAGCGCGGACGTCCTCGGCCCAGCGCGCGGCCTCGTCCTCGGTGATCCCGCCGCGGTTGGCCACGAAGCGCGCGATCACGTCGATCATGCTCGGGCTATACGTTTGCTCGCTCGCCTCGACGTTGACCACCGGGATCAAGGTCACGCTGCGGAGCGCGAACCCGGTGCGGCGCAGCAGCTCGGGGAGGCGGGCGGGCAGGTGGGGATGGGCGAAGCGCTGCTCCCACGCCTGGAGCACCCGGGCGGTCCGCTCTCGGTCGCCGGAGTGCCACACGCAGGATTCCCAGTCCGTATCGAGCACCGCGAGCCGGCCCCGCGCCTTCAGCACGCGCGCGGCCTCCGCCAGCCCTCGCTCGACGTCCGGCATGTACTCGTAGACCTGCATGGCGGCGACGAAGTCGAAGGTGCCGGGCGCGAATGGCAGCGCCTCGGCGTCCGCCTGGCGAAACTCGGTGCGGCCGGTGACCGCGTCGTGGCGCGCGCGCTCCTCGCAGGCCACGATCATGGCCGGGACCGAGTCGACGCCCATGACGCGCCCGGTCGGGCCCACGTCGCGGGCCAGCTCGCAGGAGAGCAGGCCGAAGCCGCAGCCGATGTCCAGACCGCGCTCGCCACTGCGCGGCGCGACGATGGCGCGGACGCGGGCCCGCTGCTCGGCCACGTCCGGGGTGGAGCGTGAAGGATCGACCAGTGCCGGGCTGGCGGTTGCCACCCCGGCACGCTATCAGCGCCCGCTGCCCACGTCAACCGTCGTGACGAGTCACCGTCTCACTGGAACGTGAGCCGGACCAGAAGCGAGCGGGGAGGGCGGGAGCGGGAGCCGCGGCGGGGCCTCCCGGGGACCGTGTCTTCTGCGCGAAGCCGAAGCGTGCAAGCTCCAATCTCGTGGCTCGCCTGAGTGCCCACGCGGATTGCGAGTCAGCGTGTCCCCGGGAGGCCCCGCCGCGCCCGCCGCGGCTCCCGCTCCCGCCCGGGCTACTCCGCCCCGGCCGCGCGCCGGACTTGCGTGAGGACCTGCAGCACGACCTGCCGCATATCCGTCAGGTTGAACGGCTTCTCGAGCGCGGGCTCCCCGGTCTCGGCGAGAAAGCTCGCGTACTCGTCGATGCCGGTGTTGGCGCTCATGAAGATGACACGGGGCGGGCGATCCGGGTAACGCTCGCGCAGGGCCCGGTACAGCGCCGGCCCCTCGAGCCCGGGCATGCGCAGGTCGGTGACCACCAGGTCGTACCGGCGCTCCTCGGCCCGGCGGAGCCCCTCGGCGCCGTCGACCGCGCTGTCCACCTCGTGCCCGTCGCGCTTCAGCACCTCCACCAGGACGTCGCGCAAGTTGTCCTCGTCGTCCACCACGAGGATGAGGTGGCGGGCCATCTCAGGTGCGGGCGTCGACGATGGCCCGGGCGATCAGGCGCGCGCCCTCGTAGCAGCGCTCGGGGGACTCGAAGCTGAAGGCCAGGCGGATGAAGCGCTCGCCGCCCCCGTTGGGGAAGAACGACGGCCCCGCGGTGTACTGCACGCGCGCCTTGACCGCTCCGTCGTAGAGCTTGCCGGTGTCGGTGCCGGCGGGGAGCTTGATCCAGATGAAGAAGCCGCCCTCCGGCTTGCTGATGAGGACGTCGGTGTCCTTCAGGACCTCCCAGAGCCCGCGCAGCATCGCGTCCCGCTTCGCGCGGTACACGTTGACCAGCAGGGCCACGTGGGGAGCGAGGTTGTCGCGCAGGAAGTAGGTGGCGACGCGCGAGGCGAAGGGATTGACGCCGCCGCCGAAGAGGAACCCCTGGAACGCGGGGATCATCTCCTTGGGCGCGCAGAGCCAGCCGAGGCGGAAGCCCGCCCCGAGGATCTTCGACACGGTGCCCGCGCGCATCACCCGGCCCCCACCGTCGAGGGCGTAGAGCGACGGGAGGTGCTCGCCCTCGAAGCGCAGCTCGCCGTAGGCGTCGTCCTCGAGGATCAGGGTGTCGTACTCGTGGGACAGGTCGATCAGCTCCCGGCGCCGCCGCAGGGTCAGCGAGGGCCCGGACGGGTTCTGGAAGTTCACGATCGTGTAGATGAGCTTGCAGCGCCGGCCCTGCTTCCGGAGATCGGCGAGGTGTTGCCGCGCGACCTCGACCACCAGCCCGTCTCCGTCGACCGGCACGTCGAGCACCTGCGGGCCGTGGCGGCGGATGGTCTGGAGCGTGCCCGAGAAGGTGGGCGCCTCCGAGAGGATCACGTCGCCCGGGTCCACGAGGGCGCTGAACGCGAGCGAGAGCGCGTGCCCGGAGCCGTTCGAGATGATGATGTTCTCGGGGCCCACCTTGAGCCCCTCGAAGAGCCCGTACTTGTGGCACACCAGCTCGCGGAGGCCGCGGTAGCCCTGCGGCTCGCCGTAGGTGAGGGCCTCCGCGCCCTCGGCCTTGATCATCCGCGCGGTCGCGTCGACGAGCCCGTCGTACGGGAAGGACGCCGGGTCCGGGAAGCCCCCGCCGAACTCGTAGAGCGCGTTGGTGACCGGGCGCGCGGTCGGCGCGGCGCCCCAGCCGAAGCGGGCGCGGGTGGACAGGAGATCGACGAAGGAGTCGGGAGCAGTGGTCATCGAATGGCTCTCAGCGCTTCTTGAGCGGTGGCGAGTAGGTGGCGAGCACGGTGACGAAGGGGCTGTCGGCTCGCGCCCCGGCCGCCGTCGCCAGCAGGCCCGGCGCGGCCAAGACGATGCCCCGGCGGATCGTCGTCATCAGGCCAAGATATTAGCCCATTTCCCGTGCGGCGGGCTAGGCGACGATCTTCTTCTCTCGCAGGTTCCGGATCTCCGCCGCGAGCAGGCCGAGCTCGCCCAGCACCTGGTCGGTGTGCTCGCCCGAGTACGGCGCCGCGGTCCGCATGGTCCCCGGGGTGTCGGAGAGCTTGATCGGCTGACCGAACTGCTTCACGGTCCCGTGCACCGGGTGACGCATCTCCACGATCATGTCGCGGGCCTGCACCTGCGGGTCGGCGACGACCTCCTCCGGCTCGTAGACCTTGCCCACGCAGACGTCGGCCTTGACCAGGAAGTCGTACCACTCGTCGCGGGTGCGCGTCTTGATGATGGCCTCGATCTCCTCGCGCGCCTTCACCTCTTCCGCGTTGGCTGCCCGCACGAACTGATCGGCCTTGCGGGCGAACTTGACCATGTCCGGCCGGTCGATCGCCTTGCAGAAGTTCTCCCACAGCCAGGGCTCGGTGCACCCGATGGTCAGGTGCTTGCGGTCCTTGGTCTCGTACACCGCGTAGTACGGATAGGAGCCACCCAGGAAGCCCTCCCCGCGCTTGGGGGCCATGCCGTCGCTCCAGAAGAAGCGCATGTTGGGCGTGGCGGCGAGCAGGGCCAGCGAGGTGTCGAGGTAGGAGACGTCCACGTGCTGGCCGCGGCCGGTGCGCTCGCGCGCGAAGAGCGCCATCATGATGCCGAGCGCGCCGTGCATGCTGGCCCCGCCGTAGTCGGCCACCAGGTTCAGCGGGAAGATCGGCTTGCGGCCCGGCTCGCCGATCAGGTTCAGCACGCCGGCCAGCGAGAGGTAGTTGCCGTCGTGGGCGGGATAGTCCTTGTAGGGGCCGTTGTGTCCGAAGCCGGAGAGCGAGCAGTACACCAGCCGCGGGTTCGCGGCGGAGAGCGTCGCGTAGTCGGCCCCCAGCCGCTTCATCACCCCGGGCCGGAAGCCCTCCACGATGACGTCGGCGGTGGCGGCGAGCTTGCCGAAGATCGCCTGGGCCTCCGGCGCCTTCATGTTGAGCGCGAGCGACCGCTTGTTGCGGTTCACGTAGGCGAAGGCGGCGCGCCGCTTCGTGGCCGCGTCCTCGGTGGTCTCGGGCGGCGTCTCGATCTTCAGCACGTCCGCGCCCATGTCGGCGAGGAACATCCCGGGCAGCTCGGCGGGCGGCACCCGCGCCATCTCCAGCACCTTGATTCCGTCCAGCACGCCCATGGCGATCTCCGCTCTCCCTCTCCCCTCAGGGGAGAGGGCAGGGTGAGGGGTGGTTGAGAGAGTTACTTGTACGCCTCGGGCGCCTTGATCGCCCGCTCCCAGAAGACCGGGTCGTGGCTCGGGAAGATGCGTCCCCCGGTGAGCCGCGCGAGCGTCTTGAGGCGCTGGATCGAGTGCATCGCCCGCGTCGGGTCCCACACGACGCCGGGTGGGATCTCCTCGTCGATCGACCGCTGCCAGTAGCAGCAGTCCCCGGCCAGGATGACCGGGCCGGTCACCGGCAGCTGGACGAGCAGCGACTGGTGCCCGGGGGTGTGGCCGTCGCTGCGCAGCGCGGTCACCCCCGGCACCAGCTCCGCGTCCCCGTCGAGCAGGCGCCAGCGGTAGCCGGGCAGGTCGAAGTTCTTGCGGTAGTAGAAGGAGGCGAAGAACGCGGCCGGGTACTGGGCGTAGGCGTACTCGTCCTTCTGCACGATCAGCTCGGAGGTGTCGAAGATCGCGGCGCCGCCCGCGTGATCGAAGTGGAGGTGGCTGATCACCACCAGGTCGACGTCCTTCGGCTCGAGCCCGATCGATTCGAGCCGGTGCACGAGCAGGTCCTCGTCCCTGAAGCGGCAGAGGGGATCCTGGCGCAGCAGGCCGGGCACCGCGCGCGGGGAGATGCCGGTGTCGAAGAGGATCGTCGCGTCGCTGGTCCGGATCAGGTAGCAGGTGATCGGGATCGCCACCCGCTCGGGAGAGCGCTCGCCGTAGAAGAGCCCCGTGCGCTCGAACCCGAGAAACCCGTTCTGGAGCGCGTAGAGCGCCTTGACCGCCATGGATCAGGCGCGGGACTTGGCGGGACGATGGGCGCGCGCCGTCTTTGGGCGGGCCGCGGGCTCGGGCTCCATCGGGTCGTACACCCAGATCTTGTTCGACGCGGAGAGGCCCATGGTCACGGTGCGGCCGTCGAGCACGATCGACACCGTGCCCGCATAGGGCGCGATCTCGCTCACCACGATGCGGCTGCCGGGGCGGATCCCCGACTCCCACAGGAAGCGCAGGAGCTGGCGGTCGGCCTCCGCCTCCTCGGTGATGCGCTCGACCACGAACGGGTGACCGGCGGGCGCCTGGTTGAGGGGGATCGGCCGGTGGGCCTCGGGCGCCGGCATGCCCGGGATCGGGTTGCCGTGCGGGCACGTGCTGGGCATCCCGAGCTTCTCGGCCAGACGCTCCTCGACCACCGGCGACAGCGAGTGCTCGAGCCGGTGGGCCTCGTCGTGCGCGCGCGACCAGTCGAGCCCGAGCTCGTCGGTGAGCCAGCGCTCGATCAGGCGATGCCGGCGCGCCATGGTCTCGGCGATCCCGAGCCCCTTGGTGGTCAGCCGGATCTCCTTGCGGCCGCCGATGCGGATGTAGCCGTCCTTCTGCATGCGGCGGATCGCCTCGGTGATGGACGGCGCCGAGATGTGCATGTGGCGCGCGAGCCGCGCGCCGATCACCGGCTTGTCGGTGCCGGCGAGATCGTAGATGGCCGCGAGATAGTCCTGGATCGCCGGCGTGGTCTCGTCCATGGGCGCCAGCATACCGACCGGGGTGACGGTGGGCAAGTCCCCGGGCGGCCGTGATATTCTTGCCCGACCAGGAGGCGGGCCATGGACTTCGCGCTGACCGAATCCCAGGAGGTGATCAAGAAAGAGGTGGGGGCGCTGGCCCGCACCTTCTCGCTCGACTACTGGCTCGAGAAGGACGACCGGGCGGAGTATCCGAGCGACTTCGTCAAGGCCTTCGCCGACAACGGCTGGCTCGGCATCACGATCCCCGAGGCGTACGGCGGGGCCGGGCTCGGGGTCACCGAGGCCGCCCTGATGCTCCACGAGATCTGCGCGTCGGGGGCGGGCACCTCCGGCTGCTCCCCGATCCACTTCTACGTCTTCCCGCCGACTCCGCTCGTCAAGTACGGCACCGAGGCGATGAAGCGGAAGTACCTGCCGGGGATCGTGAGCGGGGAGACCGTGATGGCGTTCGGGGTCACCGAGCCGAACGCGGGCACCGACACCTCGCGCATCACGACCCGGGCGGAGAAGAAGGGCGACCGCTGGGTGGTGAACGGCCGCAAGGTCTGGACCACCAACGCTCAGCACGCCAACCGGATCCTCCTGCTCGCGCGCACGTCCGACCGCGACCCGGCCAAGCCGCTCAAGGGGATGACCCTCTTCTTCGCGGACTTCGACCGCGAGGCGATCACGGTGCGGTTGATCCACAAGCTCGGGCGGGCCGCGGTCGACTCCAACGAGATCTTCATCGACAACCTGGAGATCCCCGAGGAGGACGTGGTGGGGACGGTGGGGGAGGGCTTCTACCACCTGCTCGACTCGCTCAACCCGGAGCGCATCGTCATCGGCATCGAGGCGGTGGGGATCGGGCGCGCGGCCCTCGACCGCGCGGTGCAGTACGCCAAGGAGCGCGTGGTGTTCGACCGGCCGATCGGCAAGAACCAGGCGATCGCCCATCCGCTCGCCCACGCGATGGCCCAGCTCGACGCGGCCGAGATGATGTGTCTCAAGGCCGCGTGGCTCTTCGACAATGGTAAACCCTGCGGGCGCGAGGCCAACGCGGCCAAGATGCTCGCGGCCGAGGCCGGCTTCAACGCCTGCGACGCGGCGCTCCAGACCTTCGGGGGCTTCGGGTACGCCAAGGAGTTCCACGTGGAGCGCCTGTGGCGCGAGATCCGTCTCTACAAGATCGCGCCGGTGTCACAGCAGATGGCCCTCAACTACCTCGCCGAACACGTGCTCGGCCTGCCGCGCTCGTACTAGCCCTCCGGGGATTCGCAATGGACCTGATGCTCAGCACCCACGACACGGGTTATGAGCAGCCGGACGAGCCCACCATCGCCAAGGTGCTGGCCTCGCTCGACGGAGGGCGCAACGTGCTGGCCACCCTCGGGACCTCCGACTCGAGCTACATCCAGGCCTCCGGCAGCGTGCAGGCCGGCTTCGGCCTCGATCTGCAGGAGGGCTCGATCGAGCGGCGCTTCCGCACCCGCGACCGCGCGTTGCCGCTCGCCTGGGTGACCGAGGCCTTCCAGCGCTACGCGCGGGCGGACTTGGGGTGGCGGGATCAGGTGGAGTGGGAACAGGAGCGCATCGTCGTCCCGCGCGACTCCTGGACCAACAGCTGGGCTGCCTACATCGCGCTGATGGTCGCGGTCGCCGGGGCCATCTGGCTCTGGCACACCTGGCGCGCCGCCCCCTGACCGCGGCGGGCGCCCGGCCCGTCGCTCAGCCGCGGACGCCGGTGAGGATCCGCTCGTGGAGGGCGCTCAGGATCTCCGCGATCCCGGCCTGCGCCCACACGTCGGGGAAGGGCGACTCCAGCAGGGCCGCGATCTCCTTGCCGCTGCGGGCCTTGGTCTGGTCGGCCGTCTCGTCCGCGCGCGCGGCCCGCAGGTGCCCGATCACCCGCTCCTTGCGGTAGATGGCCGGGTACTCGATGTAGCGGTAGAGCTCGGTGAAGTCCGCGGCGAAGAAGACCGCCACCGGGACCGACGCCCAGCGCTGGCCGTTCTTGTCGTTGGCGTACTCGCACACGAGGTCGCCGTTGCCCACCGTCGGCTCCGGCAGCCCCTTCATCAGCATCGCGTCGCCGTCGCGCGGGAAGATGCGGAGCTCGAGCTCGCCGGCCTGGGCCAGGCGCGCCAGGTACGGCACGTCGCGCCGGCAGTCCGACGACCACTCCTCCGAGATCACCGCGACCTTGGCGGGTCCGCCCGGCTGGGCGGCCAGCCACTGGATGGCCGCGGTCTGCTCGGCGCTGAGCCGCGCCCGCGCGAAGCGGTCGCGCAGGTAGGCGCTCCAGTCCACCCGCGGGCGGACCAGGCTGAAGCGCCGGATGTCGAATCCCTCCCGGGCCAGGTTCTCGGGGGAGCCGGTGAACTTCACGTATTCGTCGAAGGTCATGCCCTTGGCGAAGCGCTCGGAGTTCATGCGCGGAGGATACCAGAGCGGCCCGGCCTTGTGGCGCCCGTCCCGCGTCAGGACCAGAGGCGCCGGCTCGCGATGGCGGCGCCCTCGGTGAGGGCGCCGAGCTTGGCCCACACCACGCCGTGGGCCACCATCTCCGAGCCCGCGAAGGTGCCGAAGCCGCAGTCGGTCGAGGCGATCACGCGCGTCCGGTCGCCCACCGCCTCCACCGCGGCGCAGATCCGGTCGGCCACCACCTCCGGGTGCTCGACGTAGTTCGTGGTGGTGTCGATGACGCCGGGCAGGAGCAGCATCGCGTCGGGCAGGCGACGCTGCCGGAGCACGCGGTACTCGTGCTGGTGGCGCGGGTTGGCGAGCGGCAGCGAGAGGGCCCCGACCCGCGCCCGGGCCACGATCGGCAGCACCGCCTCGAGCGGCACGTCGTGGGTATGCGGCCCGTCGTAGTTGCCCCAGCAGAGGTGCAGGCGGATGCGATCGGGCGGGATGGAGGCGGTGGCCCGGTTGATCGCCTCCACGTGCAGCTCGACCATCTGGAGGAAGCGCTCGAGCGAGTCGCGGCGGAAGAACCGGGAGCGCTCCATCGCGAGGTCCGGGCAGTCCACCTGCAGCAGCAGGCCGCGCGCGTGGATCAGCTCGTACTCCTTCCGCATCTCGCGGCTGAGCGCCATGACGTACTGCTCGTGGGAGCCGTAGTGGACGGAGAGTAGGATGGTGGCGATCACCCCGGGGGACGCCGCGGTCATGAAGCGCTCGGCGAACCGCCGGGGCCGCGCGTCGGTCTCGCGCAGGAATGCGTCGCACTCCCGCTCGGCCGGGCCCAGGTCCGCGTAGTCGATCTCGGCGATGGCCTGCGGCGCGTCGCCGATGCGGGCCGCGTCGCGCCGCCGCCGGGCCAGCATCTCCGCGTAGTCGGGGAAATCGATCAGGTCCTGGGCCAGCTCCCGGCGGCTCGTGCCCCCGAAGCCCTTCATGCGTGAGGCCACGTAGGTGGAGAAGCCCGCGCGCGGCTGCTCTCCGTTGTTGCCCACGTCGATGCCGGCCTCGAGCTGGCCGGTGACGACGCGCGAGAGCGCCGCTCCGACCTCGCGCTCGAGCGCGGCCGCGTCCACCGCCTCGCCCCGGTCCTGGCGCACCAGCAGATCCCGGAGCGCGGGCGGGCGCGGGAGGCTGCCCACGTGGGTGGTGAGGATGTGCCCCTCGCTGCGCAGCACGTCAGCCCGCCTTCGGGGTGATCTGGATGAGAGGGGCTGGCTCGGTCTCGATCTGGATCGTGGTGTGATCGATGCCGAATCTGGCGTGGAGGATGACGTGCAGGGCCTCCAGGATCTTGTCGGAGGGCGCGCCGGCCTCGACCACCACGTGGACGCTCATGGCCTCGCGGCCGGAGGTGAGCGTCCACACGTGCAGATCGTGGACCCGGCGCACCGAGGGGGCGCCGCAAAGCGCCTCCTCGATCTCGGTCACGTCGAGGTGGGCCGGCGCGCCCTCCAGCAGGACGTTGACGGTCTGGCGGAGCAGGGCCCACGTGCGGGGCAGCAGGAAGAGCGCGATCAGGGCGCCCGCGATCGGATCCGCGATCGACCAACCGGTGAAGAGGATGAACACGCCGGCCACGATGACGACGCCGGAGCTGATCGCGTCGCCCATCACCTCGAGGTAGGCGCTGCGCACGTTGAGGCTCTCCCCGGCACCTCCGTGCAGGAGCCAGAGCCCGGCCAGGTTGACCAGGAGGCCGAGCCCCGCCACCGCCACGATGGGCCCGCCCGGAACGTGGGGCGGCTGCCAGAGCCGCTCGTACGTCGCGACCAGGATGCCGATGGCCATCACGCACAAGAGCACGCCGTTGACGAGGGCGGCGAGGATCTCGACGCGGTAGTAGCCGTAGGTCTTGGCCGGGGTGGCCGGCCGCTCCGCGAACCAGACCGCGAGCAGGCTCAGGAGGACGCCGCCCGCGTCGACCAGCATGTGCACCGCGTCGGCGAGGAGCGAGAGGCTGCCGGTCCACAGGCCGACGCCGGCCTCCACCACCAGGAAGCCCGCGGTGAGGCCGAACACCGCGAGCAGCCGGTGCTTGTGGCGGGAGCCATGGGTATGGCGATGGTGCGCGTGCACGGCGGCGCTCAGCGGGTCGCGGGCACGACCAGCTTGGCTTCTCCCTGGCGAATACCCTGGCTCGCGAAGAACCCGGCGTGCGCCTCGAGGGCGTAGCGGAACTCGCCGAGGGGGCCGTACAGCTCGGTCGGGCTCGGGTCCATCTTGAGGATCGCGAAGATGCGCCCGTCGCCCTTGATGAAGGCGATGTCGAGCGCGGCGTGGACGTTCTGCATGTGGAACTGGGTGAAGATCTCCTTGCCGAAATCGAAGAGGATCAGGTGCCGCTTGATCTCGTCGGGCGTCGCGCACTGGAAGCCGCCCGCCTGCCGCTCGCCGCTATCGGCCATCTTCACCCGGAGGGCGAGGGTGCGGGTGCCGGCCTGGATGGAGACCATGCGCAGCGGCATCGTCGCGAAGGCGTCGCGCCAGCGCCGGCACTCGGGGTTCGGGGCCGCCTTGGGCGCCGGGCTCTGGGCGATGGCGGCCGGCGCGAGCGCGGTCAGGAGGAGGGTCGCCGCCAGCAGGGCGGCTCGGGGCCGGATCATGGATGGACCTCCCGGGTGGACGGCCGGAGCCGACGGCGGGCCAGGCTCACCGCGGCGAAGATCAGGAGCGCGACCAGCACCACCGCCCCGCCCGCGGCCAGCCGCAGGTAGTAGGCCGCGATGAGGCCCGAGATCACGGAGAGCAGCGCGATGCCGACCGCGATCGCGGTGGCGGTGTGGAAGCTCCGGCCCAGGGCGAAGCCGGCCAGGGTGGGAATCACGATCATGGCCGACACCAGCAGCACGCCGACCATCCGCATCGCCACCACCGTGGTGAGCGCGGTGAGCACGGTGAGGAGCAGGTTGAGGGCGCCGACCGGCACCCCGCTGGTGCGGGCCAGGTCCTCGTTGAGGGTGATCGCGAGGAGCTGGCGGTAAAAGGCGCCGATCGCGACGGTCACCGTCGCGCCCAGGGCCAGGATCAGCCAGACGTCGCCCGGCGTGACAGTGAGGATGCTGCCGAACAGGATCGCGAAGAGATCGGCGTTGAAGCCGCGGGCCAGGCTGATGAGCACCACCGCGAGGGCGAAGCCGCCGGACAGGAAGACCGCGAGCGCCGCGTCGCCCTGGAGCGCGCCGCGCGCGCGGAGCCGCTCCATCCCGACCGCGCCGGCCAGCACCACCACGAGCGCGCCGACCACCGGCGAGATCCCCAGCACCAGCCCGAGTGCCACCCCGGCCAGGGCCACATGCGCGAGGGTGTCGGCGATGAGGGAGAGCCGGCGCGGGATCAGGAAGACGCCGATGGCCGGGCAGATGAGCGCGGTGACCACGCCGGCCGCGAAGGCCCGGTGCATGAAGCCGTACTGGAGGAACTCGGGCATGGAGCTAGTGGTCGTGGCTGACCACGCGCACCGCGGGGCCGTAGAGCGCGGTCAGGGCCGCGTCGCTCAGGAAGTCGCCCGGGCGGCCGTGGAAGATCAGGCGGCGGTTGAGGCAGGCGAGCTTGGTGACCTCCTTGGCCACCACGCCGATGTCGTGGCTCACCAGGATCAGGGTCACGTCGCGCTCCCGGTTCAGGTGGTGGAGCAGCGCGTAGAAGCTCGTCTGGGCCTCCGGATCCACGCCGCCGGTGGGCTCGTCCAGGATCAGCAGCTCCGGCTTGGACACGAGCGCGCGCGCGATGAGCACCCGCTGCTGCTGGCCGGTGGAGAGCGCGCCGATGCGCGCGGACGCGTGCTCGGCCATGCCCACCTGGCCCAGCACCTCGTCGATGCGCTGACGGGCCGCGGGGCCGAGGCGGCCGAAGAGCCCGAGCGAGGGCAGGAGCCCGGTGGCCACCACCTCGCGCACCGTCACCGGCAGTGCGGGATCGAGCGTGGCTTTCTGGGGCACGTAGCCCAGGCGCCCCCACTGGCGGAAGGATGCCGGGGGGTGGCCGAAGAGGCGGACCGTGCCGCGGGTCGGCGGGAGCAGCCCGAGCACGATGCGGAGGAGCGTGGTCTTGCCGGATCCGTTGGGGCCGATGATGCCGAGGAAGTCCCCCGCCTCCACCGTCAAGTTGATCCGCTCGAGGACCGACACCGCGCCGTAGGTGAAGTCGACGTCCTCCAGCTCGACGAACGGGCGCATCTAGCTCCGCACCCGGACCGCGTCGTCGACCGCGCGCGGCGTCGCCCCGTGGAGGCTGTCCCACCACGCGCCGGCCGCCGCGCAGCCGCCGCCGAGGAGCACGCCGCCCAGGACGTCCGAGGGCCAGTGCGCGTTGAGGATGATCCGGGCGTAGCCCACCGTGCCGACCAGCACCACCGCCAGCACGATCAGCCCCACGCGGGCCCGCGGGGAGACCGGCTCGCGCGAGAGCGCGTAGAGCAGGAGCACCGCGAAGGTCGTCGCCGCGGTGACGTGGCCGCTCGGGAAGCCCCAGTGGACGCCGCGGGGCCGAGGCCGGCCGACCAGGAACTTGAAGAGCTGCTCGATGGCGCCGCCGACCGGCATGAGCGCGCACCAGAGCCACCAGTGCCGCCGCGCGATGGGCGACCACGCGAAGACGGCCAGCATGGCCGGCCCGAGGACCACCCACTTGCCGCCGTAGTCGAACCAGCGGGCGGCCGCATGCGCGAGCGTGCCGCGCGCCTCCAGGATCTCGCCGTGGACCGCCACGTCGCCCGGCAGCAGGCCGACCGCGTAGACCACCCCGCTCAGTCCGAGGAAAGCGCCCAGCATCAGCAGGCAGACCACGCGCCAGCGCGCGACGGCGGATACGTCCATGGCGCTCACATTGTACTCGAACGTACCGAAGGGGCGGGGACTGCTAGAGTAGCCAGCCACTTAAGGCGAAATCGACCTCAGCTAGACCCGGTGTCTCCGAAATCGGAGCAAGACCACGGATCCCGGGCTGACCTCCGCTCCCTCAGAGCCGAAAGCCTCGTGACCCCCGTCCTTGAGTGGGAAAGGCCCGCGCACCGCGCAAGTGCGCGCGTCGCAGGTTCCACCTTTGGGGCCGTGCGCACCCGAGGAGCGGGATCGCATCGCGCGCCGCTTCGCCCGCCCCGAAGACGGGGTGTCACGTCGCGGGGTGACTGACGAGGCCCCAGCACCGGGCGGGATCCACACCGAAATATCCCGGTCCGTGTAACACTGGCAGGGTAGCCAGGGACCATGCGTCAAACGTGCGTCCTAGAAGGCCGCTCCCGCCACACCCACCGGACACCCGGTCGGATTAGACTGACCGGGCCCGCAGTGTCCGCGAATTATCCAGACCTGTCTAATTCTAGTTAGCCGGATCATGTTCCAGAACTCGGTTCTCGCTAGAACAGGGCAGTTGTGGAAGGTCCAGGGTGCTATCTGTGCCGTCCTGGTTGGTGCCGTGGCACTCCTCTACGGCATTGCTTCCGATACTGGGGAGGGCGGCGGTCTGTTGTGGATTGCCGTAGGCCTGCTGCTTGGCCTCGGGGGGTTGGCTCTTGCGTGTGTTGGCGTGTCTTGCCCGAGGTGCGGCGCGCGGTGGGTATGGATGGCAGTGAGCCAGCGGAGTGCGGGCGCGTACGGAACATGGCTGGTCGCACTGTCACGGTGCCCGAAGTGTGATGCGTGACGACGCTACCGTGCGAAGACCGTCTAACATCACACTGGAGCGGACGCGCTTCGCGCGCCGCTCAGCGTGACCGTTATGCGGACTGAGTTCGGATCCTGGGACGTGGTAGCCGCTAGATGGGTCCTCGGGCTCATCCCCAGCCAGGCACTCCCCCAGATTGCGACAGGTGCACTGGAAGCCGGCCTCGACTTTCCGACGTTGCGGGAGCTCGCCGGTGAGTTGCACCCAAGTCTCGACGCGTCGGGCCCTCTGCTTGAGGCGATTCTTGACGAGATCGGAGTCGGTATCCCTGATCGTTCGCGGGCGGGGCTGGTTCTGGCGAGGGCATATGCGGCTCAGATCACTGATGGGACGCTGTCGCCATACGAAGGGGCTCGCCGGATCTGGAGGATCCAGATCGACGTAGAAGGTCTCATGCACGACCTTGGGCCATTCGTCTACTGGGCAAGCGAGTGGGAAGAGGCGGATGTCGCAGGGCGGCGCGAACAATGCGAAACCGCGATTCGCACTGCGGCTCTTGGCTTGACTGACGCGCCATGACTGTCTGAGCAAACGGGGAACATAGGTAACAGAATAAACCGGCAACATGGGTGACAGATGGCTAGGCCCGGATGATGTAGTCGGGGGATGTCTCCTGCCAGGGCATGGGCCAACCTCCTGTTGGCCCACGACCTTAGCGGTGTCACCCATGTTCCCGGTCAGATGTGTTACCTATGTACCCGGTTTGTACCGTCGGGCCGCATAACAGACCGCTAGAGCGGACCGGCTGCGCCGGCCGCTCAGCGCCTTTCCGTTCGGCGAAGAGTCGCGGTGGCTGCCTGGGCAATGACGGGAGCATTCATCTGTCGGGGATCAAATCACTGCAATCGAGTCGTTCCGGGTCGCGATATCGCAAGCCGCACTCAATGTCGAGAGGAGACGAGGCATGCCCTTCAGTATTTCGACCTTGCTGATCCGCAATCTTCGCGACGTGTTCGGTGAAAACGACCCCGCGCGGCGGCGCGCGGCCATCGACGAGATCTGGACCGAAGAAGGCGTGTTCTACGACCCCAAATCGGGCGTCCACCGTGGCCGCGACGAGATCGATCGCGTCGCGGGTGCCATCAAGGCGACTCACCCTGACTTTCAGTATCAGCCG
>DATGBR010000332.1:0-2790 GCA_035312605.1 Candidatus Methylomirabilota bacterium
GCCCTACGCGGTGAAGATGGCGGAGCTGCTGTCGAGCCTGGTCCGCCGCGCGGAGGGCGAGGCGCACCCGCTGCTGGTGCGCCGGGAGGCGGCGCGCAAGCGGCTCGTGATCATCACCGCCGACAAGGGCCTCTGCGGCGCGTTCAACTCGAACATCCTGCGGGCCTCGCTCGCGTTCCTGCGCGAGCAGGGCGAGACGAGCGTCACCCTGGTGGTGGTCGGCAAGAAGGCGCGCGATTTCTACCGCCGGCGGCCCTACCAGATCAAGTCGGAGATGCTGGGCTTCTTCGATCGGCTCGCCTATTCGCACGCCCAGGAGCTGGCGGGCGGCCTCATGCAGGAGTACCTGGCCGGTGAGGTGGACGAGGTCCACCTCATGTACAACGAGTTCAAGTCGGTGGCAGTGCAGCGGGTCCGGCGCGAGCAGCTCCTGCCCATCGAGGCGACCCAGGCCGCGGACGGCGAGGGCGACGCGGCGGGGGACTACATCTACGAGCCGAGCCCCGAGACCATCCTGGCCGCGCTCCTGCCGCGCCATGTGACCACCCAGGTGTACCGGGCCCTGATGGAGTCGGTGACGGGTGAGTACGGCGCGCGCATGACCGCGATGGAAGCGGCCACCAAGAACGCCAAGGAAATGATCGGCGTGCTCACGATCCAGTACAACAAGGCCCGCCAGGAGCGCATCACCAAGGAGCTCCTGGACATCGTCGGCGGCGCCGAAGCGCTCAGACAGTCGGTCGAGGCCTAGCCTCGGAGGGATCGATATGAACCAGGGCAAGATCGTTCAGGTGATCGGGCCGGTCGTGGACGTGGAGTTCGAGCCCGGCAAGCTGCCTCCCATCTACGGCGCGCTCGAGGTGCCGGGCGCGGGCAGCACCGACGTCTTCGCGTACTCCGCGAAGCTGGTGCTCGAGGTGGCCCAGCACCTCGGCGAGAGTCAGGTGCGCACGGTGGCCATGGCCGCGACCGACGGGCTCACCCGCGGCATGCCGGTGAACGACACCGGCCAGCAGATCTCGATCCCGGTGGGCAACGGAACGCTCGGGCGCATCATCAACATCACCGGCGAGCCGGTGGACAAGATGGGCCCGATCAAGAGCACGAAGACCTACCCGATCCACCGGCCCGCGCCCGCGTTCGACCAGCAGTCCACCAAGGTCGAGATGTTCGAGACCGGCATCAAGGTCGTCGATCTGCTCGAGCCCTACACCCGGGGCGGCAAGACCGGCCTCTTCGGCGGCGCCGGGGTGGGCAAGACCGTGCTCATCCAGGAGCTGATCAACAACATCGCCAAGCAGCACGGCGGCATCTCGGTGTTCGCCGGGGTGGGGGAGCGCACTCGCGAGGGCAACGACCTCTACCACGAGATGAAGGAGTCGGGCGTCATCGAGAAGACCGCGCTGATCTTCGGCCAGATGACCGAGCCGCCCGGGTCGCGCCTGCGGGTGGCGCTCACCGGCGTGACCGCGGCCGAGTACTTCCGCGACGAGGAAGGCCAGGACGTGCTCCTGTTCATCGACAACATCTTCCGCTTTACCCAAGCGGGCTCGGAAGTGTCCGCCCTGCTCGGCCGCATGCCCTCCGCGGTCGGCTACCAGCCCACCCTCGGCACCGAGATGGGCGCGCTGCAGGAGCGGATCACGTCGACCAAGAAGGGCTCGATCACGTCGGTGCAGGCCATCTACGTGCCCGCCGACGACATCACCGACCCCGCGCCGGCCACCGCGTTCGCGCACCTCGACGCCACCACCGTGCTCTCGCGCCAGCTCACCGAGCTCGGCATCTATCCCGCGGTCGATCCGCTCTCCTCGACCTCGCGCATCCTCGACCCGATCATCCTGGGCCAGGAGCACTACGGGACCGCGCGCGCGGTCCAGTCGATCCTGCAGCGCTACAAGGACCTTCAGGACATCATCGCGATCCTCGGGATGGAGGAGCTCTCCGACGAGGACAAGCTGATCGTGGCCCGCGCCCGCAAGCTGCAGCGCTTCCTCTCGCAGCCCTTCTTCGTGGCCGAGGTGTTCACCGGCCAGCCCGGCCGCTACGTCAAGCTGGCGGACACCATCAAGGGCTTCAAGGAGATCGTGGACGGCAAGCACGACGAGCTGCCCGAGCAGGCGTTCTACATGGTGGGCGGCATCGAGGAGGTGCAGGAGAAGGCGGCCAAGATGCGCGAGGCGAAATAGTGCTGCTGGAGCTGGCCACGCCCACCCGCCAGCTCGTCTCGGAAGAAGTCGACGAGGTGGTGGCGCCCGGCTCCGAGGGCTACTTCGGGGTCCTGCCCGGCCACGCCGCGTTCCTGGCCACCCTCGGCAGCGGCGAAGTGGTCTACCGTCGCGGACGCGACGAGGTGCACCTGGCCGTGCACGGTGGGTTCGCGGAAGTGACGCCGGAGCGGGTGATCATTCTCGCCGAGACCGCGGAGCGGCCGGACGAGATCGACCGGACGCGGGCGGAGCGCGCGCGCCAGCGCGCCGAGCAGCGCATGACCGGGCGCGATCCGGACGGCGCCGAGGGCGAGATCGACTACGACGACGCGGTCGCGGCCTACCAGCGGGCGCTCACGCGTCTGCTGGTCGTCGCCATCGGGGGCGGCTAGGGCGTCTGCCTCTCCAGCGGGGCGCCGCGCGCGCCGCGCTGCCCAGCCGGCCGGGCATTTCTGCGCCGGAGTGATCCCAAGCGGCTGATTCGTCGTACCTCCGGCGGTGGCACGTCCCTCGCACTCAGCGAGGGCATGATGACCCTCCTGATCGCCGACGATGAGCCCGCGATTCTCGATCTCGTCCG
>DATGBR010000333.1:0-14622 GCA_035312605.1 Candidatus Methylomirabilota bacterium
TGGCGGCTGAGGCCATCAAAATCTACCAGTCCACCATGAGCCCGGAACCGTCCACCCTCGTCAATCACACGAGTTTTCTGGCCGTCCACCTACTGCCGTACTTCGGCACCAAGCCCATCACCAGCATCACCACGCTGGAGATCCAGAAGTTTATCGCCGCCAAGCGAACCGAGCTCGCGGACAGCACGCTCAAGACGTCACTGCCGACGCTGCGCTTGGTTCTCGATCATGCGGTGCGGCTGGGACTCCTGAGCGCCAACCCGATGCGCTCGGGCCTGAGGCTGTAGCGGCCCACCGCGAGCCCGCAAGCGAAGGCGTTCACGGCCTCCGAGCTCCGGGCGATCTTCCGGGCTGCGCGGACCGTAGACCCGGACTTTGCCACGCTCGTGCAGACGATGACCCAGGCGTGTCTCCGGCCCAGAGAAGCCCTCGCGCTCCGTCGTCAAGACGTGGACGCATCGGGCCTGATCCATGTGCAGGGCAGTCAGGGCCGACTCGGACGTGGGAAGACGAAGAACCCCCATTCGGTGCGAAAGGTGTCGGTCCTGCATCCCGTCTCCGAGGATCGTCCCGTCTGGAAGCCCAAAGACGCGGAGAGTGTCACGCGGGCGGTGCTCGACGGGCTGGCGGTGCTCGTGGCGACCACGACGGACCCTGAGGCCCGGCTGTGGCCGATCACCCACTCACGTCTCGATAAAATCTGGAGGCGCGTGCTGAAGGTGGCGGGCGTCGCGTTCAAGTCGCCGCACGCGTGCCGCCACAGCTTCGCCTCGATCATGCTCTCCCGAAACGCCCCGCTCCTGCTGGTGCAGCGAGCCGGGGGGTGGCGAAGTGCCACGGTGTTGCTCCATACCTACGCCAGCTACATGCCCGACGAGGACGCCGCTGCAACCATGCCTGCACGCACCACCCTAACTACTCGTCTTTCCGAGACAGTGGATCTAACCGCGTAAGATCGACCAGGGCGTGCTCCTCGCCGAACCAGATCGGCGAGCGCGTCAGGTCGATGAAGCGCTTCTCGTCCTCGAGCAGGCGACGCCCCGCGTCGCGACCTTCCTTCGTGGTGCCCGCGCGTGCGAAATCGTCCACCGAGTCCCACCACAGCTCGGCGACGCCGTCGAAGTCGTCCGGGGCGCCGCGGTGGCGGCTCATCGCCTCGCTGAAGGCGGACGTCACGGTGTGCACCTGCACGTAGCGCTTCACGCCCAAGTGGGGGGCGAGCTCGCGCACCAGCGGGCCGTGGGACTCGAGCCAGTAGCGCTGGAATTCTTCGCGCGATAGGTGAGGAAGGCGGCGCAGGCAGAACACCAGCTTGATCATGGCGGGCTCGGGAGAGCTTTCCGGAGGAAGAAGTGGGCGTGCCCCACCGGCCAGTCGTCCGCGCGGGCGTAGATCTCGTAGCCTTGCTTGACGTAGAAGTCGGGGGCTTGGAAATTGAACGTGTCGAGGAAGACGTGGCGGCAACCCCGCTCGATCGCGCGCTGCTCTGCCGCGGCCAGCAGCCGCTGCCCGTGACCCTTTCCGCGCAGGGCCCGGGCGACCCACAGGATCCGCACGTACATGACGCCGCCCCAGATCGCGGCCAGGAGGCCGCCCTGGATCTCGTCGCCGCCATCGCGGAGGAAGAGGTTGACCGGGGAGTACTCGGTGAACCCGGTCACGCCCACGTTGTACATGTCGAGGTGGTCGATGACCGCCCGCTTGAGGCTCTCGGATGCGTGGGGGTCGAACTCGATCCGGATCTCGCTCATGGTCGTCGTGGTCTCCTGCCGGCGCCGGGCGCAGGCTAGCACGGGCCGGGGAAGGCCGCAAATCCAGGGCCTTCGGCAGACTCGCCCGGCGGCGCCCTATCGGGTAAGATGCCGGGGTGACGAGCTCCTCGCGGGACGCCGACGTGCTGGTGATCGGCGCCGGGCCGGGCGGAACCACGACCGCGACCTTCCTGGCCCAGGGTGGCCTGCGCGTGGCCCTGGTCGAGCGCGAGGCCTTCCCGCGCTTCAAGGTCGGCGAGTCCCTCATCCCGACCTGCATGGACATCTGCAAGCGGCTCGGGGTGCTCGACCGGGTGCTCGGCCACGGCTTCCAGGTGAAGTACGGGGCGACCTTCCACGATCAGGAGCTCGATCTCGAGACCACCTTCGACTTCCGACCCGGGCGGCCGTGGCCCTCGTTCACGCTCGACGTGCACCGCGCCGAGTTCGATCAGATCCTCCTCGAGCACGCGGTGTCCTATCCCGGCGTGACCCTCCACCAGCCGGCCACCGTGGAGAAGGTGGCCTTCGACGCCGACGGGGTGACCGCGCGTCTCAGCGACCGCGACGGTGAGCACGAGCTGCGGGCCTCGTTCGTGGTGGACGCGAGCGGGCGCGACGCGTTCCTGGCCGCACGTCAGGGCCAGCGCAAGCCGCGCCCGGGCCTCGGCAAGGTCGCCATCTTCGCCTACTTCCGCGGGGCGCGGCGCTTCCCGGGCCGGTCGGAGGGCAACGTCCGCCTCTACATCTTCCCGGAGGGCTGGTTCTGGTACATCCCGCTGGCCCGCGACGAGACCAGCGTGGGCTGCGTGCTCCACCAGCGCGTGGTGAAGGCCCGCCGGGGGACGCTGCAGGAGCTGTTCGACGAGATGGTGGAGCGCTGCGTGAAGATCTCGGAGAACCTGAACGGCTCCGAGCGCGTGACCGAGCTCTACACCACGTCCAACTTCGCGTACACGATCGAGCCGATCACCGGCGACCGGTTCCTCTGCGTGGGCGACGCAGTGGCCTTCGTGGATCCGATCTTCTCGCCCGGGGTGTTCCTCGCCATGCAGACCGGCGAGCTGGCCGCGGGGGCGATCCAGCGCGCGTTCCGCAGCGGCCGGTTCGACGCCCGGCGGTTCCGCGGCTACGAGCGGGCGGTCCGCCGGGGCACCAAGCCGTTCGAGCGCTTCATCGAGTCGTACTACGACCGCGCCTTCCTCGAGGTGTTCATGCGACCGAAGAACGTGCTCGGGGTGGTCCCCGCGGTCACCGGGGTGCTCGCGGGCGGATCGTTCGGCCTCCTGCCGAAGCACCTGTACGCCTCGCTCTGGTTCTTCCACCAGGTGGTGCGGCTCACCCGCTGGGCGAACCTGCGACGCGGGGTGATTCTCGAGTCGCGCCTCGACTGGTAGCCCGCCGACTCCCGCGGAGTGCCCGCCCCCCGCCCGGACCCGGGCTTCACCCCGCGCGAGCTGCGCGCGCTGCGGGCCCTCGGGAGCCCCGTCGGCGTCCAGCGCGCCCTCGACGCGATGCCCTATCACCTCGCCGGCACCGCGTGGTCGCCGCGGCGCGTGCTGCGCGAGCGGACCGCGCACTGCCTCGAGGGCGCGGTGTTCGCGGCCGCCGCGCTGCGGGTGCTCGGCTTCCCGCCCTTGCTTCTCGACCTGGAAGCGGTGCAGGATACCGATCACGTGGTGGCGGTGTTCCGGGTGCGCGGGCACTGGGGCGCCATCGCCAAATCCAACTTCTCCGGGCTGCGCTATCGTGAGCCGGTGCACCGCAGCCTGCGGGAGCTGGTCATGAGCTACTTCGACGGCTACATCAACCTGCGGGGCGAGCGTACGCTGCGGGCCTACTCGCGCCCGGTGAACCTGGCCCGCTTCGACCGGCGGCGGCCGGGATGGGCGACCGCGGAGGGAGACCTCTGGTGGATCGCCGAGCACCTGCTCGAGATCCGGCACACCCGGCTCCTCGCTCCCACGATGATCCGCGCGCTCTCGCGCGTGGATCGGCGCGCGCTCGCGGCCGGGATGGTGGGTTACCGTGAGTACTGACGCGATGACCGTGCAGGAGCACCTGGACGGCAGCCGTACCGAGTACTTCGCGGTCGAGTGCACGGAGGCCGCGCTGCTCGCGCTGCTGCGAGAGGTCTTCGAGGAGCACTGGGATCACGTCATCTTCGGCCCCTGCATCGAGGGCGCGGTGTTCGAGGGGCGCTTCGCGGCCCGGCCTCGCGTGACGCTGCTGGACGGCTACGTCACGGTGCAGCTCCAGGGCAGCGAGTCCTGGCACTTCCACCTCTGCATCGGGTCCCACCGGGGCTCGCCCGGCCTGCCCACGCCGCCCGCGCTGGCGGAGTGGCGCCGCTGCCGTCGCGCCGCATTCTTCCAGAGCCGCGACCGGGCCGGACGGCCGAGCGCGTGGGGCCTGCGCCTGTGGAACGGGCGAGACGAGCAGATGCTGACCGTCTTCCTGCCGAACCCGTGGATCGACCCGGCGCGCGGCCGCTACGTCGACACGCCCGACTGGTCGCGCCTGCGGCTCTGGATGGACCTGCGCGCCCGCCACGCCGGCGTCCCCGGCGAGCCGCCGCCCGCGGACGCGACACCCCCGCGCGCGCACTGAGCCGCGCGCTCATCGAAATGTCGGATTGTAAGACCTGACCCCGGCCGATAGAATCGCGGGCATGGACGGGGTACACGACCTGGGCGGCATGCAGGGCTTCGGCCCGGTCGAGCGGGAGGAGAACGAGCCCGTCTTCCACGCGGCATGGGAAGCGGCGGTGCTCGCGATCCAGCGCGCGGGCGGCGCGCGCGGCTTCTTCAACATCGACGAGTTCCGTCACGGCATCGAGCGCATGGCCCCGGCCCACTACCTGCGCGCGACCTACTACGAGAAATGGCTCGACGGCGTGACGCGCCTCCTGCTGGAGAAGGGCGTGGTGGGCGCGGAGGAGCTGGCCGCGCGCCTGGCCTACTTCGAGCAGCGGCCCGACGCGCCGGCGACCGAACCCTTGACCGCGCCGCTCCCGCCGCGCCCGCCCGCCAATGCGAAGTGGGCGCAGGACGTGATCCGCGAGACCGGCGCGGCGCCCCGCTTCGCGGACGGCGATCCGGTCCGCACGCGCGACGTCCACCCGCCCGGGCACACCCGGCTGCCTCGCTACGCGCGGGGCAAGCGCGGCCTCATCCACCGCTGCCACGGCGTCCACGTGTTCCCCGACAGCCACGCCCACGGCCGGGGCGAGCAGCCCCAGCCGCTCTACAGCGTGCGTTTCGACGCCCGCGAGCTGTGGGGCGAGTCGGCGGAGCCGAATCAGGTGGTGCACATCGATCTGTGGGAGAGCTATCTCCTCCCCGGGAGCTGATCCCCCATGGGCAAGAACCACCCCAACGTCGATCCCTACGTGGTGTCCCGGGTGCGGGCGCTCGAGTCGCTGCTGCTCGAGAAGGGCATCCTGGCGCCCGACGCGGTCGACCGGGTGATCGAGCGCTACGAGGCGGACACCGGCCCGATGGTGGGCGCGCGGGCGGTGGCCCGGGCGTGGACCGATCCCCGGTACAAGCGCCTCCTGCTCGACGACCCCCGGACCGCGCTCGCCCGCTTCGATCTCGACTACCAGATGTTGATGGTGGTCGAGAACACCGACGCGCTCCACAACCTGGTGGTGTGCACGCTCTGCTCCTGCTATCCGTGGCCGGTGCTCGGGCTGCCCCCGACCTGGTACAAGATGCCGGCCTACCGCTCGCGCGCGGTGAGCGAGCCGCGTGCGCTCCTGGGCGAGATGGGGCTCGCGATCGATCCGCGGCGCGAGATCCGAGTGTGGGACTCGAGCGCGGAGATGCGCTACATGGTGCTGCCACAGCGGCCCGCCGGCACCGAGGGCCTCGGCGAGGCGGAGCTGGTCCCCCTGATCACGCGCGACGCGCTGATCGGCGTGGCCGACGTGCGCCCGCCCGCGCCCGCCGCCCGCTGAGGCGGCGCGACGCACGTGTACGAGCGGCGGCGCAACATCGTGGTGCGGCGCGACGGCCGCCGCGTCAACGTGGCCCGCTTCCGCGGGCAGCTTTTCGTCTGCGCCACCGGCTGCTGCTGCGGGCGCACCGTGGACGGCTTCGCTCCGGTACCCAGCGAGACCTTCCACCGCGAGTGGGAGCGGCGGCGCCTCCGCAACGTGATCCACCTCACCATCGGCGGCTGCCTCGGCCCCTGCGCGCTCGCGAACGTGGTGCTCCTGCTCTTCGACGGCCAGACCCAGTGGTTCCACTCGATCGACTCCGAGGCGCAGGCCCTCGCGCTCTACGATCACGTGGAGGGCATGCTGGAGGCCGACGGGTGCCTGCCTCCGCCGGCCGCGCTCGCCCCGTATCACTTCACCGCGTCGGCCTGGCAGCCGCGCCCCGACGGGCAGCCGGTGGACGACGCGCGGCTCTGGCGGACCGTGCGCGGGCACGCGTGCGAGGCGCCCGCTTCCGGCGTCACCGCGGACGGCCGGGCCCTCTCGGTGGACCGGGTGGTCGCGGTGATGGAAGGCCGGGCCGCCCTGCCGCGCAAGAACGGCGAGCTGGTCTTCGAGGAGCCGTGGCAGGGCCGCGTCTTCGGCATGGCGGTAGCCCTGCACGAGCGCGGGGCTTTCGAGTGGGAGGAGTTCCGCCGGGCCCTGATTGCCCAGATCGCGGCGGCGGAGACGCGTCCGGGCCCGTTCGTCTACTACGAGATCTGGCTCCGGACCTTCGAGGAGCTGCTGGCCGGCAAGGGCCTCGTCACCGGCGCGGAGCTCGACGAGACCACCTACCAGTTCGAGTTCGGCGAGCGGGACGACGTCTTCTAGGCGGTCGCGGCGCGGCGGCGCGCTCAGCGCGCGGCGGTGCGGAGGCGGTCGGGCGCGGGCGAGGCGGCGAGCCGGTCGAGCGCGGGCATGAGCAGGCCCACGATGCGCACCGGCAGCGCGCTCGTGAAGTGGAAGCGCGCGGCCTCGGGGCCCGGCACGTAGGCGGTCACGGTGCCGAAGTAGCGGTCGTCGAGCATGAACACGAAGGTGGCCGCGCGGCTCACCACCCGCGACTCCACCACCGAACCGTTCTTGCCGTAGACGAAGTAGCGGTGGTCGCCGGTGCCGGTCTTGCCGCCGACGGTGTGGGCCCCGCCCGGTCCGGTCAACGCGGGCTTGAGCCCGCGGGCGGTGCCGCCGTCCACCACCTGGCCGAGGGCGCCGCGGACGACCGCCGCCACCTCGGGCGCGAGCACCTGGCTCGGCGGGATCTCGGCGCGGCCCAGGCGCGTCTCGTACGGGGTGCCCGCCGCGAAGTCGAGGCCGTCGATCAGCACGGTGGGCTGGCGCACCCCGTTGTTCAGGATGATGCCCATCAGCTCGGCGAGCGCGGCGGGCCGGTCGCCGGAGCTGCCGATCGCGGTGGCCAGCGACGGGGTCAGCGAGGCGAACGGGTAGCCGAGCCGCTCCCAGCTCCGGTGCAGGTCGAGGAACGCCTCCAGCTCCAGCAGGCTCGCGATGCGATGGTCCTGCGCGTTGCGGTGGCGGGTGAAGAAGAGCCAGCTGTAGACCGCCTGCCGCTCGGCCGCGCTCGCGCGCACCACCTGGCCCATGCCCGCGCCGGGATGCCGCCGCAGGTAACCGGCCAGCCATAGCTCGAGCGGATGCACGCCGGCTACGTAGCCGCGGTCGACGAGGGGCATCGCCTCGGGCGCGGCCTGCTCGTAGAGCTCGGCGACCGCCTTGTCGGAGAGCGCGCGGCCCGGCACGCGGGACGCGAGCAGGTCGCGGAAGACCTCTGGGCTCGCTTCCGGGTAGACCGCGCGCAGCGCGATGGCGAGGCCCGGCGGGGTCGGGCGGGCCGCGCTCAGGACAAGCTCGAGCGCTTCCTCCCCCGGCAGGCCGTGGTACTTGCGGTAGAAGCGCCGGACGAACTCGCTCCCCTCGCGGTCGGCGAAGCGGGTCAGGTAGAGGTCGCGGCGCGGATCGCCCGGGTTCTCCAGCACGAGGGCCAAGGAGCCGGAGGAGCCGTAGAGGTGATGGGTGACCACGTCGCGCATCAGGCGGATGAAGACGAGGTTCACCGAGTTCTGGAAGCCTTCGCGGATCGTGAGGATCTTCGCGTCGTCCTCACGGTCGAAGTTGCCGAAGGTGTGGAGGCCCCCGCCGGTGAAGAAGGCCTCCGCCGGGCTCGCCGAGTAGCGCCGATCGAGCGAGGCCTCGAGCATGGCCTGGAGCGTGCGGTCGGTGCCCCGCGCGCTCGTGAGGTACTGCACCGCCCATTCCCCGAGCCGATCCCGCGGGTGCACCGACGTCTTGGCCAGCGCGGCCGCCTCGAGCCGCGCGTAGCGGTCGTGGAGCGCGGCGATCGCCTCGAGGTACGAGATCAGGGTGCGGAGCTTGGCCGTCGAGCCGAGGTCGATCCGCGCCCCGCCGTTGATGTCGAGCGGTTGGTCCAGGTTGTCGGTCTGGATGCGGACCCGGTTCTGCCCCTGGCCGCGCTCGTAGAGCGTGACGCTGTAGAGCACCCGGGTCGGATCCCCGCCGCCCAGGAGCTTCTCGCCCACGAGCCCGAGGCGCTCGAGGGTGGCCGGCTCCCGCAGCGAGCGCAGAAGGCGCGCCACCGCGTCCTGGGCGGGCGCGTCGAGGGAGCTGCGCGCGGTGAGATCGAGGCGGTCGAGATCGTAGAGGGCGGGCACGCTCAGCATCGAGGTGAGCCGGGCCCGCACCAGGTTGGCGCCCTTGCGCTCCACGAACGCCACCGGCGCGGCGGCGCCCCCGCGCCGCAGCTCGAGCCGCTCGGCGAGGGACGCGTCGCGCAGGCGCGCGTCGATGACCCCCGCGCGGGCCAGCACCCGCAGGTATCCGTCGGTGAACTCCTCGAGGGCGCGCGGGTTCTCGACCAGGTAGTAGTACGGCCGGCGCGCGGCGAGGATGAGGCTCAGCGAGCGCTTGAAGACGCGGGCGCGCGCGGCGTCCGCCGCCACCGGCTTGGTCGAGAGGAGCGCGTTGGCCTGAAGGAAGTCCGCTCCGTACCAGATGCGGAGGCCGTCGCCCAGGCCGTGCACCTCGCCGTGCCCCGGCGCGGCGGCGAGGGGCAGCGAATCGAGATAGTCCACCACGATTTGCCGCCGGGTGGCCCGAGTCGTGGCGCCGGCCTGGTAGGCCCGGAGGCTCGCCGAGATCATCTGCCGCAGCTTGTCCCCCGGGGCGCGGGTGCGGCCCTCGGGAGAATGGCGCATCTTCTCGAGCTGGGTGGGCAGGGTGCTCGCCCCGATGGAGTGGCGCTCTCCGCGGAACCGGCCGATCGTCTCAACCCCGACCGCCTTGGCGAGGCGTCGCCAGTCCACCACCGGGTTCCGGTACGGGCCGGCGTCGAGCAACTCGCGATTCTCGATGAACAGCAGGGTGTTGATCAGGATGGGCGGCACCGCGTCGAAGCGATCGTAGACCTGCTCCGGATAGCGGGTGGCGTAGAGCGGGTGGCCCTCTCGGTCGAGCACCTCGAGCCCGGCGCGGGTCTTCTCGCGATAGGGCGGGTAGAGTCCCCACGCGGCCAGGTGCGCGAGCGCGGCGGAGGGCCGGGCCTGCTGCTCGACGCGATAGCCGCCCGCCTCCAGGCGGTCGACGAAGTCGGGGAGCCGGGTGTAGCCGAGCCTCACGTCGTAGGGCCCGGTCTGCGGATAGGTGACCAACGGGCTTGGGCCCGGGGCCACCCGATAGGTGAGCACCCGCGCGGCCTGCGAGAGCACCAGCGCCTGCAGCGCGGAGGTGCGCATCTCCACGAGGGCGAGCAGGACGAGCGCGACCGCGACGACGGACAGGAGCAACGAACGGCGTATCACCAGCTCGCGCAGGCGCGCGAGCCACGGCTGGGCCGCCGCGGTGCCCGGGAGCACGTCGGCCCCGATCACGGTCGCGAGGGCGGGCCGGCCGGGCGCGAGGCCGGATCGCGCGGCAGGGCGAGACACCGAGAGGAATCGTCTCAGCGGAGAGCGGCTGCTGGCGTCGGCCACTGCCTGATCAACCGTCCGGGCGGGCCGGACGTTCCTCTATGCAATGCTTGCGTCGTGGGCATTGGGAACGATCACCATCACCGCGATGGTGCGAGCTCAAAGCTTACCACGCGCTCGCACCATGCAGCCACCGCGAGAATTTGTGCGTCGTGGCCCGCCGCGCCGACGAGCTGCACCGCGTGCGGGAGACCGAGCGCTGAGACGCCGATCGGCAGCGAGACCGCGGGAACGCCCGCGAAGCTCCACGGCGCGCAGAACCACGGATCTCCGGTCGCGCCGAGCCCTTCCGGCGCGGGCGACGGAGCGGTCGGCGACAGCAGCGCGTCGTGCTCGGCGAGTAGCGGCATCACGTCGCGACGGAACGCGAGACGCGCTCGCTGCGCGCGGGCGTAGACCACCGCCGGGCGCGTGAGACCGCTCGCGATGAGCTCGCGGGTGCGCGGCCGGTACTGCGCGGCGTGGGCCCGGTACAGCTCCTCGTGATACGCGGCCGCCTCGACCTCCAGCACCGAGCGGCCCGCCGCGTGCACGCCCGCGAACGACGGCGGCAGCGTCACCTCGTGCACCGTCGCGCCCGCGCGCGCGAGGCGGTCCGCGGTCGCACGAATCAGCGCGGCCACCTCGGGCGTGGCGCGCTCGAGGAGCTCCTCGGCCACCGCGACGCGCGGCGCGGAGACCGCGGGGGCCCCGAGCGGGTGCGCGGCCAGCGCGTCCACCGCGAGGGCCACGTCGGCCACGCGGCGCGCGAACACCCCCACGTGATCGAAGCTCCACGCGAGCGGGACCACGCCCTCGGTCGGGATCAGGTCGTAGGTGCCCTTGAATCCCACCACGCCGCAGTAGGCGGCGGGCCGCAGCACCGAGCCCACCGTCTGGGAGCCCAGGGCGAGCGGGGCCATGCGGGCGCCCACCGCCGCCGCGGAGCCGGAGGACGAGCCGCCCGGCGTGTGGGCCGGATTCCACGGATTGCGCGTGGGCCCGGGCTCGAAGTAGGCGAACTCGGTGGTGTGGACCTTGCCGAGCACGACGGCGCCCGCCGCCCGCAGGCGCGCCACCGACGTGGCGTCCGCGGTGGCCGCGGTGTGGAACGCGGGCGCGGCGCCGCAGGTCGTGGTCATGCCCGCCACGTGGAAGATGTCCTTGATCGCGACCGGGATCCCGTGCAGCGGCCCGCGCCGGTGGCCTGCGCGCGCCTCCTCGGTGCGCTCACGCGCGGTCGCGCGCGCGCCCGCCTCGTCCACCGAGACCCACGCGTGGACCGCGTCATCGGTCGCGGCGATGCGCTGCAGGCACGCCTCGAGCAGCGCCGACGGCGTGAGGGCGCCGTCCGCCATGCGCCGCGAGGCCTCGGAGACCGAGAGATCGGTCGGATCGCTCGCGTCCATGGCGGATGATCATGCGGGCGGCCTCGATCGCTGTCAAGACGACGACACACCGCAGAAAATGCGGTGGAGCCGAGTTCCATATCAAGAGGGCATTTCGTTACCCAGCCACGGAAGCCACGAGGGAAGCTCGGCTCGGGCGCCCGGGAGCAAGCGATTGATTCTACGAGCGATCGGTCCTTGGTACAGGACTTGCCCCAGGGACTGCGGTACGGATCAGGCAGGTTCGAGGGGCGGGTGAGCGGGACGGGGTTTCGGTCCCTTCTCCACCGACGCGTCGGACCGAGCATCCGGCCTTCGGCCTGCCTGGTCACACCGAACGCACGGGAGGATGGGACCCGATGACACCCGAGAAGGACACGTTCCGCATCGAACTACGCAATGCCAAGCTCTGCATGGAGCTCGACTGCAACACGGTCTTCGACGCGGTGACACATCGTCACTGCCCGACCTGCAGCAGCGCCGAATTCTACCCGCTCGAGTCCTGGCTCAACCGCGACCGCCGCGAGCGGCGAGAGCCCACCTTCCGCGAGGCGCGCACCACGGTGCACGCGGCGATCTCCGCTCTGCCGCGCCCGCTCTGGCTCGATCGGCTGTACGTCCCTCGCGGGAGCGAGAGCGAGCTGGCCGGAGCCTCCGTGCGCCCGCGCCGCGGCGCGCAGCGCCGGCGGGCGGGTTGACGCCCGTGCGAACGATACTGGTCGTCGACGACGACCCGTGGGTGCGCGGCCTCGCGCGCGACGTGCTGGCCCGGGAAGGTTACCGGGTGCTCGAGGCCTCGGACGGGCAGGACGCGATCCGGGTCTCCGCCGAGCATCCCGGTCCCATCCACCTGCTCCTCACCGACGTGATGATGCCGGGCATGAACGGCTGCGATCTCGCGACCGGGCTCAGCGCGCTGCTGCCTGGCCTCAAGGTCATGTTCATGTCCGCCTACGATCGCGACTTCCTGGTGGCCCGGGGCCTCAATCCGGTCGGCCCGGTCATCGCGAAGCCGTTCACCATCGAGTACCTCACGCGCCGGGTGCAGATGGTGCTGGGCGATCGCCGCGCCCCCGCCCCGGTCGCCGCCGCCGCGCCCGCGCGCTAGCCCGCCGCGTGCATTGACGTCACGGCCCGGCTCGTTGTAAGAGCCGGGCCATGACGTCTTCGTCGATCCGCTCGCGTCTCGTCGCCCTCTCGCTCATCGGGCTCGCCATGGGCCCGACCGCGCCCGCCGCCGCCGCGTGCGGACCTTCCCCGCTTCCCGCCGACACCCCGATCGCGCTCGTGCTGTCGGGCGGCGGGGCCAAGGGCGCCTACGAGGCGGGCGTGGCCGCCGCGCTCGTGGAGCGGGGTGTGCCCATCCGCCTGGTGGCCGGCTCGTCGGCCGGCGCGCTGAATGCGGCCATGATCGCCGACGGCCGGCTCGACCGGCTGGAGGCGCTGTGGCGCGGGCTCACCCGCGACCAGGTCTACTCGCTGCGGCCCCGCGTGTTCTTCGCGGGCCTCCTGCCCGGATGGCTCACCCTGTTGACCCTCGACCGTGCGGGCTCGCTCTTCGATCCCGAGCCGCTACGCGGGCTGATCGGCGTCTCGCTCGACCTCGAGCGCATCCGCGCCTCGCCGGTGCAGCTCCTGGTCCTCACCACCGACCTGCAGCGCCGGGAGTCGCGGGTCTTCGACAACCGGACCGTCACCCGCGAGGTGCTGATGGCCGCGGCCGCGGTGCCGGGCGCCTTCCCCGCGGTGGACGTCGGCGGCACGTTGCTGGTGGACGGCGGGCTCACCGGGCGGGCGCCAGTGCTGGAGGCGCTCGCGGCGGGGACCGGGGTGGAGCGGGCGGTGGTGGTGATGAGCTATGCGCCGCAGGAGCAGGGGAGTCCGCCCACCACGATGCGGCGCGCGCTCGAGGAAGCCTTCGAGATGGGGATGATCCACCAGATCCGGCGGGACGTGGAGCTGGCGCGCTTCAGGTTCCCGGGAGTGGAGGTGGAGCTGCTGACGCCGTCGGTGCCGCTCGCGCTGCGCCCGCTCGAGTTCGATCCCGCCGGGATGGCGCGCGCCCTCGAGCGCGGGCGCGCCGACGCGGTGGCTTGCCTCAGCGGCTGGGGGAAGCGGTGACCTGCACCGACCCGGTGTCGCGGACCAGGAAGTGCACACGGCGGTTCTTGCCCTGGCAGGCCGCGGTCCGGTCGGCGCACAGCGTGCCGCTCTCGCCGCGGGATACCACCGTGACGCGGCTCGGCGCGATGCCCTTGCCCACCAGGTAGTCCATCACCCACTTCGCCCGTCGCTGCGCCAGGGAGAGGTTGGCGAGCCGGGGCCCGGCCACGTCGGTGTAGCCCTCCAGGATGACGAGCTGCTCGGGGTGCGCCCTGAGCCACGCCGCCGACGCCTCGAGCGCCTTCCGCGCGCGCGGCTCGGCCTGAACCTGGCCGGTGGCGAAGTGGACGTCGGGCAGCTCCTCGCGGGCGGAGAACCCGGCGGCGGGACCGGACTCGGGAGTGGGACCGGCCGCATCCGGGACGGGCGCATCGGGAGCGGGCGCGGCGTCGGGCCAGACCGGAGGGGCGGGGGATGCGGCGGGTGTGCTCGCGATGACCGCGGCAGGTTGCGGCGTGTCCACGTGCCGGGCGCAGCCGACGGTCAGCGGCGCCAGCACGCACAGCGCGAGAGTCACGCGTCCGATCGCGGTCATCGGGGCGCGCCCGGAATCAGGCCAGCTCGTGGCGCTCGGTCAGCCGGTCGTGCAGCATCCCGAGGCCGAACTCGAGCTCGGTGGCCAGGGACTGGAGCTGCTCCAGACGATTGCCGTCGGGGCGCAGGCAGCCGTCTTCCAGCAGGCGGCCGTGTCCGAGCACTGCGAGACTCATGAGACTCGCCTTCGCGAACAGCCGCTCCACGTACTCGGCCAGCACGTCCTCGGTCTGGGTCATGGGGTCGCTCCCTTTCTGGGCGCTCGGCCGTTTCGACCGGCCGGCGATTGGCTACATTGCGCATAGGCCGTGCCACGGGACCCCATGCGTAAATATCTTTAATAATTGGCAATTTTAGCCATGACGCCGACCGGTGCTCGTCAGCGCCGCGACAGCGTTCCGCCGGACCCGTCAGAGACCGGACATGACGACGCGCCCGCCGTGCCACCATGAGAGGAGCCCGCTCCCGGGCGCGGGCTCACAAGGGGGACCAGGCATGACCGCAGAAGCACGGATCGCGTGGGTCGAGCGGAGCGCAGGCGCCCTCGCCATCGGGCTGGGGCTCGCGCTCCGGCTGGCGGCGCCGAAGACGAGCATCGTGACCACGCGACCGATGCTCCTCGTCGCGGCCGGCGTGGTGCTGCTCGCGGTGGGCCTGGCGCGCGACCTTGCCCGCATCGCGCTCGAGGGGCGCCCGGTCGCCATCGCACCGGATCGGCACCCCGGTGAGCTGCGCCTCTGCCTCGAGTCCACCCTCGGCCTCGGCGCGGTCGGGGCGGGTCTCGCGTGGCGGCTCGGAGCGGCGAGCGCCGCGGGGCC